>JABIGQ010000014.1 GCA_018650085.1 Candidatus Magasanikiibacteriota bacterium | reverse complement strand
TAAGCTTAACCATGTAGATAAACGAATTGGGAAACATAAACGAATTACTGGTATTGAATATATTGATAAAATAATCCGTATAGACCAAAGCGCTATTGGTCGTTCTCCAAGGAGTAACCCCGCAACGTATACAAAAGCATATGATGCTATTCGTCAATTATTTGCAGCAACTGCAGAGGCAAAAATTCGTGGGTATAAAGTAGGGCGATTTAGTTTCAATAGACGTGGGGGAAGATGTGAACATTGTGAAGGAAAAGGAATGCTTGAAATTGAGATGCATTTTCTTCCAAGTGTATCTATCGTCTGCGATGTGTGTAAGGGGAGACGATTTAATCAGGAAACACTTCAAGTGCATTATGATGGAAAAAATATTGCTGATGTCCTTGATATGACTATAGAAGAAGCAGAAGTGTTTTTTCGTGATATCCCTACGATTCATGATAAATTAAAAGTATTAAATGATGTGGGATTAAGCTATCTTCGTTTAGGACAATCTTCTAAAACATTATCTGGTGGAGAAGCGCAGCGTATAAAATTGTCTAGAGAATTAGCAAAAAGAAATACAACAAAAACATTATTTTTACTAGATGAACCTACGACTGGTTTGCATTATGATGATGTAAAAAAATTGATTGATGTATTACAAAGGTTGGTTAGTCAGGGGAATACGGTTATGGTGATTGAACATAATTTAGATGTGATCAAATGTGCGGATTGGCTTATAGATCTGGGGCCAGATGGTGGAGATAAAGGTGGGGAATTAATAGCAGCGGGAACTCCAGAAGACATTGCTAGAAAAAGTAGTACAAGTTATACTGGAAAGTACTTGAGGAAGTATGTAAGCGTGTAACGTGTATCTTGTAACTTGTAACAAAAAAGATCACGCTGGCTTTGGAGCCCGTGTAAATTATATGAACAATATATTCACCAAGTTGATGAACCTGAATTATATGAGGGCATTGTCCCAATAGTAGAGTTTTTACATGAAAAAGGGTATGATATATTTATACTTAGTTCAGATCCAGTATCAAAATTAATACCTGAAACAGAAAAATCTGGATTGGCTCATTTATTTAAAAAAGTGATTGGTGATGTACATGAAAAAGGAGAAGTCATAAAATCATTAGTAGATGATTTTAATTTAGATAAAGATTCTACTTTTTATGTAGGAGATACATCAGGAGATGTGGAAGCAGGAAAATATTCAAATGTTAAAACAATTGGGATTTCTTGGGGATTTCAACATAAAGATATTTTATCTCAGTAAAAACCAGATTTTTTAATAGATGACATGAGAGAAATAAAGAATATTATATGAATACTGAAAAATTCACCATTCGTGTGGCCGTATGGCTTATCTTGGAGCAAGATGGGAAAGTATTGCTTATGCGAAGATATAATACAGGATATAAAGATGGGGAGTATACTGTTCCTGCTGGTCATGTAGAAGAAGATGAAGGAGCCACTGCCGCAATGATTCGTGAGGCAAAAGAAGAAACAAATATTGTATTATATCAAGAATATTTAACCGTTGGGCATATAACGCATAGGAAATGTCCTGATCGTGAGTATATAGATATGTTTTTTGTTGCAAGTAACTGGGAAGGTACTCCTGAAAATATGGAATTAAATAAATGTGATGACATGGAGTGGTTTGATGTAGATAATTTACCAGATAATACTCTAGATAATGTGGTATTTGCTTTAAAATCTGTAAAAGATAATATGCATTATGGTGAACTTGGGTGGGAGTAAAAAGGATGATTTACTGCCCTAGTCCACGAATAATTAGGTTAATTGTTTTTAGCATAATAGAAACATCCACCAGCATTGATCTGTTTTTTATATAATAGAGATCATATTGTAATTTTTGGAGAGAAGTTTCTATATCATCTGTATAATTCTGGTGTAAGACCGCCCAACCAGTAAGTCCTGGTTTTACTACATGACGAAGGGGATAATATGGCATGTGACCAGTAAGTTGCTCTACAATTTCTGGACGTTCAGGACGTGGCCCTATAAGGCTGATATCTCCTTTACATAAATTTAATATTTGAGGGAGTTCATCAATACGTGTTTTTCGTAAAAATTTTCCTACGGGTGTAATTCGTTTGTCACCTTTAGATGCAAATTGATATCCTTTTGTTTCTGCACTCCCATCTTTTGCTAGGGCATACATAGAACGAAATTTATAGAGACGAAATGTTTTATTCCCCAGTCCAACTCTTTCTTGCATAAAAAAGACAGGCCCTTTTGACGTAAGTAGAATAGCAAGAGCAATAAATGGAAATAATAATATAAAACATAATCCAATACTAGTAATTCCAATTAAATTTACTAATTTTATCCATTTATTATAGACAGGGGTTTCTCTATTTTTTAAATGTGCTAGAAACCAGCTTTCAGAAAAAGTACATGGGGGAATACGACCTGTTAAATCTTCATAAAATTCAGGAAGAGAATATAATTTTGTAGGCCAGAAAAGTAATTCATAGAGTTCTTGCATAACTTCTTTTTGTTGTTGCATGTGGTCTGCTACGACAACTGTTTCTATATGAGAGTTATTAACTATTGCGCGTATTGCTCGGACAGATGTATAGGTATCAATAGATTTGTCTTCTAGCGTAAGATCTTTTTTATCAAGTATTGCTTTTGCGCAGTATCCTTTTGTTTTTAATATGGGGAGTAATTCAATGACTTCTGGTGTATAGCCAATAAATAGTATTCGTTTTTGGAGCGTTTTTATATTAATAATTCGTAATGAAAGCATGCGCCATAGCATACTGATAAGATAGCCCGCAAATATACCGAGTGCTAGAATTGTCTTTGGGGTAACAGAAGAATCACTTGGGCGAAGATAAAGATAAATAATACCTGCGACAAAAGCAAATAAGGCTGTTTCTACTGCACGGCGTTGTTGTTTGTTTTTATGAGAAATATATCCTATATCGTATAGACCACTAATATAGTTAATAATCACCCAAATAAGTGTGAGTATAATAAAAAGATTTGCATGGTGGAGTATAGTTTCCAGACTTGGTATTTCTAGATGACGTACAGTAAGTGCAATCCAAAATCCAAGAAGATATGATACCATATCTCCAGATAAAATGATGAGTTGTTTTATTCTATATAAAAAGCGCATAATGTCATTGCGTTTATTGGTAAATTTTTGTATACTATAGATAAGTATCTTTAAGTGAAATAATATCATATTTATGCGAAAAAATCAACTAGTATTCTTTATATTTATATGTTTGTTTAGCGTATTTTTCTTATTGTCTTCTACAGTTGCTGTAGTCGATGACATAGGTGTTATTATTGATGATGGGCAGAGTAGTACGAAATCACATTATGTAGATCTAGATATCATTCCACCTACAGGAGCAAGATATATGCGTATAGATGATGAAGAGAATTTTTCTGGTGCTGCGTGGCAGTCTGTAAGAAAAAGTGTTCGTTTTTGGGAGTTACCTTTTGGGAATGGACAAAAAACAATATATATTCAATTTAAAGATCGTTTAGGAAGAAAAACGCAGGTTTATTCTGATAGTATTCGTATGGATGCTCGATCAAATATAGCTGTAGAGGTGAAAATTAATGATGATGATACAAAAACAGATTCACGATATGTTCGTCTAGATTTTCAATATTCCCAAGGAGTAGATGACATGATGGTTAGCAATAACAGTACATTTAGTGATGCGGGATATCGTAGAGTGGTAAAAAATATGCAGTGGATTCTATCTTCTGAAAGTGGAGAAAAGACTGTGTATGTTCGTTTTCGTGATGCAAGAGGAGAATTAAAAACTATTTCACAAACAATTACTTATACTGCTCCAAATAGAGTTATACCAGATGGATCATATGTAAAGGGATCTGCAAGTACCGTCTATTATGTAGGATATGCAGGGCGTATTCACCCTATTCCAAATAGTGCAGTGTATCATACATATAGATCAGGATTTGCAGATGTTATTCATGTAAGTGATAAAAAATTAGAAGAGTACTTTATTGGCGGAGTTGTATGTATTCGGCCGGGGACATGGTTAGTGAAATTTCCACAATCTCCTCGTGTATATATTCCAGAACCTGGATGTCGATTGCGTCCACTTCGTTCTCCAGCAGAAGCGTTTATACTTTATGGAGAATCATGGAATGAGCGTATTATAGGATTACCTGTGCATTTTCAGGGGAATTATACAATTATGCCATTGACAGAAGAATCTCGAGCAAATGATTATGATAGAGATGGATTAGATAAAGATACAGAAGACTTTTATGGATCAAGTGATCGTGCAGATGATAGTGATGGAGATAGTCTAAGCGATTATGAAGAAATTATGTATTGGTTTACTGACCCAAAGATAAAAGACACAGATGGAGATGGAGTTTCAGATGGACATGAAATATTACTTCGTCGTTCCCCAAATGGTATTGGTGAATTAACAACAATCCCAGAACAAACATATACATACCCAAAGGGGAGTGTTGTGTATCAATGGTGGAAAGATAAAAAATATTATTATGTTCATCATAATGCTGGGATTTTATTTTTAGGAAATAATAATCGTGCAAATGCATTTAATAGTAATGATTTTCAATCACGATTTGTAATTACGCCACCATTTGAGATGTCATTTACCCCAAGAAGTGGTTGGTATGTACTAGATGACAATGAATATATAAAAGATCCATTGACCACACAATATGGATCTGTAGTCCCTATGTAATATGAAAAAATATATATTAGCATTAATTCTTGCATTAGGATTTTTGCCACTTACTACATTTGCTGCATTTCCAAATGATCCCTTTGCAAAACAATGGGCATTTGAAGATATACAAATATATGAGGCTTGGGAAAGTGGATTTATAGGATCACGAGAGGTTGTGGTTGCTATTATTGATAATGGATTTGATACGCATCATCCAGAATTGTTATCAAATACTTGGAAAAATATTGATGAAATTGCAGGGAACGGTATCGATGATGATAAGAATGGATATATTGACGATGTCTGGGGGTGGAGTTTTTTACCTATTGATATAAATAAAGATGGAGAAATTGATGCAGAAGAACAAAGAGGAAACAATCGTGTTCGACCAGAAGTAAATAGTGCTGCAATGGATGGGAATGATCCAGATATTGTTCATCATGGGACAGTTGTTGCTGGACTTATTGGTGCAAGAGGGAATAATGGATTTTTAGGAAGTGGTATTATGCAACGAGTATCTCTTATGAATGTACGTGTGGTAGATAATTCTGGGTCAGGTGTATTTGAAGCTATAGATGATGCTATTTATTATGCTGTCGACAATGGAGCAGACGTTATTAATGTGAGTTTAGTAGGAACTGGCATGGAAAAAGAATTAGAAGAGGCAATTGACTATGCATATGAACATGGTGTTGTCGTTGTAGCTGCAGCAGGAAATGATAATATGTTTTTAGATGAAACACCACAGTATCCTATCTCATCAGATAAAGATAGTGACATCCAAAAAGTATTGGGAGTGAGTGCTATAAATGAGGGGCATAGTATTACAATTTTTTCTAATTTTGGTTCTTCTGCAGTAGATTTGACTGCTCCAGGGCAAGGTATCTCAAGCACACTTCGTTATGCCCCTAAAAATGGATTAAAAGATAAATATGGGGATGGATGGAACGGAACTTCATTTGCAGCGCCTATGGTGAGTGCAACTGCAGGGCTTATAAAATCTATTCAACCGAGCTGGAGAGCAAAAGAAATTTATGAGGCAATTCTTTCTACAGTTCATAAAACTCCACCAGAAGATGAAGAAACATATGCACATTTATTTGGAAATGGTTTATTACAAATTTATGATGCATTGGTGTATGCAAAAGAACAGATTGTGGCATCTAAACCTGTAAATATATTTATATCTGTTTTTGAAGATGGAAGTATTTCTACGTTTAAAAAAGGGGGTGTGCAGGCAACACATGTAGGAAAAGTAGAAGATATTGTCACTGCATTTTTTTATCAAGATAATATATATTATGTTATAAGAGAAGATGATAAGCTTGTAATAAAAACAGCTACAGGTGAAAGAACCACTTCATGGGAAGTCCCAACAGATGAAGTAAATGTATTTGTGGCATCGGTGACAGGAGATAGTATTCCAGAAATTATTTTAACCCCAAAGAATTCTTCAATGCATATATATTGGGTGTATGATTTATCTGGAAGGTTAGTAAAGGAAAAATTACAAGTGATCGCAAAAAAAGGTTCTCATGTGGAGCTTGTCTATAATGCAGAGAGCCAACAACATGATATATTTACATGGGAAACATGGAATGATAAGACAATCATTACTGTATATGGTGTAGATGAAAGAACACAAAACACATATATGTTAGATATACATGCAAGAAATGTTTTGATTGGTGATGTGGATGGAGATAATAAAAAAGAATTTGTAGTCATGCCTAAAAATGGTGCATGGGAAGATATTGTATTGTTTGATGATGCTGGAGAAAAAATAGGAGAAAAACAAATGTTATCTTATTTTAACGGACCAAGAAAAACTATACTTGCCGATTATAATGCTGATGGAATAGATGAATTAATTATTGCTCCGTTTGATGCAAAAGAATTATTTGTTTACACGGTAGAAGGAAAAAAGGTAGAAACTATCCGTGGTATGTCTGGGGAATTACGTTTATTAACTGTATTTTAATTTTCATCTTTTATCTATGCAAGGACATACACCTATATTTGAAAAAAAGAATGTGCTCATTACAGGGGGGGCTGGATTTTTAGGTTCACACCTCTGTGAGAGATTACTTAGAGAAGCAAAAGTTATTTGTGTCGATGATTTGTCACATTCAAATTTGCGTAATATTGAACATCTATTACAATATCCTGACTTTGAATTTATTAAATATGATGTCACAAAAGATATTGATTTAAATGATTTTCCAGAATTAGATAAATTTCGTGTAAAATTTCAAGGAGTCCAAGAAATTTATCATCTTGCATGCCCTACAAGCCCAAAGAATTTTGAATCATTGAAATTACATTCACTAGCCGCCAATTCTGCTGCTATGATGTCTACCCTTAATTTGGCAGTAAAATCAAAGGCACGGTATGTATTTGCTTCTAGTTCTGTGGTGTATGGTGAGCCAGAGATGGATGAACGTGCATTTACTGAAGAACATGAAGGTATTGTACAACATCTCTCTCCACGTGGGTGTTATGACGAAGGAAAACGATTTGCAGAAACCTGTGTCTCTACCTATAGACAAGTGTATGGATTAGATGCTAAGATTGCTAGAGTATTTAGTACATATGGTCCTAGAATGCCACTTCGAGATGGGCTCTTGATCCCAGATTTTATTATCAATGCTATAGAAGGGAAATCATTGACGATTTATGGAGATGGGCAATTAAAACAATCTCTATGTTATGTCAGCGATATGGTAGATGGATTAATTCGTCTTATGCAAAGTGGTGTTGATACGTGGATTGTCAATATTGGATCAGATGAGATCTATCGCATGGAAGATGTGGCACAGATGATTATTTCTATGGTTGATTCTTCTTCTCAAATACAGTTTGAAGATCCTTTGGTATTTTTAACAAAAAAGGGGAAACCAGACTTGACTCGTGCAAAAGAAGAATTACAATGGTTACCGTTAGTACGATTACAAGATGGTTTGAAAAAAACTATCGATTATACTCTTGCAAATAAAGAAGCTATTATATAATATGTTTATTGCTATTGTCCCTGCGTATAATGAAGAAAAGCGCATAGTGACTGTCATTGAAAAATTAGAAGGGCATGTAGATCGTATTGTTGTTATTGATGATTCTTCTTTTGATAATACGGTATCTCTTGCTCGTAATGCGGGAGCTATTGTCCTTGAACATACAGTAAATAGGGGACAGGGAGCAGCGCTGGAAACGGGACATGCATATGCTAGAAGTGTTGGGGCAGAATTTGTTTTACATTTTGATGGGGATGATCAAATGGATCCACATGATATCGCGCCTGCACTTGCGTATATGAAAGAGAAAAAAGCGCAAGCATTAATTGGCTCTAGAAGATTAGATGAACATTCTACAGTGCCATGGTTTAAGCGGCATATATTATTACCAATAGGGAAGATGATTAATCACTTTTTTGTTCGGGAACGTCTTAGTGATGTACATAATGGGTTTCGCATTTTACATAAAAGTGTCCTTGACAGTATAGTAATAGAACAAGATAAAATGGCACATGCAACAGAAATTCCTGCTAAAATTATCGCAAAAAAAATAGCATTTGTAGAATTCCCAGTTACATTTACGTATCATGAATACGGACAGGGGACATTAAGTGGATTTACTATTATAAAAGATTTACTATTTTCTAAATTTATTTCTAAGTAAGTATATTAATATGATAAAACGTATTTTAATGAGTTTTTTTGCACTGGTGCTATTGTTTGGGATAGTTGCGCCAGCTGTAGCTGTAGATTTTCAAAGTCATGATCCAGAAAAAGATAAAGTGGAATTTGTATTATTTCACAGTAAAACATGCCCACATTGTAAAGAAGAAATTGAATTTATAGAGGAGGATTTGATGGAAGAATACGGTGAACATGTAGATTTTAAAATGTATGAAGTGGGTGAAGTTCGGGGACAAGATTTATTTAGACAATATGCAAGTTTTTATCATGCAGAAACAGGAAGTGTTCCTATTACATTTATTGATGGAGAAGTTGTCTATGGTTTTGGAAATAAAAATACAACAGGGAAACAAATTATTCGTATCATTGAAGAAAAGATAGCATTAACTTGCCCTGATTTTACACAAATTTATAAAGATGCAGATTCCTCTGAAGAACAATCAATTATTCATATTCCAATGATTGGGGAGATTAATGCACATTCATTTTCTCTTCCGTTACTTACTGTAGTATTGGGTGTCTTAGATGGATTTAATCCATGTGCTATGTGGGTGCTGCTCTTTTTAATCTCATTGCTTTTAGGGATTGAAGATAGAAAACGTATGTGGTTGCTTGGAGGAATATTTATTTTTAGTTCTGGTCTTGTTTATTTTTTCTTTATGGCAGCATGGTTGCATTTCCTTATGTTTGTAGGAATGTTATTTGCTGTGCGATTAATTATAGGAGCTCTTTCTATAGGGATTGGAGCGCATAGTATGCGTGATTATTGGAAACAGAGAAAAGCAGATGGTCTTGTTTGTAAAGTATCGAAAAAGGATAATACAAAAAAGACATTTAGTAAGATTAAAGAAATTGTTTATAAGAAAAGTTTGTGGTGGTCTATCTTGGGAATTGTATTACTTGGCTTTTCTGTAAATCTTGTAGAGTTGGCTTGTTCTGCGGGTTTTCCTGCAATTTTCACACAAGTCTTATCATTAAATGATTTACCAAATTGGCAACGATATTTATACATGTTTGGGTATATACTATTTTATATGATAGATGACATGATTATCTTTATCATTGCTATGGTTACATTGAAATCTAAATCTGTAGGAACGAAATATGCTAAATATGCCAATTTAATTGGTGGTGTTTTGATATTTTTATTGGGTGTTTTACTTATTTTCAAGCCAGAATGGCTTATGTTTGGATAGTCTATGATTATTATTTTTCAAATTCTTTTTGCTTCTTTTGTTCTTTATGTTTTTGGGAGTATTGCAAAAAAAAGAAAGCAGGGAATGCTAGGAGTAAAAGGATTATTATTTTGGGTGTTATTTTGGCTTGGTGCACTGACTGTTGTCTTATGGCCAGAAGCATTATCTCGCTTGGCAGATGTGTTTGGTATTGGACGAGGAGTAGATTTGGCTATTTATATTTCAATGGCGGTTGTGTTTTTCTTATTGTTTCGTTTGCATATTAAAATTGAATGTGTTGGCAGAGATATTACTACGTTGACTAGGGAAATAGCGTTGTTGAAACATAATGAGAAATAATAATATGAAGATTGCTCATATAGTGTGTACATATCCACCGTATTATGGTGGTATGGGGAATTTAACATTTCAGACGGCGCAAGCATTGATAGCGCGTGGGCATGAGGTTACTGTATTTACTCCGGGGTATTATGATAGAAAAGAAATAAAGCCTAGGGAAGAAACGCCAGAGAAGATTCATGCAGAAGATCTGGAAACTCAGGGGGCGACTGTTAAAAGGATAGCTCCTAAATTACAGTATGGGAATGCTGCATATTTATCAAATATTGCTCGTGAATTAGATGATTTTGATATTGTTCATTTGCATTATCCTTTTTATGGTACAGCAAATATAGTAAAGAAATGGAAAGAAAAGAATCCAGATAAACGCTTGGTTATTACATATCATATGGATCCACGGGCATATGGTTGGAAGGGAGTGATTTTTTCATTATATGCCAAATTTTGGATGCCAAAGATTTTACGTGTTGCTGATGCAATTTGTGTCAGTTCATTTGATTATGCTGCTGCCAGTGCAGCTGCAGATATGTTAAATACAGAACATGACAAATGGTATGAGCTTCCGTTTGGTGTGGATATAGAGCGTTTTTCTCCTAGAGAAAAATCAGCGTCATTATTGGAAAAACATAAGATAGATACAGATACACCGGTCGTATTATTTGTGGGGGGGATGGATGAAGCTCATTATTTCAAGGGCGTCGATATATTGTTAAAATCATTGGTGGTTTTAAAACAAAAAGAATTAAAAATAAAAGTAATTTTGGTTGGTGATGGTCCATTGAAGGAAAAGTTTATGTTAACAGCAAATGGACTGGGTGTCTCTCACATGGTAGAGTTTGCAGGATATGTGAGTGAGGATGATTTACCTTCATATTATAATTTGGCAGATGTATTTGTGTTACCATCTATAAATAGGGGAGAAGCATTTGGCATGGTTCTTTTAGAGGCTTTTGCAAGTGGTGTCCCTGTCATAGCCAGTGATCTTGCTGGGGTTCGTACTGTTGCAAATCAAGCTGGTATGACTATTTCTCCTCGTGATCCATATGCGCTGGCAGATGCTATTTCTGGATTTTTTTCCCCAGAAAATGATAGAGAGGCTTGGAAAAAGTTAGCTCGTGAGCGTGCAGAGACAGTATATGCATGGCCAGAAATTGCTGGTAAGTTAGAAGACATTTATACGCTTATTACAAAAAATGTGTTATAATAGAAATATATTTTTTATAAAATTATCATATGGGAAAATTCAAAAAGGGGTTTTTATTTGGGGGGCTTTTAGGAGCAGGTATTATGTGGATGTCCACTACAAAAAAAGGCAGAGAAGTTCGGGATCAACTTTTAGATCATGCTGCAGAAGTCTATGGTCGTGTAAAAGTGGATTTGTTATCTAGCAAGAAGGTGAAGGATTTGAATAAAAACATGTATGTAAAAAAAGTTACAGAAGTGGTAGATAAATATGCTATAGAAAATGGATTGGCAGATAATGTAAAGCAAATGGTTATGAAAGTGGTATTACAGCAGTGGGATAAGATAAAAAAGGATTTTAAGAAGTTGTAGTATTGATATACTGTACTCTCAATAATAATTTCAAAAAAATTAAAAAAAACAATCAATTATTTGATTGTTTTTTTTATGATACTCCCAAGAAGAAATAGGGTGAATCCAAAGAGGATGATAGTGGCACCACTTGGCCAGTCTAATATATATGAAAGAATGATTCCCCAAAATACAATGTTTATAGCAAAGACAGTGGATATAACTAGAAATGATGTAAATGATTTTGCAAATAATTTTCCAATGGCACTAGGAGTAATAATAAGTGCGCTTACTAGTATAAGCCCCACAAGTTTAATAGATAATACAATAGTGACTGCACTAATGATATAGAGGAGGATGTCATATTTCCATGTATCAATACCAGAAAGATATGCCCCATCTGGGTCAAAAGTGGTAAACACCAATTTACGATGGTGTATAAGTAGTAAGAAAATAATAATGACCGTAGAGAATATGATAGTTATAAGATCAGTTTGGGTAATAGTTAAAATATTTCCAAACAAATAACTCATTAGTTCTGGTTGGTATCCTTCATAATATTGAAGTAGTATAATGCCCACAGCCATACTGGCGGTAAAAAGCATCCCTATAGCCATGTCTGCGCTGACTGTGGTCTTTTTCTCTACAATATAGATAATGATAGCAATAAACACTGCAAAAAGGATTGCAAGGGGTATAGGGGCCCATCCAAGTAAGATAGCAATAGCTACTCCTGCAAGAGATGCATGTGCTAATCCATCTCCTAAAAAGCTCATTTTTCTGGTAGTAAGAAATACTCCGAGCCATCCTAGAGAAATACCAGAACAAATTCCAGCAATAATAGCACGTTGCATAAATGTATATTGAAATAGGTCAAGCATATTTATGTATGTGAGTGATAAAGCCCTGTATGTTTTCCATAGAGGGAGGAAAGTGTGTCTTGCGTAATGACTTGTTCTGGAATTCCCATGCAGACAAGTTTTTTATTTATGCAAATAACACGATGTGCATATTTTGTAACAATATTTAGTTCATGTGAGACAATTATACAAGTGACATCACGCTCTTTATTTATTTTTTCTATGAGATCGTATATAGTTTTTTCTCCAGCAATATCAATTCCAGTAGATGGCTCGTCAAAGATAAGTATCTTTTTTTCATGAAGGAGTGCGCGAGCTATCATTGCACGCTGGAATTGTCCACCAGAGAGGGAACTCAGGCGAGCGTGTTTATGGGTGTTAAGTCCCACGAGTTCTAGGAATGTATCTATTTTGGATATAGCATGATGTTTATTTCCACATTGTTCTAGTTTTAAAAATTCATATATAGTAATAGGGGTTGTTCTATCAAATTCAAAGCGTTGTGGAACATATCCAATCTTTGTCCTTTGTTTTTTTGGTGCTTTATCAAATAATGTAATGCTTCCTTTATCTGGACTAAGTAAACCAAGAATTTGTTTTATCAATGTGGTTTTTCCACTGCCATTTGGGCCAATAATAGCTATGATTTCTCCGGGGGTAATTTGAAAAGAGATATCATCTAAAATAAGGAGATCATCATATGAAAAAGAGACGTGTTTTACTGTGATGGCATTCATAGATAACTTTATTTGAGTGTATCAATAATAGTTTTTACATTATAATCAATAAGATCTATATATGTTTTTCTCTCTTCTATTCCCCCAAGAGGATCAAGATTCCCGAGTTTCACATTCATATCTGTCGCAAATGTTTGCATAGCGTCTGTAGAGAGTTGTGGTTCTAAAAACAATGCTTTTATATGATGTTTTTCTATCGTTTCTTGTAATATTGTAAGGTATTTAGGAGTAGGACTTTTTCCTGGGAATGGTTCAAATGATGAAACAATTTGTATATTAAAATAATCTGAGAAGTATCCCCATGCATCGTGGAAAACAATAATGTCTTTATTTGCTATCTGCTCAAGTTCTGCCTGCCATTGGATATTTTTTTCTCCTATTTTTTCTTCAAAAAGTTTTGCATTATTTATATATATATCTGCATTATTTGGATCCTGTATTTTTAGCGCATCAGCCATCTGGTATGCAATCTGTACGGCATTATCTGGAGATAACCAATAATGTGGATCAATATTTCCATGATCATGATTATCGTCATCGTGATCATGAGAAGAGCGAAATGTTATATGTTTATCTACAGTGACTTGTTTTAAACCATCTGTAATTTCTATTACATTATATATCCAGTTATCTACTCCATGTCCAATGGTAAATACAATATCTGTTTGATCTAGTTGTTTTAAAATTTGTGGTGTTACTTCAAATGTATGTGGGCTGGCTCCTGTAGGAAGGATTTGGTGGATTACAATTTCTTTGCTTGCCACTTCTTCTAATATCATGGAAAGTGGGGGAATAGTTGTTGCTACATGAAGAATCTCAGAATTTGTTTTTGTTGTTACAGGTTTTTTTGTACATCCTGTTGTAAGAAATAATATGCTTACAGAAAAAATAAGAATAACAAGTCTTTTATTCATATATTATTTTTTTGTGCTCAATTGTCCACAGGCTGCTGAGATATCTCTTCCAAATCTTTTTCTTTCTGTCACTTCTATACCTTCTCGAAGTAAGAAGTTTTTAAATCGTGTAATCGCTGCTTGTGAAGATGGCTCAAACATGTCTGTCTCATTATACGGAATAAGGTTTACCATGTAGAGTGGTTTTCTCATTAATTTTGCAAGTTTTTTTGCTTGAATTGGTAAATCATTTACTTCTCTTATTAATACATATTCAAACATGACTTTTCTGTTTGTCTTTTTTATATACTCATCAATTGTTTGAAATAATTCCTCAAGTGAATATTTTCGTGCTATTGGCATAAGTTCTTGACGGAGTCTGTCATTTGGTGCATGAAGTGAAATAGCTAAATTTACTTGGATGTCTTCGTTTGCTAACTTTTTTATCCCTGGTATAATTCCAGATGTTGAAATAGAGATTTTTCTTGCTCCTATGTGCAGACCGTCTTTATCATTGAGTATACGAACTGCGTCTAGTGTAGCATCATAATTTAGGAGTGGTTCTCCCATTCCCATAAATACTACATTTGTGACATGTTCCTTTTTCTTTTTTAAATGTCTAGAAATAAGTAATACTTGTGCTACAATTTCTGAAGCTTTTAGATCTCTAGTTAGCCCCATTTTTCCTGTGGCACAAAAAGCGCATTTTAGCGCGCATCCTACTTGTGTAGATACACATACAGTATTTCTATCTCGGTTTTTCATGAGAACTGTTTCTATCTCATTGTTATCATCTAGTTTAATGAGTATCTTTTTTGTATTTGCATCCTTTGATATAGTAAGAGTTGCATTGATATCTAGGGGACACTCTTTATTTAGTTTTTCTCTAAGATCTTTTGGGAATACTGTCGCTTCATCCCAGTCTTCTATAAGGTCAATAAAAATAGCCTTTTTCGCTTGTTTTAGGCGATAAGCTGGTTGATCTGATAATATGTGTTGGAGTTTTTCTATATTCATATAATATGTTTGATTATTAAACTAATGATAACAGATTTCTTGGAAAAATAGAAGAGCTATTATATGATAAAACACACTCTTTACAGTGTGTTTTATAGGTGTTTATTTGCTAGAAGAGCTTCTTCGTCTTTTATAACTTCTGTCGCCTGAGCTGTTGCTACTATTACCACCACCACTACTGCCACTACTTCCGCTTCTTCGTCTTTTATTATAGCTTCCTCCGCTACTTTTTCCTCTATATCTATTATAGCTTCCGCCACCACCGCTTCTTCTGCCGCCGCCACCGGATGCTTTTTGTGTTGTATTTAAATCACGAATATGTTTATTCCCACCAATAATATGGCTGAATTTATCTGTGATGAAATATTTTATGAGGTCTTCTTTCTTTATCTTTTCTAGTTTTTCTATAATTTCTACAAAGTATGGTTCATTCCCAACTTTTTCTAGATCTGTATCTTTGATTTTTTCAACAATAGTATCAATTTGTGTTTGAAAAATCTCTTCACCACTTGGGACTTTTGTGTGTTCTATTTTCTTTCCTATCACTTTTTCAAATCGTTTTGTACGTCCTACTTCTCTAGGAGTGATAAGAGAGATAGCAACTCCATTTTTTTGTGCTCGTCCAGTTCTTCCACTTCTATGTGTATAGGATTCGCTTTGGTCTGGAATAGAATAGTTAATAACATGGGTAAGATCATTTACATCAATACCACGTGCTGCTACATCTGTGGCTACAAGTAAACGAATTTGTTTTCGTTTAAATCTATCCATGATTTTTGTTCGCATACTTTGGGATACATCTCCATGAAGTGCTTCTGTGTTATAGTCACCTTGTCTTAGTTTATTTGCAATTTCTTGGGTTTCTATTTTTGTTCTACAAAAGATAATACCATATACTTCTGGCAATGAATCTAAAATTCTTTTTAATGCCTCAAATCTATCTCTTGATTGTACGAGATAATATTTATGGGTAACGTTGTCTGATCCTACATTTTTTGCCCCAATACTAATTTCCTCAGCATCACGCATGTATTTTCTTGCAATAGCACTAACACTTCTAGACATTGTTGCAGAAAAAAGTAATGTTTGTCTTTCCTTTGGAGTTTGTTCCAAGATAGCGTCTAAATCTTCTTTGAATCCCATGTCTAGCATGTGATCTGCTTCATCAAGGACTACCCATTCAATAGTCTGAAGTTTTAATACTTTTCTTCTAATTAAATCATGTACACGTCCAGGAGTCCCCACAACGATATGCGTTCCTCTTTTTAGTGATCTGATTTGTGAGTCTATCCGTTCACCACCATATACAGCAGTTACAGATACTTCTCTGGAGTGTTTTGCGTATTTTTTTATATCCTGAGAAATTTGAAGACATAATTCTCGGGTAGGACAAATAATGATTGCTTGTAAATCTTTTTTTGTCGTGTTTAATTGATTTAGAATTGGCAGACTAAATGCTGCTGTTTTCCCTGTACCAGTTTGTGCTAGGGCTACTAAATCCTTTTTTGAGTTTAAAATAAATGGGATAGATTTCTCCTGAATAGGGGAGGGTTCTACAAACCCCAAATCATCGAGGCTTTTCATTATTTCTGGATTCAAGCCAAGTGTTTTGAAGGCTGTCATAATGTTGTTATTGTTATCCTTAAGCGGATACACCATATTAGCATAATTACGTTGTTTTGTCAATGTAAATAAAATACCCAGCCATATTGGCTGGGTATTTTTAGACTTTATCTAAAATTAGACAAGTTGTACGTTTACTGCGTTTGGTCCTTTAGGACCTTCTTCTACTTCAAATGACACAGTGTCACCTTCGTTTAGACTGTCGTATTCAACGTCTACGAGGTTGTTTCTGTGAAAAAATAGATCTTTTTCCTCACCTTCGCGAGAAATGAAGCCAAACCCCTTATCGGTAAGTCTAGCGATTGTTCCTTGTTGCATGTTAGTAACAATAAATGAATTAAACCCTAATGGGTAATAAAAGTATAGCATGATGACTGAAAATAGTCAACTACTCAATGCTACGTTGAGGTTTTTGTCCATTATTTCTAGATTTTTGTTTTTTCTTTTTTGGCTGGTTGTTTCCTCCACGTCTATTATGATTTGGAGAAAATCTGCGTGAATCACTGCTTGAGTGTTCTTTTCTGGGTGGTTTGGCCCTTTCTTCTGGAAGTTTTGGCAGAGATAATACTGGTAATGATTTTCTAATGAGTCGTTCAATTTTTCTCACATCTGCTTTTTGGGACGGGGTAACAAAAGAAATAGCTTTTCCAGAGCGTCCTGCTCGTCCAGTTCTTCCTATACGATGAACATAATCTTCTGAATTATCTGGAAGATCAAAGTTAATGACTAGAGAAATGTTTTTTACATCAATACCACGTGCTGCAATGTCTGTGGCTACCATGATACGGTATTTCCCGTTTGTAAAGCCTTGTAATGCTGCTTTTCTTTGTGGTTGGGAACGATTTCCATGAATTTCTGTAGCAGTAAGTTTCATGTGGCGGATATCACGTGCTATACGTTTTGCTCCATGTTTTGTTCTAGAAAAGATGAGGGTAGTATTATTTGCATATTGATCTAAAATAGAATCAAGTAATCGCATTTTATCATTTTTTCTCACTACAAATACTTCTTGTTCAATATTTGCTGAAGATGTTCCCTGAGGAGCAATTTCAATTCTGAGTGGTATTTTCATAAATGCACTTGCCAAAGAAGAAATAGTCTTAGGCATTGTGGCAGAAAATAGCATGGTTTGTCTTTCTTTTGGTGCTTTTTGTAATATACGTTTTATTTGTGGTAAAAACCCTACATCAAGCATACGATCTGCTTCATCTAATGTAATGATGCTTAGTCTATCTAGTTTAAATACACTTTGGTTCATGAGGTCAACGAGACGACCGGGAGTTGCTATCACTATATGTGGGTTACGTTTTAGGGCTCGTATTTGTGGTTGTTTAGATGTTCCACCAATAATAACAGCAGAACGTAGCCCTAGTGGACTTCCTATTTTATTTAGTGCTTCTTCTACTTGTAGCGCAAGTTCACGAGTAGGAACTAGGATAAGTCCTTGTCCTTTATTGTTTGCTAGGCGTTGGATCATTGGGATACCAAATGCAAGGGTTTTCCCTGTACCAGTTTGCGCAATCCCTATAACATCTTTTCCCTTTATAGCACCAGGGATTATTTGGTGTTGTATGGGTGTAGGGGTTTCAAATCCTTTTTTTGAGAGGATGTCAAGAAAGTTTTCTCCTATCCCAAGGTCGCTAAAACGACCTGTATTCAGTTCTTTTTGTTTCATAGAATAATTGTATGACCCGAAGTTCTTTATAGGTCACACTATGACACAAAAAGTCGAGTCGCCTAGGGGGATCCCTAAGCCTGAATTAATGACTCATTATAGCATGATATGGGGGTTTTGTCAATAGGGGAGAGTTTTAGTCAAATTTAGTTTGGGACAGCCCACCTATACTTGACAAGATGCTCACTTTATGCTAGACTGTTTTGTCCACTTTTAGATTTACGGTGAGAGCACTGTTTTTCTTAAACTGGACATCAACCCCGTTGCCTCGTAAGAACGGGGCAGAAAGAGGCTATCATGCTTCTCAACACCGCACTCTTTTTTGTTCTTTTTCTCTCCCCACAGATCCCAGACGCTCCTCGTAAGGGTATTAGGGTTCTGACCCTCAAGGTTCGAGAGAACTATGAGAGGGGAAAGGAGATTAGAAGAGAAGAAGAAGGAAGGTGGATGAAGAGTAATTGGGATGCTCTGCGTCCTAAAAAGAAAAAGTAACCATTAACCCTCGGTACAGCACATCAGTGTGGTGCTTCAACGAGGTAAAACAAATGAAGAACACAAGGAGAATCTGCCACTGTAAGTGGTACACCCGCGCGAATCGTATCCTGATTCGCGCCTCCAAACGTGTTTGTCTGTATAAGGCAGGTGCGTTTGGAGATTTTTTTTTGTTGAATATGGTGGATAAACAAAAAAGCAGTCTTTTATAAAGCTGCTTTTTATTATCTCTGATTATTCATTCAAGTCTATGCTTAAATAGATAATCAGAGGGGGATTTTTTCATATCCCCAGTTTTTTTATTTTTCCCTACCTTCTATAGAGTCTTGCTTACTTTATTTTACCGATTACCCTGTGGTTGTTCGGCCGTGAGTGGGGTGGCTTGTCCCGCCATAAAGTTTTGGGGAACGGATCTGCTTAGTTTTTCTAGTTCCTCCTCGGAGGTCCCAAAATTACTAAGTTGTATCGGTTCGCCAAGCTTGTTTGCCGCTGCTATATTCTCTCTAACTTTCTTTAGTAAACCTAGCGATGCGGGATAAAGAATATCTTTGTCCCTCAAGTCCAGAAGACACTGGCTCGCTACTCGTATGTGGGCATTATATGCCCATAGAGTAACTTCTGTTTCTGTTGGGAAAGGTAGATCTATAGAGAAATGTGTCGGACGTTTGGTCAGTATCTTTTTGATTCTTTTCAAAAGTTCCGTAGGTGTGTTCCATGGAAAGTGTGTTGGTCTTATTTCGCCATCACAGCTTTCTGGATATAGATTTAGTCTTCCTCCTAGCCACCAAAGCCAGTTCTCGTTTATCAGGTAATCGATCTCTTCAATCGATGGATAAAGATCTCGCCTAATGTTTCTTTCACTATTCTTTTCCCAGTAGTAGATACGGTCTTTTCTGTATTTTACTAGTTTTACATTCTCATACAGATTGCTTGCGAGCCCTTGTAGGTTATCCCAATCGGAGAGTTTCTCTAAGGTAACAGACTCTCTTAGTTTTTGTATGTCTTCTTGAGTATAGACAAGAATGTTGTTGTACTTGTCTTGTTCTTCACTTCTGCTATAAAAAATATATAGCACTACTCCCAAAATTGAGAGTATCGTTAGAGAGACTAGCTTTTTCATCTTGATCTCCTTCTCCTCTGGTGAAATATTACAGTATCATTTTTTCTTTAATATTGCAACAGAAAATAAAGCTTGATGATTTTCTAAAACTTTTAAAAGAAAAAATGCCTTGGATTAGGCAATTTTCGGGGTATATTTTATGTTCCAGTTTTTTTATTTTTCAGAGAATGTTGCGAAACGAGCTTTAATAATAATAAGTCTATCTAAAATATCATAAGTAGATTTAGCAAAAGCTAACAAATTATAAATGATAAGTTGCGCTTTTCTATTATTTTGAGTTAAATTGGATAGAAATTTAATTTTTTCATCTATTTCTTCCCAAATATCAATAAAATCTTTATATTCGTCAGACTGCTTAAACTTTTCCTTTTTTTCTTGATCGAGTGCAGCTAATAATCGATTATATATAGCGTCTATTAGATAGCCTCTTTTAGAATTAGCAACAGCCGGTAAACTTTTATTTATTGAACAAGCAATCAATTCATCAAGCAAAAAATTTTCTACTATAGGTAGTCTATCTTTTGGCTCTAAATAAAAAAAATTTTCATCAAAGGCTATGTCTTTTATTTTTGTAAATAACTTTCTATTTACAAGATGTCTTATTTCATGTAATATATTTAACTCTAAGGATTCTACATTTGGTGTGTTATGAGCTATTACTAAGTATCTCCCTTGTTTATTTGGTTCATAAAAAATAAAGGCTTGCGCTTTTTCTATGTTTAAAATTGGGGGCTCAATAGAATAATAGGTAGAATTAGTGTAATGATTGGTTTGTTTTTTTACAAAATCTGGTAAGTCTTCTTCTGTTTTACCTACATATCTATGATTATTATGACAAGCTTCATTTATAATTAGATCAATAAGTGGCAAACGAAGAACTTGTAAGGATTTTTCTTTTTGGAGTGTTATATCACCATGTTGAGATTTTTTTTCAATAAATTGAAAAATTTCTACAGAGTCAATTAAGGCTTCTGCTATGGGCGCCAGACATATTATTGAATCAGGATCTTCAATTAGATCTATTTCTTTTGCATAAGAATTTAGAAGATCTGAAATTTTTATATCTACTAATTTACCTTGATCTTCAATTTCTTCTAATATTTGGTGGTAGTGCTCTACTAGCTCAGATAAATTTCTTTTAGAAGAAACAAATTTAGAGGCTTTCAGTTCAAAAGATTCAATAGACATTGTTTCTCCTTTTATTAAATCTAAAACAATTTGGTCAATCAGAACATTAAGACGAGCTGATTTAATTATGGATTCTATTTCTCTATCTGCGAACTCATCTTCTATACTTAAAATTCCAAGTCCTTCTTTAATGTTTTTTAGATTATCGGCTATAGATGTCTCTGGATTAAATAATGGTTCAGAAAATGCTATTTTTAAATCTTGTTCTAAAGTTTGGATGAGCCTTTCTTTTGCTGTACCGTCTTGTTCTGTTTCTCTAGACTCAATAGATTTTTCATAAGAAGAGTTTTCCATATTTTTGTTAATATTATGTGAGAATATTGTTTTTTAGTTGTTTCCGTCTAATACTTTCTACTTGCAGTGCTTGAGCTAAAATCATAAAAATGATAAACCATAAAATTAAAGAAAACCAATCATTTGTTTGCGAAAAAGTATAAAAATTATCTATTGTCCAAATAATTATTACAAGTAGCATGGATATCATTTTCCCTTTATATATAAGAATGATTAATGGGATGTAAATAATAAGATATATTATTAAAGTAAGCAACTCTGTGTTTCCCTGTAGTACTTCACTAAAAATTCTTACTAGAAATAATGCAAGTATTATGCTTGCGATACCTCGGGATGAGGATGTTTTATTTAGTGTGTCATAATTTTCAACTTGTTTTTTCAGTTCTTTGGAAGTAGATGAAGATCCTGGAAAATCTTTATTTAAAAATGATGCTATTGTTTTAGCACTATTATCTGTATTTTTTATATCTCTAGTCTTATTTTTTTGTGTAGCTAGATATATACCTCCAACTATTATAAATAAGTAGATTATTATTCCAATCAATAATTGCATAAATTTTTTTATTTAATAAAATATTATGAAAAATTTAGAAGGGAGATCTTATCCTTGAGATCCTTTTTGTTAATATAAATTAATTTTTCGTGGTATTTTCATTGCTCGGGAACAGGGATTTGAACCCCGATAGTTGGTACCAGAAACCAAAGTCCTACCATTAGACGATTCCCGAATGTATAAGACTTATGATTACACAAGTCTCATTTACTAGAATAGTATAGCAATTGTTTGTAAAAAGTCAATAATGACGTGTTGTTTACACCACCTCTCCTCCAAATGCAGCGGCAAGATGTTTTATATTTGCATTTGCTCCAGCATTATCATTATCTTCTTTTTTTGTCACAGTAATATTGTAAGTAATAGTTCCTCCCAAGAGATGGGATAATATATCTGTTACATTTTGTTGGCAGTTTATCTCTGTTAATTTATCTTTATGAAAAGAAAATGGTACAGAAAATGTCAGCATAGCATCATTTATATGTTCTATAGTCATGGTCTTTACAATATATACAAGTGACGAATATTTTTGCTCTACTTGTTCTAAAAAATTATTCCAAATAGATAAAACAGATTCTTTTGTAATATCTCCAGTCAATGGAGTTATTTCTTTTTTTTCTTTAACTTCTTCTGTCTTCTCCTCTATTTTTTCTTCCTTTTTATCATCATCTTTTTTTTTTGCTTGTTTTGGTGGGGGAGTAGGGGCTTTTTTTTCAACTGGGCTAGATTCTTTTTCTTCTGTAGGTGGTGTTTGGGTTTTTTCTGCGGTTGTATTATCTGTCCATTCAATAATAAATAATTCAATTGGCAATGTAGCGATAGGGCTTTGTTTTATAAGCATTCTGCGTTGTATAGCAGATTCTATCATTCCAATGTAATGTTTAGAAGGGAGTTGTTTATGAAATGCTTGGATTTGTTTTTTTAATTCTTTATCAAAACCATAATCTTGTAAAACCGCTTGATTTACAGACGTAATCATAAGTGTACGCAGAAAATCTATAATGTTATCCATGCATTGCGTCATGTGCATGTTCTGTGCGTGCATGTGGTGTAACACTTCTAGCGCATCCGATGGTTTATTTCCCAAGATATGTAAGACAAGTAAACGAGTGTCTTCTGAAAAAACAGGGGGGAGTACATGAGTAACTGTTTCTTCTGTAATATTTTTTTCACCTAGAGATAATACTTGCTCTAGTAGATTTATTGCATCACGAGCACATCCATCACTTTTTACAATAATACGTCTAAGT
Source organism: Candidatus Magasanikiibacteriota bacterium (assembly GCA_018650085.1). Taxonomy (GTDB): domain Bacteria; phylum Patescibacteriota; class Patescibacteriia; order Magasanikbacterales; family UBA922; genus JAHJIX01. Next base: position 1,483 of record JABIGQ010000014.1, on the reverse strand, counting down.
ACAGCATCATCTATAGATGTGCCTTCTATTTTTGCAAGACTTTTTAAATAGGTGTGGAGTTCATCGTGTGGAATTGGTTGAAATGTAAAACGCTGACAACGTGAAATAATAGTATCTGGTAATTTATGAAGTTCAGTGGTCGCCAAGATAAACATAACATGCTCTGGTGGCTCTTCTAGTGTCTTTAGAAGGGCATTGAACGCACTAGTGGAAAGCATGTGTACCTCATCTATAATAAATACTTTTTTCTTTAGAGTGGTTGGTTTAAATTGTGCATTTTCTATAATATGTTCACGGACATGATCCACACCAGTATGGCTGGCGGCATCAATTTCAATCACATCTATAGCATTTCCCGCTGTAATACTTGTACACGCTGTACAGCTATTGCAGGGTTCTGCATCTTTATCTTTTTTATCTAAACAATTTACCGCCTTTGCAAGTAATCTTGCGGTGGTAGTTTTTCCTATTCCTCTTGGTCCAAAAAATAAATACGCATGCGCAACGGTATTTGCTTTTATTTGATTTGTAATTGTTTGTATAATATGTTTTTGACCAAGAACAGTAGAAAAAGCTTGTGGTCTGTGGGTATGATATAATGCCATAGAAATGAAATGCATAAAAATATAAGGCGAGGGTATTATAACCTAGATTGGTAGAATCGTAAACAGCAGTGGATAGAACTATTGCCACATATTCCCTCCTATGCTATACTAAGAATGATTTACATTAGTTATCTATTTTTAATCGTAACAAATATGGTACGAAAATTGAACCCTGCATTGGCTAAACCATTGAACCTCTCACCAGAGTTGGAAGCCGTTATTGGACCTGGTCCTACACCGCGTACACAAGTTGTAAAATTAATGTGGGAATACATTAAAAAACACGATCTACAAAACCCAGAAAACAGAAGAAATATTTTTGCAGATGATCTTCTTCGCCCTATCTTTGGGAAAGAAGAAGTAACAATGTTTGAAATGACAAAATTGGTATCAGGACATTTGACTGATCCAGATAAAAAATAAATAGAAGAACAATAAAAAAATCCGACTCAGTCGGATTTTTTGTTATATATATTTTTTATGTAAGTATATTTTCAATAGCTCCCCATTCACTTTCTCCATTTTCTGGAATAATAAGTGTTACTTCTGCACCGTCTTCTCCTTTATGAAATGTCACTGCAGCAGTCAATACATTGTATATGCGTCCATCTATAAGGACTTGCCATTTATTATCATCTACGTGATGTACTAGTTTTCCTTTTACCATTTTTCTGTCTGTTTTTGAAATCTGTTTAAAGAGGTGTCGTCCTGTCTGATCTTTTGTTACTTTTAGTAAATCACCCTCAACTAGTTTTGATTTGCTGGCATAGTTAGGTGGAATGGTATATGTTTTTCCATCTTCTCCTATCATTTCTTGCCCATTAAATACTCCTTCAATTATTTCTCTATCTTTTGAAGATGTAGTTTGTTCATAATCT
>JABIGQ010000013.1 GCA_018650085.1 Candidatus Magasanikiibacteriota bacterium | reverse complement strand
TTTATAATATGAACAATTTGTATTATGATATACATTTGTTTAGTTTAGACAAAGTAGATACTAAAGAAGAAAGAGAAAAGTTAGAAAAAATCGTAGATAGCTTAAATTTCATTGAATAGAATATATTTATTGAGTATATAGAATAAAAACAACGGAGTATATCCGTTGTTTTTTGTTTATATACAATACGACTTAATTGTGATATTATTATGGGAGACAACGTATGTATTATGGGAAAAAATATGGATAAAAAAATAAGTGATATAGTTGGAGATTTGATAAAAAAATACAATCCAGAAGGAGTTGCGCCTTTTCCGTTTCAGAATATAGAAAATGATCATGATAATTTAAATATCACATTTCAGGAGTTGAAAGATGATATTTATGGATTAATTCTGTTTGATGAGGATAAGTCAACATTTGTTATTGCTGTAAATATAAAAAAATCTAAAATAAAACAATATTTTACTATAGCGCATGAGTTAGGACATTTTTTTCTGCATAAAGAAAGAATTAAAGAGCAAAAAGTTATTGTTGATAAAGATTTTGAATATAGTGGATATAAGGTATTGTTTTTATCAGAAAATGATGACATTTCAAAAACTGAATTTGAAGCGAGTGAATTTGCGGTTCATTTAATTATGCCTGAACATTTAGTAAGAGAAGTGTGGAAAAAACTTCCAAATATAGAAAAAGGTGCAGAAATTTTTCATGTATCTTCTTCAATGTTTAGTTTCCGCTTAGAAGAGTTAGGAATAATTAACTCGTAAATAAGAATATGAAAGGAGAATATTCAGATTTATTGAGTGGCTATTTAAATAAAGAAAAAACAGTCTCAAAGGCAAGGTTTTTTGACAAATGGCCGTATGTCACAGAAAAAAAATCAGTAACAAAATCTGCAGAAGAGAAGAGAAAAGAATTGGAAAATGAAGATTATGCCCAAGATATAAAGTTAAAAAAGAAAACATTAAATAGATTGTTTTGGTTTCTTGGTATAGAAAGTCTGTTAATTTTTATATTTACGTGGTATCAAGCAACTCATTGGTTAAATTTTAGTTTAGAAGAATGGAGTTTTAAATTATTACTTTCTTCTACAATTCTCCAAATCACCTACATGCTTCAAATGGCGATAAAATATTTATTTCCAAATAAGGATAGTAAATAGCGAAGATCATTAGTTTTGTTTATATAAATAAAAAAATAACGGAATATTTCGTTATTTTTATTTTTTCAATTTAACGCAAGGTTTTGGGATAATTCAAATACTCGTATAATCACCAGTTTAGATAAGTGATATGAAGTTGTAATATTGTTGCAAAACTAACCCAAAATAAATATGGAATATTTGCATAAGTAACAAAACGAGCAAAAGGAAATATGGCTATCATAAGCCAGATGAGTGTTCCAAGCACAAGTAAAATATCTATAGCTGCCAATATATTATTTTGTAAGCCAAATTGTAGGGGAGTAAAAGCAAGATTAAATATAATATTTAATAGGAAAGGTAATACAACAAGAAATGAAATTTTCCCTTTGAAAAACATCCACCCAACGTAACCGTATGTTATAAATATAATAGCATATAAAAAAGACCATACAGGGCCAAAGAGCCAGCTTGGTGGTGCCCAAGAGGGTTTAATTAGTTGTTGGTACCAGGTATATGTTTCCATAATTTTTTTTAAATATAGATGTATTATAGCAAATTATGGAATTTCTTTCTATATATGTTAAGGGGTAATAATGTAGATAAAAAAACAAAGCTATAATATTATAACTTTGTTCTTTTGTGAACCTCGTGTGATACGTAGTTGAAATTAGGGAAATGGAGTGAGTTTTAGATAAATGATTACAGTATCCTAATTTAAGCAATATGCCTCATAATTTGCATTATTCATAAAGTACCCAAATGCGCACATAAGTGCATCTTCAAACTCATCGATACGTGTGTATGCTCGATTTGTAATAATGCCGTTACTGCCAAGTTCTGGGATGTCTTTTATTAGATCAGAATTATAATAATTACTTACTTCGTTAGACAATTCTTTAAATGTATGAATATTTTTTGCTATTGAATTAGGAAGTTTTACTTTTGCACTTGCTCCGAAAGCTCTTTTCCCATTATTTGATTCAAGAACTGCCCATCCACAGATGAATGATCCATAACTATTCTCTGTTAGAATACCTTCAAGTCCTACATATATATCTGCCGAATTATTTATTTGTCTGGCGTTTTTAATTCGATTGAGAGCACCTTGAATTCCTTCTTCATCATTTATTGGTGTAGCTGAAACACCTGTTTCTACTGAAATTGATTCTATATGATAAGTTTCAAAAAATTGAGAAGCGACTTTGTGAATTGCTTTATTTTTTGCTTTGTTTTGTGAGGTTAGTAGGATTTTCATATTATGTGGTATTTTTATTAAAAAATAAAATGTGAAACTAAAAGCATCACAAGCATACCTGCTATCATACTACCAAGAGCTGTATGCCATTGTCCTAATTTTTTTGCAGTAGGTAGGAGTGAATCAATAGATACATACACCATGATACCAGCCACAAGTGCTAGGATTCCTCCCATGATGTACTCGGTAATAAATGGGTACAAAAATAAAAAAGCTGTAAGTGCCCCTAAAGGTTCTGCTAAGGCAGCGATTGTTGTATAAAATAAACTTTTTTTGTAACTATTTGTTGCGTGAAAAATGGGCAGTGCTATACAAAATCCTTCTGGGATATTGTGAATAGCAATAGCAAGAGCGATAGAAATACCAAATGATACATTTACTGTAGTTGCGCTAAATGTTGCAATCCCTTCGGGAAAATTGTGAAGTGTCAATGCAAACATGCTAAATAGGCCAGTCTTTAATAGCATGTGGTTGTAGTGCTTGTTTTTGCCATGTTGGTTTTTTTTGTTTTTAAATTGCGGGCTTGTCCAAATACAGGTATTAATATATTTATGTGTAAGGATATCAATGACCCCTGCGAGAGTAAGGCCAATAATAAAAAATAATGCAACAGATGTATTTACATTTTCTGTTCCTGAACTGAGTAATTCGGTATGTGCCTCTCTGAGTAAATCAAAAAAAGATAAGTACATCATTATTCCAGCAGAAAAACCAAGACCAAGAGGTAAAAGGCGAGTGTTATTTTTTCTAAAGAAAAAGACTAGTAATGCACCAAGTACAGTGGAAAGGCCTGCTAGTGAAGTGATAAGGAATGCAAATAATATATTGTTTTGCTCTATCATAAATATTATATTATTGAACTTTGGTAAATCTTTTATTAAGTATTAGTTCTTATTGTTATTCGATTATTTCAATGGCTTTACCATAAATAAGAGCAGTGGCTATTTTTTTGTGAGCTGAGTCTAGAATACGTTGCAGAGTGCTTTGTGATGTTTTCATTTTTTTTGCACATTCTGTTTGATTTAGCTCTTCGACTTCATGTAGTCGTATGGCTTCCATTTCTTCGTGGTTTATGTGTACTACATCGATGTTACGTATGGGTATGCCACGAGGCTTGAAGTATGTGGCTTCGGGGGAGAATGTTATGTTTTTTTTTAATTTTGGTCTAGGTGACATAATATTTTTATTTAGTCTCTTTTCATTAGTAGGTGGGGAAGACGTAACATTTTAAAATAAAGTTTGCTCTTGTTAGATTTATTTGTTAATATGTAGCTATAAAGAAGGTGCCCGTAGGGTTTTGTATAGACAAAACCCTACCTTGCAAGCGCCTTCTTTTATTTTTGGGCTTTGAGTGTTTTTATTTCCTCTTGAACTACCTTTAACTCTTCTTGTAATATTATTTCTTCTTCTTGAAGAGTTTTAAGTTCGTTTTTTGGGGAATAAAATCTACGACCTTGGGTCATGTTGCAGCAGCGGCCAAATAGGCCCCTACCTCTTCTAAATCCACCTTGTGTTTTAGTCTCAGTACTACATGATCCTTGTCCGCGACCTGTCCCAGGACCGTTGCCATCGGCAGGTCCTTGTCCATTTAATTTTGGCATATATTTTTTTTATGAATATATATAGGCAGTCGACTACCTTGCCTATAATGAGTATATACCCATTATAGAATAATGTCAAACTAAAAGTATAGAAAGGTTGAGAGTTTTTGGAAAATCTGGAAAATTGTCTTTTATGGCTTATTATATAAAAAAACAAAGCTATAATATTATAACTTTGTTCTTTTGTGATCCGGGTGGGGCTCGAACCCACGACCATCAGCTTAAAAGGCTGCTGCTCTACCAGCTGAGCTACCAGACCGTAATGTATGTATGACATTCTATAAATTATAGAATAGATAACGCAGATATGATATACTATTTTCACACACATGTCAAGATATGTGTGTATATCTTTATATAAGAACACTGCTATGGATTATCATGGACAAAGTATAGCACAACTAGAAAAAGAACTGCAAACAAATAAAGAAACAGGTTTAGGTAAAGAAGTAGTGGATATACGACAAAAAAAACATGGAAAAAATGTACTGCCTACTGCACGTGAGCGTGTGACTATGGTGAAAATATTTTTTGATCAATGGAAAAGTCCGTTGATTCTCATTTTAGTTGTAGCAGGAACAATTAGTGGATTTTTGGGAGAAAAGATAGACATGACCATTATATATATTACTGCACTGCTAAATGCGCTTATAGGATTTTTTCAAGAATTTAAGGCAAATAAAGCATTGTCAAAATTACAGTCAATGGTGGAATATAATGCACTTGTATTACGTGATGGAAAAAAACAAGAAGTATCAAGTAAAAATATTGTACCGGGGGATATATTATTTTTATCTCCAGGAGATAAGATTCAAGCAGATGGAAGATTAATAAAAGCAGTGCAATTAGAAATTAATGAAGCATCACTGACTGGTGAGTCTGAACCTATAAAAAAACATATTCGTGTATTAAAAGAAGTCACACGATTGGGAGATAGAAAAAATATGGTCTATCGTGGTACTTCTGTGGTAAATGGAGAAGGTGCAATGCTTGTTACAAGTATTGGAGGGGATACAGAATTAGGACATATTGCCACATTGGTAAAAGACACGCAAGATGAAAGAACACCACTCCAAAATCAATTATCTAAATTAGGGAGACAAATTAGTATTATTGTTGTTGCTATTGCAGTAGGTATTTTTGTGATAGGATTTTTATTTAATGGAGGAAGGTATCATACATTAGAATTATTTGAAACGGCCGTTGCTGTAGCAGTGGCTGCTATTCCAGAGGGGCTTGTTATTTCTCTTACTATTATTTTAGCTATTGGGATGCAATTTATTTTACGTCGTCGTGCGCTCATGAGAAAGTTAGTTGCTGCAGAAACTCTGGGGTCTGTGGATGTGATTTGTACAGATAAAACAGGAACACTTACAGAGGGGAATATGAAAGTAACTCGTTTGGTTACTATATCTCAACATGTGGAGATGGATGCTCTAGCTCATGGGCAACATGGTAGTCTTCATGAAGATATATCACTTGCGCTAGATATTGGAGTGCTTGCAAATAATGCAATATTAAAAAATCCAAAGGCAAAAGAAAAAGAGTGGCAGTTTTTTGGGGATACTACGGAAACTGCGCTTATCCGTGCTGGTATGGAAGTAGGGATTGGAAAAGAAATGTTAGAGAAAACTATGCCAAGATTGGCGGAAGTTCCTTTTTCTAGCAATACAAAATTCATGGCGACCACTCATACCATGGGGGCGCAGTCATATATGTACATAAAAGGGGCACCAGAAGTATTATTGAAAAAAGCAATTAAATATCAAGATGGGGGAGTGACAAAAAAAATGGGGAATACACAGCGTGAGTATTTTTCTGCTCAGGCAGAAGAGTTAGCTTCAAATGGATTTAGAACATTGGCAGTGGGGTATAAAATAACTACAGCACCAAAGGATGTAAAAGAAAAGGATGTGGAGAGTATTGTATTTGTAGGAATTATTGCATTGTCTGATCCACTTCGACGTGATGTGAAAAAAACAATTACTATTGCAAAGAAAGCAGGAATTCGTGTGATTATGATTACAGGAGATCATGCGAGCACTGCTTCTGCTATTGCAAAGTCTCTTGGGATTCCTGCCACGAAAAAACATGTTGCTACAGGAGAAATGTTGGATAATATGTCAGGCAAGGAGCTTGCAAGTGCAATGAAACATTTAACTGTTTTTGCTCGTGTAGATCCTAAACATAAAATTCGTATTGTCCGTACGCTGCAAGATGCTGGGCATGTGGTTGCTATGACTGGAGATGGAGTAAATGATGCGCCAGCACTAAAGGGAGCAGACATCGGTATTGCGCTAGGTTCTGGGACAGATGTAGCAAAGGAAACATCAGATATGGTGCTTCTAGATGATAGTTTTAGTACTATTGTTGCAGCAGTAGAAGAGGGAAGAACTATTTACCAAAATGTAAAAAAAGTGGTGTTATATCTATTGTCTGGAAGTTTTGCGGAAGTGGTTATGATTACGGGAAGTATTCTTGCAGGCCTTCCTGTGGCGGCACTTCCTGCACAGATTTTGTGGGTAAATATTATAGAAGATGCTTTCCCAAATATTGCTCTTGCTTTTGACAAAGGAGATAAAGAAAATATGCAAGATCCTCCGCGGAAAAAACATGAATCACTGATTGATAAAGAAATGAAGATTATGATCATTGGGAAAAGTATTTTAGCAAATGTATTATTGTTTATTATTTTTGTGTATATGTATAAGACCACGGGGGATATTGCATTGACGAGAACCATTGTATTTGTAGGATTTGCAATAGATGCATTATTTTATATCTTCTCTATTAGAAGTCTTCGCCATATGATTTGGCAGATGAATCCGTTTAATAATAAATATCTTCTGTTAGCAGTGTCATTTGGGTGGGTCATGCTGTTTACTGCAATTTATTGGGCACCATTACAGAAATTACTTCGTACTGTTCCATTATCATTAGATCATTGGATCATGATGATTGGGTTTGGGCTGTTTAATATAGTTTTAATTGAAAGTATAAAAGCAGTATTTCTGGTGTCTAAAAAAGAGCGTGTGGTATAATAAAAATATTATATTAAATTTAATAGTTATAAAAGATATACATATGTTAGATAAAAAATATATAGGGGAACTGAGAAAATCATTACACACATACGCAGGAGTAAGACGAGAAGTTATAAAACAGAGCGGAGATGCATTGCATTATTCAAAGCGGGCTATTTTTGCGCTTCATAGAGAAAATGAAAAAGAAGCAATAGAAAAATTGGATGAAGCAGAAAAAGGATTACAACATATAATAAAAACATATAAAAAGCTTCCAGCTATTTGGCAGGAAGGATCATTTAAAGCAGCTTTAGAAGAATATGTAGAAGCAGAATTATTTTTTCAATTTATAAAGGGAAAAAAGTTAGGGAAAATAAAAAAAATAGATATTCCTCATGTTGTGTATTTGGCAGGTCTTGCAGATGTTCCCGGAGAACTGTATCGTTATGCAATAAAAGCTGCAACGAAAAGAGATAGAGAAATGGTAAATAGTTGTACTGTATTAGCGCAAGATATTATTGGAGAATTGATTGAATGTAATCTAACAAGTTATTTGCGAACAAAATCTGATCAAGCAAAAAGGTCAGTACAGAAGTTGGAAATTGTGCAATATGAGTTATCATTGAGGGAAGATGTGTAGTTTGTCTTAATATTATAGTATTATAAAAACCCCGTCTATGTCGCGGGGTTTTTGTGGGACAGGGCTCCAGGTCTATCCGTGTTTTGGGCTCCTTTTGTAGAGTGGCACTGTTTGTACTTCATCTAGTGGGCGTGTTTTTTTTTCATTACATCTAGGACAGATGTACGCTACATCAGCGTGAAAGAACGCTGATTCGGGGAGTACTGTCATTGGACGCATCTTTGTGTCACATTTCGGACATCTCTGCATCTTTATCCCTCCATAACCACTGTCATGTGGTTTTCAATAACAATATTAGGCTATTTTTAGCAAAATGTCAAGTATTAGTGGTGTTTGCCTGTTTTTTTTATCAAATAATGATATACTGTGTGTATATGAATATTAAAAAAATTATAAAACGTATTATGCCTACGTGTCTGCATCGTTTACGGCATTTATTCTTAGCATGGCGTGGAGCGGTAAAGTATGGTCATCCATCTCGGGAGCTTATTGTAATTGGGATTACTGGTACGAGTGGAAAATCTACTACTGTGTCACTGTTACGTCAGTTACTAGAGCATGCAGGATATAGGGTAGGATCATTGTCTACTATTGATTTTTCTATTGCAGGAGAAAATAAACTCAATGATCAAAAAATGACCATGCTGGGAAAATCTCAGATTCAGAAATATTTAAGAGAAATGGTAGATGCAAATTGTGATATTGCTATTGTGGAGACCACTTCAGAAGGAAGACTTCAACATAGGCATAAATTTATTGCCTATGATATGATTTCTCTTACAAATTTGTATCCAGAGCATATTGATTCTCATGGAAGTTTTGAAAAGTATAAACAAGCAAAATTAGATATTTTTCATTATATTTCTAAACTAAAAATAAAAAAGATAAAAGGGAAGGAAATAAAAAAGGTAGTATCTGTGCATGGAAATACAAAAGAAGCACCTAAATTTTTAGAAGAAATATTTGCAGAGAAGTATGCCTTTGGGAGAGAAGATGCAGAAGTATTTACTGCATTAGTAGATGCAGATACACTTCTTGCGAAAGATGTTTCTGTAAAAAAAGATGGGCTTCATTTTTCTGTAGGTAAATATACGTTTCATGCACCTATGTATGGAGAGCATAATGTTTCAAATATTATGGGAGTGATTTCTTTTGCTCGAGTACTTGGTATTGATTGGAAAGTTATAAAAGCAGGTGTTGCAGAGTTTAGAGGAGTACCAGGACGTGTAGAGTTTATCCCAGAGGCAGAAGAAAAAGGATTTCAGGTGATAGTTGACTATGCATTTGAACCAGGGGCAATAGGGGCGCTCTATGAGGTGGTAGACTTGCTTAAACCTGCCCGTGTGATTCATGTATTTGGATCTACTGGCGGCGGAAGAGATTTATCTAGGAGAGAAAGTGTAGGAACATTTGTGGGGGAGCATGCAGATATTTGTATTGTGACAGATGAAGATCCGTATGAAGATGATCCTATGGAAATTATAAAAGATGTTGCAGAAGCAGTAAAAGGTACAGGAAAAAAAGAAGACAAAGATTTATTTCTTATTTTAGATCGTGGAGAAGCTATCTCACGTGCAATAAAACTTGCAAAGAAAGGTGATCTTGTCTTGGTGACAGGAAAGGGGAGTGAGCAGGCAATGTGTGTAAAAGGGGAGTTGGTGTCATGGGATGACAGAGAGGAAGTAAAAAAAGCATTGAAAAAATAATTAATTATTTAGTAATCAGTACGTCATTGCGAGCGTAGCGCGGCAATCCCAGAGTTTAACGCACTAAAGTTTGGGATTGCCGCGTTGTCCTATCGGCAACTCGCAATGACGTATGTTATATTTTTATCATGGCAATTCGATTAAAACGAAATGAGGCAATTGTATTAGAGATACGTCGATATGGATTGACGTATATATTCCCGGTGATATTGGGGATTGTTTGTTTTTCTGTGGCTGCTTTTTTTCTGTTTTGGTTTATGGAGCATGATTGGTGGGGGATAACTCTTTTGGGGATATTAGTGGTGATGGGGTTATTTATTTTTTTGAAAACATGGTTGCACTGGGCAAGAAATAAAACAATTATTACTACGCATAGGATAGTAGATATAGATAAACCGTCGTTATTTCAAGAGATTGTATCAGAGGTCCCATATGATAAAATAGAAGACACGACAGGGAAAATTCGTGGGATGCTAGGGACTATATTTCGATATGGGAGTGTGGAGATTATTACAGGAAATGAGGAAGCTACTGTGATTTTAGATAGGGTAAAACAGCCTGCACGTATCCAACAACAAATAAATGAATTGCGAGAGCGTCATATGGCGCGGTATACGCATGAATTTTCTGGGGATGTGGCGTCTCTTATTTTGGATAAATTATATGAGTTAGATAAGGAAGATTTATTGAAGGTGTTAAAGACTGTAAGAAAGCGGTTGAAGAAAATAGAACAATCTGCGGGTTCTAAGTAGTTTTTTGAAAATATGAGAGTACAGTTCACGTCATTGCGAGCGTAGCGCGGCAATCCCAGACTTTATCGCAATAAACTCTGGGATTGCTTCGTCGTTCCTCCTCGCAATGACGTGGAATTTTGTATAAATAGGGATATCAATGACGAAGTTCATTATATATGGTATAATATATAGTGATTATTATATTTTATGGTGAAACAAGCACAAGAACATATATTACGACGTTTTTTTTCTTCTCGTCTATTTTTAGTTATTGCATTTAGTATCTTAGTATTAGTGGCGTTTGGGTATATTCGTGCATATTATCAAGATTATCAAATTAAGCAAGAAATAAAGCAATTAGAAGAAGATGTGCAGAGTTTGGAGAGGAAAAAATTAGAATCTATGGATATATTGCAGTATGTGATGAGCGATGAATTTGTAGAAGAAAAGGCCAGAACAGAGCTAAATATGAAAAAACCAGGAGAGCATATGTTGTTTGTCCAGCAACCATATGGGGAAGAAGATGAACACCTTACTTCTGATTTATCAACTGGACAGTATACACCAAATCCGGTAAAATGGTGGTACTATTTCACTCATAAATTAAAGAACTAGAGTCTATGGAAGAAACAAAACAAGAACAAAAGCCTGTACAACAAAAAAAGAATACATCTATGTTAGGAATATTGCTTGGTGGGTTTATTATGGCAATACTTTTTGTCTGTCTTGCTGGGTATATGGTTATAAAAGATAAGGTTTCAAAGGGAGATGAATCTCCATTTACTTTAAAAATGGCATTACAGTTAGATTTACCAGCCGCAAAGATTAATGGAGAAAAGATATCATATATTGATTATCTAGATGATAAAAATACTTTGATTTCATTTTATGAAAAACAAGGAGAAGCAGAGCCTATAGATGAAAAAGAATTAGAACAAGGATTGCTAAGTCGTTTACTTGCAACTACATTGATAAATCAAGTGGCGAAAGAATACAGTATTGAAATTACAGATGAAGATATTGCTGCAGAAAAAGGGAAGTTGATTGCAAATGCAGGTTCAGAAGAAGCATTGTCTGCAGAAATAGAAAAACAGTATGAATGGGATCTGGACACATTTATAGAAAAAGTAGTTCACCCTGTAATTATAGAAGGAAAATTACGAGAAGCGTTTGATGCAGATGAGAATATTGATGAAAAATATATTGTAGATGAATTGAGTGCACGCCATATTCTTTTTATGGTGGAAGATGAAACAGAAGATGAATTGGTTCGAGAACAAGCACAAGCAGTATTGGATCGTATAAAAGCTGGTGAAGAGTTTGCTCTTCTTGCACAAGAATTTGGTAGTGATAGTACTGCGGAAGCAGGAGGAGATCTAGGATGGTTTAGTGCAGGTATGATGGTTCCTACATTTGAAGAAGCAGTATTTGCATTGGAAGTAGGGCAATTGGGTGATACACTTGTTCGTACTCAATTTGGGTATCATATTGTACAAGTAGATGATAAAAGAAAAAATTCAAACTTTGGACTATATATGCAAGACCAGTTTGAGCAAGCAGATATTGATATATATGTTCCTGTAGAAAATCCATTTGGTGAAGTGGAAGAAGATGAGGAATAAATATAATATAAAGAGATAGATAAAACATCCCGATTAATTCGGGATGTTTTTATATACTAATTTAGTTTCTTCCAATATATGCACTACTACACGTCATTGCGAGTTGCCGTTAGGACAACGCGGCAATCCCAGACTTTATCGCACTAAACTTTGGGATTGCTTCGTCGTACCTCCTCGCAATGACGTGATGGATTGATTATAAATGAACTGCAATGACCCAAAGTAGCTCTTGGAAAAAAAATATGATATACTATAATCATATGATTAAATTGACTGGCATTACAAAGTGGTATACAAAAAAAAATATTGGGGTGGAAGATATTCACCTTCATATTAATGCTGGAGAATTTGTTTCTATTGTTGGCCAAAGTGGTACAGGAAAAACAACATTAGTAAAATTACTTATAGCAGAAGAACGTCCTACAAATGGGAAAATTGAGATTGGTGGATGGGATGTTACAAAGATTCCATATAGAGATATTCCATTATTACGTAGACAAATTGGTGTTATTTTTCAAGATTTCAAATTATTAGATAAAAAAACTGTTGGAGAAAATGTAGCTTTTGCATTGCAAGTAGCAGGGGAAAGTGTTCGCCGTATTAAAGAGATTGTCCCAAAGGTTATAGATATTGTAGGATTAAAAGATAAATTTCATCAGTATCCATATCAGTTGTCTGGTGGAGAAAGACAACGTGTGGCTATTGCAAGATCTCTTGTGCATCGTCCTAAAATTCTTGTAGCAGATGAGCCTACAGGAAATTTGGATGCTATTAATACCCAAGAGATTGTAGAAATTTTAAAAAAGATAAATGAATTTGGTACTACAGTTGTGCTTGTTACGCATAATAAAGACATTGTAAATCAACTACGTAAGCGAGTGGTGACTATCCAAGACGGACAAATTACTTCAGATAAAAAACAAGGAAAATATCAACTATAATATGGTATCTCTTTTTCGTGTCATAAAATTTGCATTTCAAGATTTGGTAAGAAATATGAGCCTGTCATTTATGACAGTCGTCATTTTAGTATTAATGCTGCTTTCCATGAATACGGTTATTGTGGTTAGAGCTCTGACAAATGAAGCGGTAAATACGGTAAAAAATCAGATAGATGTGAGTGTGTATTTTCGTCATGATGTCACAGATGAACAGGTAAAAGAAATCAAAGATTATATCAATGCATTTCCAGAAGTAGTATCTATTACATTTTTAGATAAAGAAATGGTGCTTGCTGAATTTAGAGAAAAGCATAAGGATAATGAGTCTATTATTGCATCGTTAGATGAATTGGAAGAAAATCCACTGGGGGCTACTATGATAGTAAAGACTCGTGAGCCTTCTGATTATACAAAGGTCATTACGTCTTTAGCAGT
>JABIGQ010000012.1 GCA_018650085.1 Candidatus Magasanikiibacteriota bacterium | reverse complement strand
TATAATGCACCAAATGCATCTGGATCTTTTTTTGTAATAATGAGATATAAATACCTCTTTTCTTGTAAAATGGTTTTTATGTCCTTCATATAAGAAGACGGTGTAATAGAAAAAATGTTACACTTTTATAAAAAAGTGAATGATAATACTATATTTAAATAATATAATGCGCTAAGTATAGCACAATCTAGCAAAAAAATAAAGAGAGATAAGGGGATAATTCGACTTTTGACAATATATATGAAATATGCTATATTTGTATACAATAGTATATACAAATAGCATCAAATACCTTATGGAACCCTATATAAACCCAGATACTCTACAAAAAGAAATTGTTCGTGTCTCTATATCAGAAGCAGCACGCCTTTTTGGTGTAAGCCAACAAACCATAAGAAGAGCACTAAAAAACCAAGAAATCACCTATATTGTCGTAGGAAGTAGGTATAAACTAAACTTTGAAAGCCTAGTGAAATGGTCTCAAGAAAAGACCACTGTAAGAAATAAGACAAATAAACAAGGAATTGGTCAATTTGTCAATCAATGGAAAATAAATAACACACTCTACTCTCCTAGCGAAAAAAGCATCTCTCAAAAATAATTAATCTTTTTTTTATGAAGTTCGTTGATACACACTTCACAAAACATCATTTATTTCATACACCACACAAATGGTTTATGGCATTTCTTATTTCTCCTATTCACGCAGCAGAAATGCATTATAAAAAACGCTACCACCTTTCATTTCGTCACGCAAAAAAACTATTCCTATTTGACATGCTCCTAGTACTAAGCACGCTATTTTTAGCACTAGCAAGTATCCTTTGGTACACTTACGACCCTACAGTAACAGATCTCGTATCACTCTCTCTTACTCCATCTCAAGAACGTGTCAGAAGTGGAGATCATGTTACTTATACTATTTTTTATAAAAATCATAGTGATGTTTTGCTAAAAGATTCCATACTCTTTCTTGACTTACCAGAAGGATTTATTTTAGACACCCCTGTTGCAGATAATTTTCTTTCAAATCAAACAGCATTTAATCTGGGCAATATAAAAACACAGCAAGAAGGCACACTCACATTTACTGGCTATTTTTTTGATATTCCAGATACAAATATTGACATGTTCCTTCGTCTAAAATATACACAGGAGGGAAGAAAAAAACATGAAATAAAAACACATAAATCTATTCATGTTCTTCGTGACTCTATACTTGTCACACAATTAAACATTCATAAAACCACTATTCTTGGGACAGGACAAATCCCAATAAAAATAACTCTAAAAAATGATGGTGATATTGATTTAAAAGACATTACTATTCCACTATCATCTCTAGATAATCCATATTATAATATTACAATTCCTAAAACCACTGATACGCTTGTTATTCCAAATCTTCCACCTACAGAAACAAAAACAATAGACGCAACACTTCACACATATATACCAAAATCCACAAAAGAATTTACAGTATCTCTTATTCCTCTCATTTCTGTATCTGGGAAACATATTCCTCAAGAACCTGCCACTGAAACGCTAAATGTCAAACATCCAGAAGTACAATTTTCTACTACCTGGGAAAATGAACAACTCTCTCCAGGAGAAAAAACATCCTTAATTCTTACACTACATAATACTGGAAATACCACCCTACACAATGCATCTATAGATATTCCACTTCCAGAAACACTTGTGTCTCTTTCACAATTTCGTGCAAATAACACTGCTATATTATCTGGCAATACAGCACGCTTTACTGCAGATACTACTCCTGCTCTCTCCTCTATAGAAGCGGGACAAACAATAGAAATTAAAACAAGTATCCCAATAATATATGTACCAAAGGGAATAAACCCCACACTTACACTATCTCCAACGCTTCATGGAAGTATTGCAGGGATTTCTTATGCACGCTACACCACAAAAACACAAACAACCCCACTAACCATAGGAACACAACTATTACCAAAAGGAAGACTCATTTATTATACAAATGAAGGCGATCAACTTGGGCGTGGCTCACTTCCTCCAATAGTTGGAAAAGAAACAAAATACTGGGCAATGATAGAAATAACAAATACAACAAACGCCATTGGCAATGTATCGCTCACTGCCACACTCCCTAACCATGTAAAGTGGACAGGAAGAACTAGTGTAAGTCATGGAAATGATATTGTCTATAATAAAAAAACCAGACAAATAAGCTGGATAAATAGACAACTTGGTGCTAGACAAACCGCTGGTATTTATATGGAACTGGCTCTCACACCGGAAGCGATCCAACAAGGCACCAGCCCGACTATGCTAACAAATATTGTAATTACAGCGACAGACCTACTCCTAAATAAACAAATGACCAGAACCATTCCTTCTTTAGATATTTCTCTTCCAGAAGATCCTATAGGAAGAAAAAAAGGGAACGTAGTACAGTAGGTATCATAACCACTTAGAAATACGCTCTATCTGTTTTTTTGTATGAAATTCACTACTCACACGTAACTTTGCATTCTTAGCTAACCTTTTTGCATAGACTGTATTTTCAAGTAAAAGTAACAGGCCGACTACAATTTCTGTATGATTATTTGTATGAACGGTTAAGCCAGTTCTTCCATGAATAACTGCTTCTCTTACTCCCCCACTTTTTCCTGCAAGTACTGGAATCCCAGCTGCGGCAGCTTCTAAAAATACTAAACCAAAACCTTCTTCTTTTTCTTTATCAGAGCTTGGTAATAATGCAAATACATCTGCAAGCTTCATGTATGGCAATAATTGATCATGAGGCACAGCAGATAAAAAACGGACAGATGATTGTATCTGTTCTTTTTTTATACACTGCATATATTCCTCTCTTTTATTTCCATCCCCAATAATAATCCACACAAGGTCTGTACGGGTCTTCATAGCAGCCGCCATTGCAGAAATAAGCTGTGGGAATCCTTTTCCATCTACAAGTCTTGAAATTGTTATTATTACTTTTTTTCCATAGAGAGACAGCTCTCTTTTTAATTGTTCTATAACAAGATCATCCACAGGTGCTAAAAAAGAAACATCTGGACATGGATATACCAAAGATATTTTTTTCTTTGTTTCTGGCCATGCTTTTTCTACTTTATGTTTCAATGATTCACTATTTACTATAATCCGTTTTGATTGTAATAATATCTTGCGAGCATATTTCTTTTTTCTTTTATGCGCACTTGCATTTGCTACATCTGTCCCATGAAAAAACACCAGGTATGGAATCTTATATATTTTTTTTATAAGCCATGCAACATATCCTACAGGAAGCACATGATGCACATGTATTTGTTCTATCTGTTCTTCTTTTATAATTTTTTTTACCATAAAAAACAATCTAAACCATTTTGGCCAGATATATCTAGAAAGAAGTACTTTTCGTTTTAGTGTATATGCACGCTCTATCTCTTTTCCTTTTGCATCTGGAGTAAGCACAATAGTTTTTTCTGGATCCAGGTGAGTTGCAAACTGATCAATATATGTCGCTATGCCGCCAATATTTGGTAGAAAATCTAAAGTAATAATAAGTGTTTTTTTCATAGACACTTTTATTTATCTTGTAGGTTTATTTAGTCTATTTCCCATACTTCTTCGTCTTTCTTCTCCTCTAGAACTGGGATCTTTTGCATGAAAACCACCATTTCCACTTGACTTAGACTGTTTATATGGGAGTACATAAGATGCATCTGGAGCAATACCAGTATTTTTATCTTTTGCTTTTAAATTTTTCAATACTTTACTTAACATATGTTGTAAATTATAACAATAAAACACGGTTTTACCACCATGTTTTATCCTACACGCCAAAATATTAAAGCTTACCTCGTACTCAATAATACAAGGCTTGCTCGGCGCAACCTGCTAAAAGACAGGTGAAGACGAGCTCGACGGGTGGGGCTCGAACCCACGACCCACTGGTTACACGAAATCCTAAAGTTTCCTAAAGGCGTGGACTATATCATCACCCATGCTATAAACTCGATGAACTCGAGAGCACTCGGGGTGCAAGGCGCTTCGAATCCTAACACAATAATTGTCTTAGAACCCTACTCCCGTAAGGGATAGTCTCTGAACCTTCCCCAACTTCGTTGGGGCTTGGCTGCAGATTACCCGGTCTCATAAATGAGGGCGGGCTTCCTGCAGTTCACCTTGTTATTCATCTTAATGTTTCCAATAAGAGCTGCCACTGACAGCCAGTTGCTCTACCACTGAGCTACCGTCGAATGTTTATATTGTAATAAGTCACAGAAATGACCGTCTCTATTATACAGTATTTTCCAAAAAATGCAATACCCCCTTTCTCTACTAAGATAAGCGCACTTTTATTCATAATAATGCCAGAAATATACAGGAATCTCTTTTAGCAAATACTGTGGATAATATTTACTTATAAAAAACCCCGATAGTATCGGGGTTTTTCTCTTATTCTGTTGTTTCTCCATCAAAATGTTCTTCTTTTTCATCTGCCTTTGTCTTATGCACTGTTCCATCTTTATGTTCTGCTGGTGCATATACTGAATAGAGTTTCAATGGTGTATCTCCTACATTTACCACATTGTGATCCATCCCTGCTGGGATAACAATGGCACTGCCATCTTCTAAATCATGTTCTACTCCATCCATTATAGCTTTTCCATTTCCAGCTTCTACACGAATAAATTGATCTAATTCATGAACCTCTGCCCCAATTTCATCTCCTGATTCAATACTCATTAATACAAGCTGGCTATTTTTTGCGGTATAGAGCACTCTACGATAATCTGTATTTTCAAGTGTCTCTTTTTCTAAATTAATGACAAATCCATTCATATAATATTTTATTAGATATCTTATACCCATAATATAACACGTTCCTATGTACATTACAAGATAGTATATATATTAACGATTCCCTCCTCTTTCTTGTGAAGATGAAAGAATATCATCAATTTCTTTTTGAGATAAATATTGTGCAGTATATGTTTCACCACTATTATTTATTTGTTTGGAAAATGCTCGTAAATGATTTCTTGATCCCCTTATCAGATTCTCATAAACAACTAAAATATCTTGATTATTTGTTTGTTCTGTAAATTCATGTAAATCTTTTATATCCAAATCTTCTATAGTCGCCCCAACCATAAATGCATCTACCAGAGAATTATTTCCTTTTTCTACCAGTGCATTATATAATTCTAAAAATTCATTATTTGTAAAAACACCCACATCTTCACTACTTACCGGATCTACAAGATTATATCTTTCAATTAAATAACGAATTGATTCTGTATGTGTAGCTTCACTTCCTGCAATATTTCTAAAAACATTTACCCCCCATTTATCATATAAAGTAATATACACATCATGAGCTAATTTTTCTTCCTCACGCATAATAATAAGCCCATTTTTTTCTTCTTCACTTAATAATTCTACAGGTAACACACTCACCTGAGGATGTGCAAGCACATAATCACTTGTATCCACAACATACTCATCTATTTCATTTCTATTTGTCGTATTATTTCCTATGGTAAAAAAATAAACACCTACTATTCCTAAAAGAATAATTGAACTAATCAACATGTTTTTCTTCATACATTATATGTTAAAAATAAATTACTTTATTAATATACAGTATAATTACTCTAGACAATGCTTTGTCTTTAATATATCTGTCATAGTAGGGGCACTCCCTGCTACTATTTCATTTACTCTTTCTACTCCAATAGCTTCTATAGCACACTCTTCCTGTTCTGAAGTTATTTCTGTAGGGATATCTTTTACATCAATTCCTACTGATTCTAATATGTTTTCTTGCTTTGTGGTTAAATATGGATGATCATATTCACTATCCACAGGTTCTTCAATTATTGCAGGAACTACTTCTGTAATATCTACTCCATATGGTTTTATAAATATTACAGCTATGATTGCTAGTATTATTAATACTGTAATTACCGAAGTAATAATTCCTATAACCATAAAAAAAGTTCTCATAAATCCAAACTTACATACGTTTGATTCTGACATATTTTTTTTATTAATAATATTAAAATTCACACTCAGAGATATACTTATATTACACTTTATACTCTATTTTGTCTATAAAAAAGCAGCATATTGCAATGCTGCGTTATACTTTCCCTAGATTTCTAAAAGAGCCAAACCCCTTCCCAGACGGTATAATTAAAATATGTTTAGAAAAAAGAAAATATCAATATAAATGATCATTTATATCAAAATTCTCATCATACGTACATCTATGTGTTCCTACTTCAACACATACCAACTCTTTTTGATGAGTAAACTCAGGAGGGTAACAAATTTCTTTCCCCTCACACGATGATTCCATATTAGAAGAAAAAATATTTATTCTAATTCCATACCTTCCTGCACTGTCCTTCACAATAGCATCTATACTACCAACAGTAAAACAGGCTTGACAACCTTGCCTAAAATATAAAGAATCTTTATTTGCGTTGTTAACGTCTAAATTTAATCCTGCAGCAAATACATGCTCCTTCCCAGGGACCCTAGGATCAAAATCAAAGATATAAACATCCCCAACTTGAGGATCTTTCCGTTTAATAACAATTGATTCTTCCTTTTGCTTCTTTTGTGAGACTTTGAACTTCTCACTAGGGACTTTACGATTTTCAAAAGAACAACTCCCCAAGATAATCATGGGGAGAACGGCGATCATCATGATCGTACGGCGCATCGACTTTCCTCCGTCGTTGCTTGATGACAAGTTACTTGCCATCTTCTATATAAAAATATATATCCTTTTATGTACTTTGTCAAGAAAAAAACCTAATTAATCAACGCCCGTGTCATAGGCCCAAAAAATCCATAGGCAGGAAGCCCAACAGATTCTTGGAATTTTATAAGTGCATTTTGTGTTGCATAACCAAACATCTCTGTCTCATTTCCTATTGAACCTGCATATCCTTTTGGTGACACAAAAAATCCATTTTTATTCAAATATTTTTGTAATTCGCGGACATCTTCTCCCACATGTTCTAATTTCAAATTACGAGTAAAAGTATATACTAATTGATCTCCTTTTTTCTCAATTACTTTCTTAACAACAGGTTCTGAAGAATTAATACACCCTAAATATTCTCTTGTAGAAATATCCAAGATACCAGTAACTAACATCTTTTTTGTCTTTTGAAAACGTGATAATGCTTTTGTAGTCAATGAACCAAAATACGTTGTCTCATTATCTTTTGATCCATATCCAGTTTCTGCAACTATATATCCTTCTTTATTTAAATATTGTTGTAATTCTTTTACATCATCACCACTCATTCCTTTTTTCAAATCTCTGGTGAAATTATATAAACAAATTTTGTCTTCTTTTTTTTCTTTTATACATTCTTCTTTCTTGTCTTCAATTTCTTCCAAATTATTCAATACAGAAGTAATAGTCAACTCAGCTCTATTTTTTACAACATCCTCAAACTTAATTTTAATATCATTCACTCCATCATTATCCAAATCAAGTTGTCCCATTTCATCTAATGATAATACTAAAATTTGTGGCTCTGACTGTATTTCCAATGTTACAATATTATGGAATAAATCCAAAGCTATTATTTCTATGCTATGCTGTTGTACAACATTATTATGATGATTTGAAACGGTCGCCCCAAAAGTTGTTGGAGAATGTATATATGTCATTATATTTGTTCCTTGTGCATTTACGGCTCCTACATGTTGTGATTCTCCCATTATTCCATATGAATTAGCCTCTCCTACTCCAGTAGAAGGAGCTGGGGCAGCAGGTGCAGCTCCACTACTATTTGCTACACAAGCCCCATCTGTCAACGTATATCCTTCCTCACAAGTAGCAACTCCACAAGTTGGATACGCATTATACGTAGAAGCATTTGAAATAACTGGACAAATTGGTGTATCTGCTGTAGTAAAACTCTAGGTTGTGCTCGCAGTAATTCCTGCATAGCTATTACTTAAAGCATCATCAAATGCTGTGGCATCTACCATAACATAATACTCTATTTCATAACTCAAATCGGAAGCAGGATTAATTGTAATAGCTGTAGTTCCAGACCCGGTAATATCTGCAGTTACATCAAATATTTCTATAGTGGAATTATCACTTGTTTTGTATATAGTGATATTTCCACTTTCTGCGTCTACTACTTCATCAAATGTCATTGTCAAATTAGAAGTAATAGCAATGTCTGTTGCCTCATCTAGCGGAGACAAAGTTACTGTTGGATTAGTAGTATCAATAAGCAATGATTTATTTGTAGACAAAGCAGAACTTGCTGTAAGAGATGTTGTACTATTGCTAGAATCGTCTGTAATAGTCCCAGAAAGAGTCGCATTCAAATCTAATGAATTATCTCCTGCTTGAACTGTATAATTACAAGTCCCTGTAGTTGCGTTAGTTACAGAAAAAGTACACGTTTGATCAGTATCCCCCGTCTCAAGAGTAACAGTTATATTACCAGTACTTGTCACAGCTTCTGAAAATACAATATCAATATCAATTACTTCTCCTGTTGTGTAAGAACCATTAGTTTTGTCTGAAGAAATAGAAGTTACAGTAGGCGAATCAACATCAGCAGTAGTAAAACTCCAAGTGGTTGAAGCTGTAATACCCGCATAACTATTCCCACTTGTATCATCGATAGCTGTTGCTGCAATAAATATATAATATTCTATTTCACTATCTAAAGTTGTAGAAGGGTTAATAACCAAAGCAGTTGAACCCGAGGTTGTTACGTTACTACCTGCAATATCAATGGTTTCTACCACACTATCATCACTTGTTTTATAAAAAACAACATTTCCAGTTGAAGTAACAATATCTTCGTCAAAAGTGATAGTAAAAGTAGAATCAACACCAACCCCAGTTGCATCATCAAGTGGAGATAAAGAAGACATAGTTGGATCAGTAGTATCCTCTAATCCTGTCCCCTCATACTCAAATGCCCCAATATCAGTAGCAGCATTTCTACCTGCTCCACGCTGATCCAAACTTGGAATTGCTACTCCGTTGTGAACAGTAGTTGTAGCATTATTAATAGCAATACTATCTTCCAACAAAGCATAAGCATATGTACCATAAATACCACTATTTATACCAGCTGATGTATCTAAATTCATACTACCTGTAGTTCCAATTGAAAATAAATCATATGTATCATCACCATTATCATCAGTCCAATCACCCGTAGTAGCTGTAAAATAGGCATCACTAGAACTATCGCCAACAATATTATATCCATTACTTGTAATTGTAGCTGAGCTACCTTTATAAAAGTTATAATCAGAACTAGATTTGGTATTACCAGTAACAATACTATTTTTTAAATTAACAAAAACTGACGCAGAATTATACGCATAAATACCACCACCCATAGTATGCCCAGTAATAGTGCTATTAGTAATATTAGTTGTACCTGCATATACAGCAATACCACCACCATAATCCAACTCATTACCACCATTTGCATAGATTGTGCTATTGGTAATATTCAAAGTTTTTCCACTAGCATTAAAATATATACCTCCACCATCACCATCATAACTAATATTGGCATCATGAATAGAAGAATTAGTAATAGTTGTCGTACTATATGCTGCGATTACACCACCATTACCCGAACTAGAATGCACTCGACAAGTGTGTATATCTACCTTGTCCATAGTTAAATTCGTTCCACTTGCTGAATAAATACAACCACCAGTCCTATAAGAACCTGCACTAGAAGTATACCCGTTTTTAATCGTTATATTTTTAATAGTAGTAGAAGCGCTTTCGCGAATAGCGAAAATACGAGTAGAAGCACTTGATGTTTCTGCTGCTTGTACTATTGTTTCATCAGCTCCTTGACCCTGAATAGTTAGGTCTTTTTCAATTGCAAAACCAACCCAAGAAGAATAACCCAGGTCCCCAGTTTCATCAGCATTAGTCCAAGTAAACGTTCCAGTAAGATCAATAGTATCCCCAGCTGTGGCCGAAGCATAAGCCTGTGTAAATGTTTTAAATGGAGTACTTGTTGTCAATCCATCATTTGAATCATTTCCTGTAGTGTAATTCGCATAAATAGTAATTGGAGTATGAGAAGCCAAAACTTTAGGATTATCAGTAGCTGTAGAAGTAAAATAATCCTCTGCACTCGAACCAACCCCATTATATTCAAAAACTTGCACAATATATTCTGTTGCTGCATCTAAATTTGTAACATTTACACTTGTCCCAAAACCATTATAAATTGCATACCAACCAGTTGTACCAATTTGAGTTCCAGATCCAAAAACAGCACTGTCAGTATAACTTGTCCCATCAACCGGAGTAGCAGTACCTGAGTTCGCATCTTTCATAAAAACAACTCGACGATCTCCTCCACCTATAGTCCAGCTAACTGTCATTTGTTTATAATCTACACTAGAAGAAGTAATACTTGTAGCTTGAGTAGTCGGCTCATTTACAGTGATTCCACCAGCTGCATACTCAAAAGCCCCAATATCAGTGACACCGCTTCTAGCCCCTCCACGCTGATCAGTAGATGGGATACTCACACTTCCATGAACAGTGGTAGTAGCATTATTAATAGCGATACTACTATCAAGTAATCTATATGTATAAGTATACAATGGGTTGTCATTCAAAGCCCCATCTGTATCCAAGTTTAAACTTCCAGTTGTCCCAATTGAATATAGATCGTATGTATCATCACCATCATCATCAGTCCAATCACCAGTAGTGGCGGTAAAATAGGCATCACTTGCATTATCTCCCACAACATTATATCCATCACTCGTTACTGTTGCTGAACTATTTTTGTAGATATTACTAGCAACATAGTTATAATTATAATATCTAGTATTACCTGAAACAATGCTGTTTTTTAAATTAAGAAAAGCATTGGCTGAATTATATAAATAGATACCACTACCTTTTGTATGACCTGTTACGGTACTATTGGTAAGATTAACTGTACCTGCATATATATAAATACCTCCACCATAATCTAATTCATTACCACCATTATCATAAATAGTGGTATTGGTAATATTCAAAGTTTTTCCACTAGCATTAAAATATATACCTCCACCATCACCATCATAGCTAATATTGGCATCATGAATAGAAGAATTGGTAATAGTTGTTGTACTATAAGAAGCAATGACTCCACCATCTCCAGAATTCGCATGTGTCCTACATGTATGTATATCTGACCTATCAATTGTCAAATTAGTTCCACTAGCCACATAAATACACCCCCCCTTACTATAAGTACCAGCACCAGAAGCATACCCATTTGTAATAGTTACACTTTTTATAGTCGTTGAGGCATTTTCTCGAATAGCAAAAATACGTCCAGTATCACCATCAAAAATTGTTTGATCAGCACCATGCCCTTGAATTGTTACATCTTTTTCAATAGGAAAACCAACCCATGAAGAATAATCAAGATCCCCTGTTTCTTCTGTATTTGCCCAATCAAAAGTACCATTAACATCAATGGTATCACCTGCTATTGCTGCATTATATGCTTCTGTAAACGTATTATACGGCTCAGATTCTGTCCCATTTTCTGTACCAGAATAAGTACTACTTGCATAAACAGTAATTGGAGTATGAGAAGCCAAAACTTTAGGATTATCAGTAGCTGTAGAAGTGAAATAATCCTCTTCACTCAGACCAAACCCATTATATTCAAAAACTTGCACAATATATTCTGTTGCTGCATCTAAATTTGTAACATTTACACTTGTCCCAAAACCATTATAAATCGCATACCAACCAGTTGTACCAATTTGAGTTCCAGATCCAAAAACAGCACTGTCAGTATAACTTGTCCCATCAACCGGAGTAGCAGTACCTGAATTCGCATCTTTCATAAAAACAACTCGACGATCTCCACTACCAATTGTCCAACTAACAGTCATTTGTTTATAATCTACACTAGAAGAAGTAATACTAGTTGCTTGCGTGATTGGTTCAGTAACAGAAATACCACCAGCATCATATTCAAATGCACCTATATCCTTGGTAGAATTAGTAGTACCACTACGTTGATCCGCATTTGGAATACTTACTCCATTGTGTACTGTTGTCGTAGCATTATTAATAGCGATGCTATCTGCTAGCAATCTATATGTATAAGTATATAATGGGTTGTCATTCAAAGCCCCATCTGTATCCAAGTTTAAACTTCCAGTTGTACCAATTGAATATAGATCATATGTGTCATTACCATCATCATCAGTCCAATCACCAGTAGTGGCGGTAAAATATGCATCACTTGCATTATCCCCCATAACATTATACCCATTACTAGTTACAGTAGCTGATGATCCTTTATAAATATTACTAGCAGCATAGTTATAATTGTAATATCTAGTATTACCTGAAATAATACTGTTTTTTAAATTAAGAAATACACTAGCAGAACTATATAAATAAATACCACTACCTCTGACATGATCAGTCACAGTTGTATTAGTCAAATTAACTGTCCCTGCATACACATATATACCACCTCCATTATCTAAACTACTGTCACCGTTATCATAAATAGTTGAATTTATAATAGTTAACGTCTTGCCACTAGCATTAAAATATATCCCAGCACCATTGCCGTCATATCCTACGTCACCACTATGAATAGAAGAGTTTATAATAGTGGTCGTACTATACGCAGCGATTATACCTCCATGTCCAGAATTCCCCCATGTCTGACAACTATGTAAATCTGAATTTTCAATTGTTAAATTTGTCCCAGATTGAGCATAAATACACCCACCATCATCATAAGTACCAGCAGAAGAAGAATATCCATGTCTAATAGTCATATTTTTAATCGTAGTAGAAGCATTACCACGAATAGCAAAAACACGAGGAGAACCATAAGCACTACTAGCAGATTGTACTATTGTCTGATCAGCTCCTTGTCCTTGGATCGTTATATCTTTAGTAATTTCAAAACCCAGATATCCTGTTTCATATGTAGAGTAATCTCCAGTCTCATCATCATCACTCCAAGTAAAGGTTCCAGTAAGATCAATTATATCACCAGAACTTGCGGCAGCATATGCTTCTGTAAACGTATTATACGGCTCAGATTCTGTTCCGCTTTCTGTGCCAGAATAACTCGAACTAGCATAAATAGTTGCAGCGTGAGAATTTTGAGTAAAACAAAAAATCCCTATAACAAAAATGCTAAGAAATAAGATCCTCCAATATTTATTAAACATAACCTATTTAATTTTATAATATAATTAATAATATTATATCATATATATATTACGAATACTATATAATAAACAAACTACATTTAAGAGTAATAAAAAAAACAGAATTTAAAACCGTTTTAGCTAATTTTAGTAGTTTTAATTTAGAGAAATATTTATAATAAAACAAAATACCAAGTTAATGGAATATCCTCAATGTCTGTTGCCCCATATTACATTATTATTACTGAAAAAAACCAATAAACCTGTGGCTTAGCGCAACTAATTTATGTCTTGGTTTTCAACTGATTACAACTACCGGATTAATGTCAAACGATAAGAAATTTATTAGGATTATAAAAAACAGCCTACTTAAAGCAGGCTGTTAAAAAAATTCCTAAAAACAGTTTAGCTAATCTCTTTTAGATAGGTTCATCAGAAACACTATTTCTTAAATGCTTTATATAAAAACATCCAAAGTGCACCAAAGGCTGCTAAAAATACAATCTTATATCCAATCCAACCGATTACAGGTATAAATCTAATAAAGTGAAGTACAAAAACACCCACGATAACAGATTTCCAGTTTACTTGCATCTTTTTTGTAAAGATCCAAAAGACAAATGTACCTGTAAGTATTGATGCTCCTACTTTTGCAAGGATAGTAAATAATAATAATAAAGAAAATCCTAAAACACCAAGTCCCATACCAAAGATGGTAATACATGCAATAATAGAGACGATTGGTAGTAGAATGGCAATAATCAAACCACGCAAAGTTTCCGTCCAGAACTTCTCAACTGTGTAGAGAACCATTTCTTCAGTTTTCTTTTTTGTTAAAGCAAAAATTACTGAAGTAAGAATAAGGCATACTACAAGAGATAATAACCATAGAATACCCAATATACC
>JABIGQ010000011.1 GCA_018650085.1 Candidatus Magasanikiibacteriota bacterium | reverse complement strand
TATATTTACTAGGAATTAATCTTTTGACTTTTTTCTTTTTTGGCATTGATAAATTAAAATCTCAATGGAAAAAACGACGTGTTTCAGAAAAACAATTATGGTTTCTTTGCCTAATAGGTGGATCTATTGGTGGACTCCTAGCCATGAAATACTTCCGTCATAAAACAAAAAAGACCAGCTTTCAAACAGTGCTCATATTAATTATTGCCGTGCAAATTACAGCCATTATTCTTTATGCTATTCAATAGAAAAATTCAAGTGGTTATTTACAAAGCATAAATTTTTAAAAAGCTTATGACAAAACAATTATCAAAAGAATCACAAGAACTATTACAAATTTTTACAAAATCTTGTCGCCATTCTATTTTATCTATGGTCACAAATGCACAAAGTGGGCATCCGGGTGGAGCACTCAGCTGTATTGATTATTTATCACTTCTCTATACACAAGTTATAGCAAATACAGGAGAGCCTGTTATTGTCTCAAATGGGCATATCTCCCCTGCTGTGTATGCCGTACTTGCAGACATGGGATATATTGATAAAAAAGAAGTAATCAATGGATTTCGTACATTTGGATCGCCATATGAAGGACATGTGACTCGTCATGTACCTGGTGTTTGGTATGGCACAGGACCTCTTGGGGCTGGAATTTCAGCAGCATCCGGATTTGCACTTGCAGAGAAAAAGAAAGGCACAGATACACGTGTATTTGGGCTTATAGGTGATGGTGAGGCAGAAGAAGGACAAGTCTATGAGATGATGAACTTTGCAGCAAAATATAAGCTCGATAATTTTATTGTGTTTATGGATTATAATGAAGTTCAACTCTCTGATGCAGTAGAAAAGATTATGCCCGTAGACTTTAAAAAACAATTCCAAGTAGCAGGCTGGCATGTCATAGATGTAGATGGGCATGATATGAACGCTATGTGGGAAGCACTTCAAGAAGCAGATAGCATAAAAGATAAACCTATCCTACTGCTTGCACATACTATCATGGGGCATGGAGTAAACTTAATGGAGCCGGCAGGAAAAGAATATAAATCAAATTGGCACGGGAAAGCTCCTAAACCCGAAGATATTGAAAATGAATTATTAGAACTAAGACTTACAGCAGAAGAACAAAATATATTGGATACTTGGCAGAAGACCGTTTCTTGGATGCCAAAAAATATGCCTGATGTAAAAAATATAAATGTAGATACAGGAACTCCGCGCTTATATGACACAGACAAACTTACTGACTGTAGAAGCGGATATGGAAACGCACTTTTAGATCTTGCAAAGACAAATAAACATATCATTGCTCTTACAGCAGACCTCGCAAGCTCTGTAAAAACAAAGGCAGTTCAAGATGAACTCCCAGATCAACATATAGAATGTGGTATAGCAGAACAACACATGGTATCTTGTTCTGGTGGATTAAGTTTTTCTGGCATGATTCCATTTTGTTCTACATTTGGAGCATTTATGACCAGCCGCGCAAAAGATCAAGCACGAGTAAATGACATTAATAATGCAAATGTAAAAATGGTGGCAACTCACTGCGGATTATCCGTAGGAGAAGACGGCCCTACCCACCAAGCAATAGATGACATAAATTCATTTCTTGGATTATTTAATACAAAAGTTATAGAACCAGCTGACGCAAATCACTGTGACCGTATTATTAGATCTATTGCAAAAGAATACGGAAATGCATATGTACGCATGGGAAGACACAAACTCCCAGTACTTACGAAAGAAGATGGTAGCCCATATTTTGATACATCCTATGTGTATACATATGGCTCTTGTGAAAAACTACGAGAAGGAAATGATCTAACAATTACAGCAGCAGGTTCAGTAGTTGCAGAAGCATTTGAAGCAATAAAGTTATTAAAAGAAAAAAATATTTCTGCAGAGTTAATTATCCTAAGCTCTCCTAAACAATTTGATGATACGCTATTTAATTCTATAGAAAAGACAAAAAAATTAATTGTTGTGGAAGATCATAATACTATAGCGGGATATGGCACACAAATTCTCCGCACGCTTCATGAAAAACACATACATGTAAATAAATTCACATCTCTAGGGGTAAAAAAATATGCCCTCTCTGGGAAAGCACAAGATCTATATAAAGAAGCAGGTATAGATAGTGTAGGAATTATGAAAGCGTGTGAAGAAATGATGAAGTAACAGGATTATCTAAGGCTAATCAATTTCTCACGTCATTGCGAGCGTAGCGCGGCAATCCCATACTTTAATGCGCAAAACTCTGGGATTGCCGCATTGTCCTATCGGCAACTCGCAATGACGTATTTTTTTAAAAAAGATCAGTATATTACTGATCTCTTTTATTTTCAGAAAGTTTTATTAATTCATCTCTTAATAATTTTGCTTGATTAGCAATATCATCCCTAGGCTCTCCTAGACTTGGCGAATCTTTTCCAGCCAATGCCTCCAAAAACAATTCAATATCTTCCACAGTCAATCCATTGATACTCCTATCTTCCACTAATGCTAATATACGATGAAATTCCCCAGGATCCATCTTAGAGGCTTCTAATCTTATTTCTGGTTGTTTACTCGGTAACTCTCCCACCATATTCTCCTGTTTCAGTATTGACTAAAATTTCTTCACCTTCTTTTATAAAGATAGGTGCATGCATTTCTAAATCGTTTTCCAATATAATTTCTTTTGTGACATTTCCACTAACAGTATCTCCTTTTACTGCTGGAGGTGCTGTTTTTACTTTATATTGTACTTTTTTTGGCAATTGTACCGCAATAAGACTTTCCTCATGAAATACTCCTATCACTGCCAATCCTTCTTTTAGATATTTTCTATCATCTCCAACCACTTCTAAATCTACTTCCAAAGTTTCATAGGTTTCATTATTCATAAATGAACAAGAATTCACTCCTGAATAAAGATACTGCACCGTCTGTCTATCTACACGAACGAGATCTATATTCTCTCCACTTTTATATGTAATCTCGAGATTTTTACCACTAGTAATACTTTTCATTTTTGTTTTCGTAAATGCACACCCTTTTCCAGGATTTACAAAATGAAAATCCGTCACAACATATAAATCATTTTGATGTCTTATCACTACACCTTTTTTTATTTCACTAGTTTCTGCCATATATATAATATTATTAAATCATCTTTGACATAGGTAATGGTAACACATCATCTATATTATCGCAACCTAGCAAAATTTGAACAAAGCGATCTACCCCAAGAGCAATGCCCGAACATGTAGGTAAATGCTTTACTGCATATAAAAATTCTTCATCTATATCATAGACATCTTTTCCTAATTTTTTACGCAATGCACGTTCTTCTTCTAATCTTTTTCTTTGTTCATCTACATCAGTTAAATCAGAAAAAGCATTTGCTAATTCAATACCACCAATATATACTTCAAATCGTTCTGCATATCTAGGATCTTCTTTTGACAACTCTGACAATGCAGCCATTTGTGCTGGGTAATGATGAAGAATCACCCCGCCCATTTGTTCTAATTTTGGTTCTATTTCATTTAAAAAAATTCTGTAAAAAAGATCTTCATAACGCTCATTTTCTGCTGGACTATATCCACGCTCTACACAAAGAGTATACATGCGCTCTGTAGATAAATATTCATTTAAATCTACACCAATAGTTTCTTTCCATAAATCACGCATGTGATATCGTATAAAACTAGGCGTTTCAAATGGTGACAAAATATCTTCTCCCAAACACTCTGTCACATAGGAAAATAAATCTTCTAGATCTTGCATAATAGTATAAAAATCTACACCTGTTCTATACCATTCAACCATAGTGAATTCAGGGTTATGATTTCCCCCAAAACTTTCATAATCACGAAAACACTTAGATAGTGAAAATATATTTTCATATCCAGCTGCCAACATTTTTTTCATGGTATATTCTGGAGAAGTGTGTAGATAACTTTCTGTTACTTCACCACGCTCATTGGATACTGGGACACGCATAGGAGACAAATATGGCTCTTGTCCGGGTAATACAAGGATATGTGGGGTCTCTACCTCTATAAACTCCTTTTCCCAAAAAAACTCTCGTATAGCACGAATAATCCTCCATCTCAAGTCAAGGTGCTTTTTATTATTTTTTATGTGGATAATATGTTGCATATTTGACCAATGTAGCATATAATACAGGCAATATCAAGGCGGGTGGATTGACAAAATTCTCGTTTTTATATATAATACGTCTCGTAATGAAATATAACTATCTGAAGAGATAATCAAAGACATGCGGATGTCGTATAATGGTTTATTATCTCGGCCTTCCAAGCCGATGATGCCAGTTCGATTCTGGTCATCCGCTCCACGAAAAATGGAAAAGCCATTTTAGTGTATAAAAAAATATCGCGGGATAGAGCAGTCAGGCAGCTCGTCGGGCCCATAACCCGGAGGTCGTCGGTTCAAATCCGGCTCCCGCAACCAGGCTCCAGTAGCCACAGGCTACCTTGCGCCTGGCAAGCCAATATTCTATCATATGCATCATTATGTATACATTCTCAAATGTGCCGATGATACATATTATACTGGTATTGCCAAAAATTTAAGAAAACGAATAGAGGAACATAAGAACGCTGAGAGTAAAAGTACATCGCCAAGATTACCCATAAAACTCATCTGGTTTTGTGCATTCACTGATCAGATCCTCGCAGCAAAATTTGAGATTTATCTAAAATCTCATTCTGGAAGAAGATTTAGAGAACGTTTTATTTTAAAATAAAAAAGTTTACACAGTAGTAAGTTTACACAGCACAATTCTGACGAAGTTAGAATTAAAAAAGTAAGTTTACACGGCGCAACCCAACGAAGTTAGAGTGGAGACGTGCGGTAATAGCTCAGTTGGCTAGAGCGCTTCCTTGCCAAGGAAGAGGTCGCCAGTTCGAATCTGGTTTACCGCTCCAGTGCCAAAATAATCCACAGGATATGTGGACACAATTCTTGGCACGATTATAGCAATCATGTTATAATGTAGTTATACATATTGGTATTTCCCCTAATACCGTATGGCAAACAAAAAACATCCCGCTTGCGGGATGTTTTTTGTTTTGAAAAGTTAATTGTTTTTAGTCAAAGTAATATGTTCTTTCATTTAGCGGATCTTGCGTAGCATATGGATTTTGCTCTCGCTTAATTGTATCATATACTTCATTATCTATATCCGTATATTTATCTCCTATACCTATACCATCTTCTATTATCATACCTACAACAAATGTCGTGATTGCATAAGACATTAGTATAAGCAACAATCCAAGCGCACTTCTACGAAGTGTT
>JABIGQ010000010.1 GCA_018650085.1 Candidatus Magasanikiibacteriota bacterium | reverse complement strand
TCTACAACCTCTTCACTATAATCATATAATAATTCTGCATCTGCCCAATTCTTATCAATATCACGCATACGCACATATACACGATTATTTGTAGTATATGCAGCATAATAATTTCCTAAACTATCAAAAGTTCCATCATATTTTATGCTATAATTTTCACCTTCTATCGTAAAGCTAGGTTCTTCTTCAATCTCAAGTCCTAATGCAAGATTACTAACCTCACCTGCTGAAATAACATTTCCTTCAGTCATTTCTGACAATGGCATTGAAAAAACTTCCCCTGAATCTCCTGGGTCTCCAGAATCCATATCTACTTGTATGACATATGTATCTTCTGACGGAGTTTCCTCTGTTTGGAAAACAGGACTATCTACAGGCTCTCCATCTATATATAATTGTAGATCACTTATATCTACTTCTTCGCTATCATCTTCTGTAGTGATTGTTAATTCTTCTATAGTGACTTCTTCTCCTCCGACTTCTAAATGAAACCCTAATTCTTGTGCAAAAACCGTTCCTTGTGGTGCTACTATTAGCATAACTGCTAAAATACCCATGATATATCTTTTCATAAAAAATATAATAAAAAAAGCCCTACAATAAGGCAATATTAAATAAAAATGATGTCTAAAAACTCCCCTTGGTTCATTAAGAGTGCTGGTTCTATGTGAATAAGATAAGTCATAAAGACATGTACTATATGCCTTATGTATACCATAAAAACACTATTTTGTCAATACCAAGCACTTCTACCTTATCAACGATATAGCACCATTGGTAAAGACCGTCAACACAGTCATAATAACCGCTGCAATACATACTCCCGCTAAAATAAGAGGAAATGCTTTTTTAAATGGAATATTAAATACAAACGAAGCCATAGATCCTGTCCACGCTCCAGTAAATGGAAGTGGAATACCCACAAATAATATAAGGGCTACTGCACCATATTTTGCATATTTACCAGAAAATTTCTTTTCTGCATCTTTTAATTTCTTTTTTAATAAACCGCCAAAAAATTTCTTTTCAATAAGCCAATCATGCAAACGAGGCATGAAATATAATAAAATCACAGAAGGAAACAAATTCCCAGCAATAGCAATCAATGCATTTGGGATCAAAGGTATGTGATACACACCAATACCTATAGGGATAGATGCACGAAGCTCTGTAATAGGTAACATGGACAAAAAGAACACCGCCCACTCTGGTGGAAAGGCGCTAAACCATTCAATTGGATTTATGAAATGCATCATAACTCTTCTGGCCAAACATAATTATTAAATACCCACTGTCCTGCATCTCGTGCTTCTGTAAAGCGAGCAGTATGACTTTCTGCTCCTAACACCACTATATGTACCACATTCCCTTCTTCATCTGCTACATCACAAGCAAAGTTATATCCAGACGCAGGAATATATCCTGTTTTACCTCCCAGAAATTCTGCTAAATTATTTGGGATCCACCCAAGCAAAATCCAATTGGTATTCCACATGTGATGAGAACTATCACGTTCTTTTGAATACAATGTATATTCTGGTGTAAGCACCGCTTCACGTATTTTTTCATGACGTAATGCTTCTTCTAATAAAATAGATATATCTGATGGAGATGAAATATTTCCACTATCTAATCCTGTAGGATCTGCAAATCGCGTATCCCCCATTCCTAATTCCTGTGCCTTTTCATTCATCCGTGCCACAAATGCTTCCCTTTCCCACCCTACAGCATCTGCAAGAGTCATGATAGCTTTATTTGATGAGGCTACTAATGCAGAATACCATAATTCTTCCAATGTGTATGTATCTCCTTCATACATATGCGTATCTACCAAATCTTCTAGTACTACTTGTGTACTGGTTGTCCAGTCTGGTTGCTCTTCTAAAAGTAATAATGCACTCATTAATTTCGTAATACTTGCAATAGGCTGTACACCATATTCATTTTGGGATAATAATATAGCGCCAGTTTTTGCATCTTTTACAATAATACCATTGGCAGTAAATGAAGACATATCTAATTCTTCTCCCACAAATTCTGGTGTTGGGGGTGGCACAATGACTGGTGGTTCAAATGACAAATCCCCTCCCTTTGCAGAAGCAAGATTCTCAAATGAAAACGGCAATATCTTTTCTCCAAAGTCAGTCACAGGCTCTACAATAAGTTGCCCCATATGAAAAAAACCCACTCCCACAAATACTAAAAAAACTGCCACTAAACTTAACAAGGTTTTTGTAATAAATAATCGTTTATATTTTTTTTTATTATGCAAATGAAACATATCTTATTCTCCTATTAATTCTTGATCAAGATGCGGATGTGTATTTAGTTCATCATACTGTGGCAATTCATCCATAGAAGAAATGCCCAAATGTGAAAGCGCCAAGACAGACAGCACAAACACTGGTAATAATTTTTCTTCATCTTGTTTTTCACTTATTAATCCACGCATAAGCAAATTACGTAAAATAATAGCACAATTTACTCCACGAATTTCTTCTAATTCTGGTCGAGTAATAGGCCCCCTATATGCAATAACAGTCAATGTTTCCAACTGCGCCTTTGTCAGGTCTCCCCCAATATCATAAGAAATAAATTGATCCACTACATCTGCATATGCTGGGTTTGTCCCCATACGAACAGTATCACCTGAAAAAAACAAATGTATACCAGATGACTCATGATTATATTTTGTTTCCAATGTTTCTAGCGTTTCACTAACATCATCAATAGATATATCTAATGCTTTTGCTAATTTTTTCACAGAAAGTGGTTTTGAGGCAACAAATAATACTGCTTCAAGTGATGAAAGTAATTCCATATCTTATGTTTTATGTATAGTTATATCTCCAAATGCAGAATCTTGCTGAAGATGAATCGTCTTTTGTTTTACTAATTCAAGGAGGGCAAGAAATCCTACAATCATTTCTGTCTTATTCTCTGCCTGAGAAATAATATCGCCAAAACGTACTTTTTTTGTCTTTTTTAGTAATGACCGAATATAATCTATTTTCTTTTTCATGGTCATATGCCTATCAATACTCATTTGTGGCAATGGTTTTTTCGGTGCTAGGCGATGTACTAATTGTACCATAGACTGGTGTAATCCGTCTTGTGTAAGACTGTTTGGTAACGGGGCATCAATCCTCGTATGTCTTGGTTCTTCACGAAATACCCCATGCTTCCCAGATTGCCAATATGATTGTATATGAGTACTTGCTTCTACAAATTGTTTATAGATACGCAATTGTTCTTCTAGACTCTGCTCGTCTTCTTCCTCTGCAGAAAACTGTGGTAATAACATTCTCGCTTTTACCAATACTAATTTCGCTGCAATAACTAAAAAATCAACCAATTCATCTGCATTGATTTCTTCCAATGTATCTACATACGAGAGATACTGTTCTGTCACTTCAGAAATTGATATCTCTGTTATATTCATTTTCTTTTCAGAAATAAGAGAGAGCAATAACTCCAAAGGGCCATCAAATTGTCCTGTAGAAAAAGAAACTGACATGAACGTATTTTACTATATTTTTCGCTCTTTGTATATGGATGATTCACTTAACTGAAATATCACATACTTATCTGATCTATACTGCTCTATAAAATACTCTGAATCAAATAATGCTTTATCAAACCACAAGGTTTCTTCTTTTAGACCAAAAGGAAAATCATCTCTGTGAAATATTATTGGGTAGCCTTTTTCTTCTGAAGCAAGAAATACAAAATGATTAATCTGATCAAATGGATTATCTTTCAATGTTTGTGCAAACACTTCTGGATCTGTCTCTTCTGCCAAATCCACTAAAAAAGCACGCCTTTCTGAAAAAAGAGCTGCTGGATGAGAATTGTGTTGATTGAAATAAATAAAATCATGATAAGGATAAAATGCATGTAACTCTGGTAATCCTGTACTTAGTACAATAGGTGGAATAATATCCAAAGTTGGATTTGTAATTTCTAATGATTTTAGCGCTGGTAATATTTCTACAATAGCTGACTTTTGTAAAAGAGAGCGTTCATATATTTTTTTCACTTTTATGTCATCTGCAAATGTTCCAAAAATCATGGTAGGTGCTAATAGCAGTATTCCAATAATCCCAAAATTCCTATATGAACAATAAGGTTTTTTCTTTTTCACAAGATAATCTACATATGAGGCAATCCCGTATGCTGCGGCAAGAGCTAAAATAGGAGTATTAAAAAACATAAATCCTTTTGACTCTTGGAGTGGAGATGCGAAAAAGAGTATAGTAACCATCCCCATAATTTGCCAAAGATACCCTGCCACAAATAAAGATAATAATATACGAATATATATTTTTTTTCTATATACAATTAATGATATAAGTCCAATGAGCCCAACAATTCCACTGAGAGAAAAAGATAATAATGGTCCATGCGTAGTAATCCATTCTCCTATAAAAAAACCAAGTTGCCAATTTTCTGAGCCATGCGCACTATATGAACGCACCAGTGGTAGCCAAAATGGGGCACCTACAATAAAAACCATTATTCCAGTAACGAGAAAATATGCATAATCTTTTATTCTTGTTTTTTCTTTGCTAAACAAATGGAATAATGCTACTCCCATGGCAGCTAATGCAAACCAAAAGTAAAATAACATAAATAATATTCCCCCAGTAATTCCATATACGAGCACTCGTTGCCAATTAATTTTTTTCTGATAAACATCTAATACAAGAAATACTGTCCAAAGAATAGTTAAGCTTCCACTAATTAATTCATATGGTTTTGTAATCACAGAATTCCACGGAATAACAATGAACAAACATAGTACTCCGAGCAACCAGACCAATTTCTTTGGGGAATCTTTTTTATGTTTCCAATATACAGATTGTATCCAATAAAGAAATACAGGAAAACAAAGCATGGTTATCATGGCACCAAACTTTGCCATTTGTACACCATTCCAATGAAAGAACCTTCCAATGACTGCAATGACTTGAAAAAACAAGGATGGATAAAATGGCGGTAAATTGGAATAAGCAAAGTCTGTAAACAATCCATGATATGCAAACGACTCATACATAGCAGCTATAGTAATCTCATCTCCTACCAGCCCCCAAAAAGATAATAGCGTACCACGCACCAGTGCCATATATGCTGTAGCAGATAAGATCCCAAAACCTAATAAAAATATCACTGGATGTACTTTTTTATATACAGCGATAATACCAAAAATAACAAAGACAAAAAACAGCAATTTTACAAAAATCAATTGCTGCAATTGTGGATATGCAAGTATTATATCCATAGGTTTTTATTTTTTTTAATACTATTTTGTTTAAATAATTTCGAAATATTTTTCTAAAATTTTGAGCGAAGCAGTGCTGAGAATTATGAGGCGATACCGATGTATCATTGAATGATTAGAAGTGCTGATGTAGCCAATATTTTTGGAAAATAATCGGAATTATTTAGACACTATAGTATCTAGAATAGACAATCCTAATTCATCTAATTGTTCTGCTTTTACAACAGCTGGACTTCCAATCATAGGCTCTTCTGCTTTTTGATTTTTTGGGAAAGCAACTACTCTACGAATATTTTCTTCTCCTGTAAGAAGCATAATCAATCTTTCAATTCCAGGAGCAAATCCACAATGAGGAGGAGCGCCATATTTAAAGGCACCTATCATATGACCAAACTCTTTATCAACCGCTTCTTTCGTATACCCTGCAATTTCAAATGCTTTATACATGACTTCTGGATCTTTATTTCTTACTGCTCCACTAGATAATTCAAGTCCATTTGCAATAATATCATATTGATCTGCCAAAATATCCAATGGTTCTTGTGTTTCTAGAGCTTTCATTCCACCTTTTGGCATAGAAAAAGGATTATGACCAAAGTCTACTTTTTCTCTTTCTTTATCCCATTCATACATAGGGAAATCTACTATCCACGCCCATGCCACAAGATTTGGATCTTTCAAATTCATTTTATCTCCCACTAGATGTCTTACTGCTCCTAATCCTGTTGCAGAAACTTCCCAGTTGTCCGCTCCAAAGAAAAGAATACTATCTGTGTTCAATGATAATTGTGCTGTCAATGCTTCCAATTGTTCTGGAGTAAAGAATTTACTCACTCCACCTTCAAATGTTCCATTGACGTATTTTGTCCAAGCCAATCCTTTTGCGTGCGCTCTTTTTGCAGCATCTGTAAACTCTCCATCTATTTCTTTTCTGCTAAATTCATTTCCGCCAGGAACTACTAATACACGAATATGATCTGCGCTATTAAATACTTTGAAATCTGTTTCTTTTGCCCAATCTGTTATCTCTTGAATTTTTAAATCAAAACGTAAATCAGGTCTATCTGATCCATATGTTTCCATACATTCTTTGAAAGGAATTCGTGGAAATGGATTGTTTAATACTTTTTTACCTGCTACTTTTTCTGTTAACTCAATAAACAATGGCTCCATTAATTGAAAAAATTCTTCACTTGTCATGAAACTTGTTTCACAATCTAGCTGATAAAATTCTCCTGGAGAACGATCTGCTCGTGGATCTTCATCTCGCATACATGGGGCAATCTGATAATATCTATCAAATCCTGCGATCATGAGAAGTTGTTTATATTGTTGTGGCGCTTGTGGAAGGGCGTAAAATTTTCCTGGGTGAATTCTACTTGGCACGAGGAAATCTCTTGCTCCTTCTGGAGACGACACAGTCAATATTGGAGTAGCAATATCTATGAAATTTCGTTCTTCCATATATGACCGTATATGTCCTATCACTTTTGAACGAAATATGATATTATTTTTTAATTTTTCTCGACGAAGTTCTAGAAATCTATATTTGAGTCTAAGTTCTTCATCTTCTTCTCCTTTATCTGTTTCAAAAATCTCAAAAGGCATCGTTTTTGCCTTACTTAATACTTCTATACTTTTTGCTTTTAATTCAATTTTACCTGTATCAAGCGCAGTATTTATTACTTTTTCATCACGAAGGATTACTTCTCCTACTACTTTTATAATATATTCATATTTAAGTCCCTCTGCAATTTCATACTGTGCTACTACTTCTGGATCTAGTAAAATTTGTGTTTTTCCATATCT
This sequence comes from Candidatus Magasanikiibacteriota bacterium, assembly GCA_018650085.1. Taxonomy (GTDB): domain Bacteria; phylum Patescibacteriota; class Patescibacteriia; order Magasanikbacterales; family UBA922; genus JAHJIX01. The sequence goes on along the minus strand of JABIGQ010000010.1, from coordinate 15,659 downwards.
ATCTCGTAAATCAACAAAAATAAGCCCACCCAAATCACGGCGCTTATGCACCCAACCAGAAAGGGCAACCTCTTTTCCTACATGATCTGTTCTTAGTTCTCCACAGGTATGTGTTCTATACATATTTTTTTGCTTAAATAACAGGATTATTGTAACAAGTTTTCTGTTTTTTTGCAAGAAAAAATATAATCTCAGATGAGATTATATTATGTCATATAAGTTAGTTTATTTTATACTACACGAATCTCCTGTACAATTTGGTCTCCGTTTTGGTTCTTTTATTAATTTTAATTTTATGGCTAAAAAGTAAAACTTACACCCAATACAAATTCCAAATGCTGTTTCAAAATATAATAGTATCAAACACGTTAAACATAATATACACACTGGAGGAAAAAATGCAGGATTTGTTATTAATTGTAATGATAATAAAAATACCACTGCTGACAAGCCTATCCCCATACTCCATGCAAATTTCTTTTGTATTGCTCCTACATACAAAGGTGTTTGTTTAGAAACAATCCATTTTGCAATAAACATCGTTGGTGCAAATTTAGGATTTATAAAAACACCAACTAAAAAATTTAATAATAAAAAACCTACAATATATGGAATAACACTATAATTTTTTAATATAAATCCATTTATAAATGCAAATATACCAAATAAAAGCATAATCCCAGAACTTGCACGAACGGCTCTTTCATTTAATACTTTAAATTCTTTTCCTTCTATAAATTCTCCAAAGCTTATTATTGGGTTATTATTTTTTTTCATATTGTTTTATATATACTATATTGTTTATAAATCCTCTTCTGTTTGTATACGTATACCCTGTTCTTCTAACAATGCAGCAGTCACACCAATTCCTTTTGTCACTGTCTTAGAAAAAGTCCCATCATATACTTTTCCATATCCACACGAAGGACTTCTCTGTTTTAAAATAGCTTCTGTAATTCCGTACATCTTTGCAATTTTTAAGGTTTCTTCTGCGCCTTTTTTAAATGCATCTGTCACATCTGTACCATCTATTGCAAATACTCTTCCATCTTTTATTTGGGAGGGATCACGTGGAGTCGCTAGTCCGCCCAATTGTTCAGGGCATACTGGGATTAACGTTTCTTTTTTCAAAAGAGCAATAACTTTTTTATTTGGTTTTGTATCCCCACTATATCTACAATTTACACCCAGGAGACAAGCACTACATAATTTCATATTAACTTTCATTATCATTTTTATATAATTCTAATAATTGATCTATTATCACTCTATCTCCATCACCTGGAAATGTTTCTATAAGAATTTCTTCACATTTATCTAACGAAAACCCTTCTTTATACTGTCTTTTACTCCGTAATGCTTCAAATACATCTACAATAGATAAAATTCTAGATAATTCCAATAACTTGATTTGTCGTTCATCTTTTTGTTCTTGTCTACGAATTACTTTTCTTCTCTCTGGATGAGAAAAAGGTCTATTTTCTATACGTCGATCTCCTTTTCTAGAAATACTTCGACTTCTTCCATGGTCATGATGAGCTACAGCTATTTTAGCTACTTCTAAACTGCCGCCATGTTCCTTTATATAATCAAATGAAAAACGTCCATGTTGTCCCATAATTTCCCACTCATCATCATCCAGTCGTCCCTTTTTAGATAGAATTTCTTTATCTACCTTTATTTTTCCTATATCGTGAACCAATGCCGCTTCTATAAGTAATGCCGATTCTTTTAGCTTTAAACCAATTTCTTGGCTAATCTGAGATATTAAATTAGCAACTCGTAAACTATGTTTATAAGTAACTTGATCATAATCTTCAATCTTTTTCAATGCTTCCCCTACATATTTATGCTCATCTAAAATAGCCTGAACCTCTGGTAATAATTCTATAGGTTGCTCAACTTCACGCGATGTTCTTTCAAAAGATTCACTCATAAAATTTATATTATTATAGACTCTTTGATACTTTCAATATGTTCATGCGCTTTTTCTCGCCCCAATTCATAGAATTCATCCATTTTCTTTATAGAATAAAATGTCAAAATATCTCTCCAACTCTTGAAATTAAAATTAGTTTTATGAAATACGGGAATGACGATGTCTGAATTTTCTTTTAATATTTTTTGTCTTTGTTTAAATAATGAAATATATAAACTTCTATATGCCACCCCTATCATAGAATAATTTTTTATCTCACCACGCATGACTCCGTCTAAATTAATTGATATGACCACCCCATCTTTTCCAACAATATTTCTACAAACATCTGCAGGAATTCCATTTAATACACCACCATCCACATACAATTCTCCATCTATTTTTACTGGAGCATACATACCTGGAAATGCCATGGAAGCTCCTATGCTCTTTGCTAAATTCCCAGAATTACAGACATGCAAATCTCCTGTATTTATATTTGTAACGACTGTATGAAATGGGATAGCACAATCTTCAATACAAATATCCCCACATAATTTCTTGGAGATATCTTTTATATTTTTTTGAGATAAAAATCCTTTTCTAGACAATCCTGGTAAAAACCATTTTGATCTACTCAGTCTGGGGACAAATACTTCTTTTACTCTTTTAGAAGAAATATTATTTGCAGCAAATGCTCCAAAAAGAGATCCCGCACTACATGAGACAATAACATCTATAGGGATATTATGTTCTCTAAATACATCTATAATACCCAAATGTGCAAACGATTTTGCACCACCGCCACCCAATACTAATCCTATTTTTTTATGTGTATTACTCATGTTTTTTTATTTCATTAATACAATTCACCATTTCTACAAACTCCCACAAACGAATTCGTGTAATCATCAAAAGACTCCCAATTATCTGTACCACAGGTACATGCGATTCCCTCTAATAGATATTCCGGACAAATCTGTTTTTCTTTTAAATCTTGAAGTTCTCTTTTTACCTGTGTTAATAATTCTAATGAATGTTCCCTTTGGAAAGAATACAAAGTATTTATTTCAGACTCACAATCCATTATTAACTGTTCGCGTTGTTCTATAGTAGAAGCAATCAAAACTTCTGAACATAGCATATTTACATCCATTTCACGATTGTCTACTTTTTTATAAAAAACCAATGAGCCTATTATGATCATAACAAAAACAAGCAATATTCCAATCATGTTTTTTGCCATGTTTGTATTATTTTTTACAGAAGCAATGATTTCTTTTACTATCCTGATTAAAAATGTTACTCCACCATATGTAGCTACAATAGCACCAAACGTAATAAACAAGTGGTGTTCATGACCAAATAACACTGCAATACCAATACCTATAACAGTGACTACCACTGATGTGAACAATCCTAAAAAAACATTTTCTATAGATAACAGTAATAATGCAAATTTATACCTCATATCTAGTATTATTTTTTAAAACTCACAAATACCAAATACCCACCAATAGCCATAGTAATCCAAAGGCCAATTCCTAAAGATCCCATATATGGAAATGCTTTTAAAAACCAGATAACAGGACTTACCAGTATAGCAATTGACAATACTTTTCTTTCTTGTTCTTTATCTGAAAAAATCTTAGGGACTTTTACTCCAAAAATAGGCAAAGCCCATAAAAGCACAATGGCAAGACTTGCTAAAATACTAATAAACCCTAACCCATTCCAAGCATTAAAACTGTAGGACACATATCCATATGCAGAAGCGCTCCATGGCAAAAAACTTGCAATAAATACTAGTAATGCAAGCCCTACAAACACTTTTGTTTCTTCTTGCTCACTTCCCCATGCTTTTTTTATTTTATCCATAGAACAACCCGCTACCCCACAAGATGGTTTTTTTGTCTCTTCTACTTTTTGTTCTTGAACTTTCTTTTCTTCTATCATATGTTTATATTATATATATTAGTTTTTTCTTTATGATAACATTTTTATAGACAAAATTAAAGGGGCAATACTACAATAAAAGCCACTTAAACAAGTGACTTTTATGTAAAAAAACAATCTATTACATTTCTAAATTACCCATGATAAGCCCTTGTTTCCCTGCTGATTCTTGTTGTTTTACAAAATCGACAATAGAAATTTCCAAACTTCCGTCTTCTCCTACTATAATAGCTTTTTGGTGATTTCCACCACCTATCACTTCAGTACTACCAGACATAATATCAAAATTAGTATAGATAGCACCTTTTTGTGCCTCCTCCATTTCTGCAATTGCTTCTGGTGGCAACATTCCCTCCAATCCTGCAAGCATTTCACTTGCGGCATCCATTACTTTTGATTTTGGAATATTTGCAGATTTCGCAAGTTTTTCTGCTTGGATCATTACTGTATCATAATCTCCCTTATATTTTAGATTTATTGCATTAAATCCATCTCTTTTTTCTATAACTTCTTCTCCTGAGACAAATTCAACTCCTTTTACATCTTCAAATCCAAGTTTTTTTGCCCAAGAAGGAAAACTATCTACCTCACGATTTTGTACTTGACTTGTTTCTTTCCCAAATTTGCCCATTAATTTTTCTGCTTCATCTGCAGAAATCTCTCCTGACATAACTTTTTCTTGAATTTCTGATATTTCATGCATTTGTTTTTCTATTTGTTTCATTGCTTTTTCTTCTTTTGAAACACACCCTGATAGTGTTGTTGTCATGATAAGAAGTGCAAGTATAAACACGATATTTCTTTTTGTCATATTTTTATATAGATGATTAGATTACAATTATAATAACAGATTAATTGTCTTATTTCAATACCCACATATCATAATATACATAAACTCTTGATATATTTATATATACTATGGTAATATATCAATATAGATTGATATATAAAACTACTGTCTATGACACATATACCCTGCTGTACAATACATAAAGATAATAAAACAGATTTACACTCTGTGCAAGATTTTTTAAAGGTAATTTGTGAAGAACACCGCCTGAAAATCTTATGTATCTTAAAACAAAATGACAAATGTGTTTGTGAAATTTGTGAGATATTAGCTATTCCACAAAATCTCGTTTCTCACCATCTAAAAGTATTAAAAGATTTCGATCTTATACAGGTAAAACAACAAGGCAGAAAATCTATCTATTCACAAAATAAACATACTCTAAGAAAACACACTAAATTTTTAAATCATTTTTTACATATCCATATATGAATATACAAATACTCGGTACTGACTGTTCTACATGCAAAAAACTTTATACAAAAGTAAAAGAAATAAGTAAAGAAATTAACCCAACCTTACAGGTCACATACACAACTGATATTGCTGAACTTGCAAAACTAGGCTGCATGAACAGCCCTGTATTTGTCATTAATAACATTATAATCTCTGAAGGAAAAATACCTTCTACAGATGAAATTAAACATGCTCTTAAAACAGAAGCTCATCCTCCATCAGCTGATAAAAACAATAACTGCGATACTTCCTGTTGTAATTAAAATATATGGATATTTTTTACCCATGGGAGCTACTTGCACACTGGATCACTTTTTCTCTTTTTCATATAGAGAAAAATACCCACCTTGGTGATTCAGTTCTTTTTTTCTTTTACGATAGTTTGAAGATTTTTTTTCTCATGATTGTTATTACACATTTCATGAGTCTACTCCGCTATTATCTTCCAATAAAAAAATTAAGAAATTTTCTACTTAAGCATAATTTATTTGGACTTGATTATTTTCTTGCTACAATTTTTGGAAGTATCACTCCTTTTTGTTCTTGTTCATCGATTCCATTATTTATTGGTTTTTTAAAAGCAAAAATTCCACTTGGCGTTACTTTTTCATTTATGATTACCTCCCCACTTATAAATGAAGTAGCTCTCGCATTATTTATTGGAATTTTTGGGATAAAAATAACGCTCTTCTACTTATTTGCTGGAATTTCTATTGGAATGATCGGTGGATTTATATTAGGAAAGTTAAACATGGAAAAATATGTAGAAGATTTTATCTGGGATATTGAAACAAATAAAGAAATAGTGACAAAAAAAGAAAACATAAAGTTTTCTGCTATTTTTAAAAAATCATCTAAAGAAGCTTTTTCAATTATAAAAAAAGTAGCACTATACCTCATATTTGGAATAGCACTTGGAGCTGTTATACATGGATTTATACCAGAAAATTTCTTTGAGAGTTATTTACAACATGCTGGTATTTTTAGTGTGCCATTGGCTACTCTTTTTGCTGTGCCTCTCTATGCCAATGCAAGTGCTGTTATCCCTATTATAGAATCTCTTGTAGGCAAGGGAGTCCCTATTGGGACTGCACTTTCTTTTATGATGGCTGTAGTAGGCTTATCTCTTCCAGAAGCACTTATTTTAAAAAAGGTTTTGAAATGGCAACTTCTCGCTACTTTTTTTGCTATTGTTACTCTTGGAATTATTCTTATCGGATATATATTTAATATTATTTTATATATATAAAATAATCTATTTACATAAATTTATTTTTCCACATGCGTTCTACTTTTTCTCTTGCCCAGGGTGTTTTTCTTAAAAATTTCAGACTAGAATTTATACTTGGATTTAAAAGAAAACATTTTATTTTTATACGATCTGCGAGATATTCCCATCCATATTTATTTACTAAGTCCTCTAAAATCTTTTTTAAACTTACTCCGTGCAATGGATTATTTGCTTGTTTATTTTCCATATTTATTTTAATATATTTTTAAAATAATTCCACCGTTCAATAATATGCAAGACACAAATAACAAACATAGCAATCCCTACATCTACATGCCAAAATAACATGTTAAATGGTAATGAAAAATTCCCTCCTGTATTTATTCTTATAATCAATAATATACCTAGAATTCCTGATATTAAAAAAGTGAGAAGTAATAGGACATTCCAGATTTTTTTATGATTTACTAGACGTAATTTATTTTTCTTTAATAATATACGACTCATTACATATAACAGTAATAAAAATAAAGTGATTTCAGGAAGATGATATATCCTTTTATGTACTTCATCTTGTTTAATAGGTATTACATTTGAAACAACAAGATTTCTATCTTCTGGAGCTCCTTGAGAATGATCACAAATTTTATCATGATTCGTGTCTGTATATCTTCCACATGTTCCTGGATATGGTTCATCCACTTCCCCATAAGGACAATCGTCCCAGGCTAAAGAAATAGAAGGAATAAACAATATTATTGCTAAAATAATGATTACTTTTTTCATATTACCCAATCCTTTTATTGTAACTATTTTTATATTCATAAAAAATTAATCACTATTATTCCAAGTTAATATTCCTTTTCCATCATAAAAATTATAAAATTCACATTCCTTATTTTCACTTATAATGACATGCACCCAAGCTTCCATTGATTCTTTTAATTTTATTCTATCCACTTTTGCACATTTAGTCACACTATATTTCATGAAAATTTTATCAATTTTATCCGCAATTTCTGGAGATAAAAATATATTATTATTTGTAATACTTGATAATTCTTTTTCTATAATACTTTCTTTATGAACATACTCACTATTAAAAGGTAACAACACTCCTTCTTCAAACGACTGACAACAAGCATGTCCTCCTGTTTGATTTGTATAAATAACTCCACTATTTATTTTAAATATTAAATGCACACCTAAAGAATTATAAAGGCTAACTATTTTTTTATTTTTTGGAAGTAGTTTTATTTGATATTCATCCATATTTAATTATTTAGAATATTATACTCTTTTCTGGATCTTTGCTACGAAAAATCCTTCTATCTGATCTGTAGGTAAAATTCTAAGTGTTTTTTTCACATCCTTATGCAATTTCCTTTCTTTCCATTCCATGATAGGCTTCATTGATTTTAATCCATCAATTTTTATATCGAGAATTTTTGCTTCATCTCCCACTCTTTCAAGAAACTTAGAAATTCGCATTTCATTTTCTTCTGGCGCCATAGTACAGGTTGAGTATACTAAAATTCCACCTGGCTTAAGAGCATGCCAAGATGCAAATAATAATTTTTGTTGTCTATACACAAGCATTTTTATTTTCTTTTCACTCCAATATCCATATGTTTTAGGTACCCCGTCAATGAACCTAGCTTCTCCGCTACAAACAACATCGAGCAATACTTTATCAAAATAATCTGGATATTCTGTAGATAATGCAGAGCCATCTTCTAATCGAAGTATAAACTCCCAATCATCACCCTCCGCGGACACGCCTAGCCCTTCCATATTATACTGCAATCGGGAAAACCGTACTTTATTTAATTCATTTGCTACTAACTCCCCTTTTTTGCCCATCATTGCTGCCATCTGAGAAGTTTTACTTCCTGGGGCTGCTGTAAGATCCAATACTTTTTCTCCCGGTTGGGGATCTAAAATAATAGGAGGAACCATACTCGCTAAACTCTGTATATATATTTTACCATCTTTATATATATCTAAATTTGTAAGATCTCGTTTTGTTTTACTATTTAAAATAAAGGCATCTTTATTCCAAGAAACATCTAGAGTTTTCATCCCATTCATTCTCAAAGTTTCCATGATCTCTGATTTTGATGCTTTTATAGTATTTACACGAAATGTGGTTGGCTTATCTATAAATGTTTTTCTAATATCGGAAAATAAAGCTGGACCTGCAATAGCTTCCATCCGCTCTACAAATTTGTCTGGAAGATCAGAACTTAATTTCTTCCCTCTTTTCATATTTCGCTTTTTCTTCTTTTTTGCCATACTATATTAATTTTTGATTATTATCTAAAAAATTGCTGTGTTATTTTGTTTGTTTATAACAAAAAATAGAGATTTTATAGTAATCCCATTATAATAGATCTGTAAACTCACGTCAATTCTATTCTATTTCCAAAAAATCATTACAATTCCTTCCCCCCCTGATACATTTCTAACATGATCTTGTGTAATTCTTTATTATTAGAAGCAATAAAATTAGTATTTTCCTCTTCTTTCTCTTCTGTACCATCGAACTCGGTAATTATTCCCCCTGCTTCTCTTACAATTAATTTACCCGCCATATTGTCATAGACATCATTCCCCTTACAAATTATAGACTCTATCTTTCCACTTGCCAATAAACAATAATCCAATGCTGGAGACCAATTTGTAATTAATCGCTTCACTTTATACGTATTAATAGCTTTTACTACATTTTCATATGTTAATCCATTCTCTTCATAACCACAAGTATAAGATATTGTGGCTTTTGAAATTTCACGAACATCATTTGTATTCATTTGCACTTTATTTAGAAAAGCTCCTTTATCCTTTTCTGCATAAAAGAGTTCATCTAAAATAGGATTGTATACAACGCCTAAAATACTTACACCATTTTTTTGAAGTGCTATTGATACAGAAAAATTAGGAATTCCAAGCGAAAAATTATTTGTTCCGTCCAATGGATCTATAATAAAAGTATACTCTGATCCATTTTTTATCCAACCACTTTCTTCTGCAAAATAATTGAAATCCGGAAAGTGTTTTTGTAATTCATCCAATATTGCTTTTTCAGATGCAAGATCTGCTTCTGTTCTAAAATCAGCAATAGTAGATTTATTAAAAATCTGAACGGTATCACCAAAAAACTTATTTATTTGTTCTCCTCCAAGTTTTGCGGATTTTATTACTTTGTTTATCATATTTATTTAATAAATATTCAACAGTACTATTTTCTCGTACATTTCAGTTGTAGACAACTAAATTTCTAAGGCTTAATCCTATTCACTCCCTTTTGCTCTTAGCCCCTTCTTCTTAATTTCCTCTAATAGTTTAAGCATTCTTTTTAACTCAACAACACCCTCATGATTTTCCCCAAGTTCTTCACGATAATTGTCATATAATTCTTGCAAATTTTCAGCATTATATTTTATATCAAGGATTTTTTTAAAAACACCATCACTTTCAGAAACGATAATGTTTTCTTTATCTTTATCAAAAATATTTCCATTCTCTTCATTATGTTTGATTTGAATAATTCTATCTATTAATATTTTTTTATCTATATGTGACAAATCATCTTGCATCATTTCAGAAGCTAAGTCTGCTATTTTTGCCCATTTTTCACCACCAAACGGAAAACTTCCTGTTTTTAAAAAAAGAAAACTTGATTCAAAAAAATATTCTCTAAGTTGTTCATCTGTGAAATTATTTATTATTTCATCTACAGAAAGCTTCCCATAACTTATTGGCATTCTATTTACATTATTCTCACTTTTTTCATCCATTGAGATACAATGCTTCATTTCGCTAACTATTGCACGAACTAAATATACTTGCATCCATTTAAACATCTTTTCAACATGAGCAGTCTCCTCAAATAATGCCACTTTATCTTTAAATGAAATTTCTCTGTTTTCCCTATTAGACTGCACTTTCTCAATATTACTTCCTCCAATAAAATTATCCACTTCTACTTCTAACATCTCAGCACCATAAAACTTCAACACTTCCCTAATAACATTTTTTTCATCATAATCTTCCCTTTTTTTTCCAAAAGAATTTCTATTTTCTACTTCAATATTCCTTTTTTCTATACATTTTTCTTTTAGCTCATCTGAAATGGATAAACCAATAATATCCAAACTAGAAATATACTCACCAGCTTGATAATATAATTCTAATTTTATTAATTCCTTTATTTCTTCTTCAGCCTCATCTAAAGTAACTTCAAATACTTTTTTTGCTTCCTCTACGGGGATATTAGATAATAATATATTAAGTAATTCATACCTTTTATGTTCTACTATAAAAGATAAATCTAATGATTTTAATATTTCTTGCCTACTTTCATCATTCTCGAGAAATTCTAAATTATCTATAATCTCTAAATTCAAGAAAACTGTTTCTGATTCCCCATGTTCCAACATTTTTTTTATAAGCCCACCATTTTCATTAAGTTTATTAAAATTATTTATATATCTAAATAAAAATTTAATTCCATTATTATCAATAATTTTTTCTATTTGTATTTTATCTAATATCATTGTTAATCCATCCAGCCGTAACATGTCCATAGCGTCAGAAACATCACCACCTTCCAATTCTTTTAATACTTGCAATTCAAATACTTTCTTCATTTCTGATTCTAATCCTTTCCTCTTCGATTCTTTTATCAGCCCTTTAATAGATAAAAGTTCATATACATTACCAAGATCAATATCTATTAAATCTTTTGATACTTGAAATTCTGCGGCATCCTGTATTTTTTCGGTTATCTCAAACAACCCTTTTATCTTTAAAATATTAACTACAATAAAAGCATTTCCATCCTTCATTTCTGTTAATATTCGCGATTCTACAAATAACTGTATATCTCCAGTTACTTCAAACAACCCTTTTATATCCAAAGCTCTTTGTGTAACATTAAAACTTGACCCATCAACAAGCTCCTGTATAACAACTTTTTTTACTTCCCCCCTCAACTCATCATCTATATCAAATCCACCTTTTTCTAATGATAAAAGTACATTATACTCATTACCATCTTTAAGATAATTTATGAGTTCTTTTTTTTTACTATCTATATCACCACTCAACTCTGTTTCTATTCTAAAGGATCCTTCTTTATAAACCATACAATAAATATTAAAAATTATTTTATATAATAATAATATTCCACCTAAGGCTTAATCCTATTCACAGTTCTAGGAAATGGAATACACTCACGGATATGCGCTACTCCACTCATCCACCTAACCATACGCTCTACGCCAATACCAAATCCAGAATGTGGCACGGCACCATATTTACGCAAATCTGTATACCATTCATATTCTTTTTCATCTAAGCCATCTTCTTTTATACGTTCTAGAAGTGCATCAAAGTCATCTTCACGCTGTGATCCACCAATGATCTCCCCCGCTCCTTCAATTCCAATCAAGTCATCACAAAGAGCAATAGCACTATCATCTGGGTCAATCTTCATATAAAATGGCTTGATCGCAGAAGGCCATTTTTCTATAAATACAGGGACATCACTATCTTTTGTTAGCATTCCTTCATCATCATTCCCCAAGTCTTCCCCGTCTTTTATATCACTTCCTAATTCCTGAAGTTTCACTATTGCTTCTTTATATGTATAGCGTGTAAATGATTTTTCTACTACTGCTTTTAGTGGTGTAGTGTCTCTTTCTAAAATCTCAAATTCTTTAGTACATTTTTCTAAACAAGATTTTACAATATGTTTTACAAGCCCTTCTTGGAGTCCAATATTCTCATCATGCTCTACAAATGCTGCTTCTGCATCCATCATCCAGAATTCTGTAAGATGACGTTTTGTTACACTTTTTTCTGCACGAAATACAGGCCCAAAGTCATAACAACGCCCTACAGAACTAATAGCTGCTTCTATATACAATTGCCCTGATTGAGATAAAAATGCTTCTCCTAGGTCAAAATACGGCACAGCAAATAGATCTGTGGTATTTTCACATGAATTTGGAGTAAAGATAGGAGAATCGGTTCTAATAAAATGTTCTATATGTAAATATTCATTTATGGCAGTTTCTACTACATCTCGAATACGTAGGATTGCCCATTGTTTTTTACTACGCAACCAGAGATGACGATTATTCATAAGAAAATCTGGGCCATGCTCTTTATTTGAAATTGGATATTCTTCTGCTATGTGTATAATATCTATACTCACCACTTGTAATTCAAATACGTCCTCTTTCTTTGGGTGAGCACTTACTGTACCCGTGATAGCTAGAGATGACTCCTGAGTAAGGGCATCTACTGCTCCCCAGGTCTCTTCACTTACTGCACTTTTTACCACTACTGCCTGAATAAATCCAGAACCATCACGAAGCTCTAAAAATGCTATCTTTCCACTTGATCGCTTATTTGAAAGCCACCCCTTTACTGTGATTTCTTTTTCTACATGTGCATGTGCGTCTGAGATAAACATGTGTTTCATATAAATGTGATTAAGTATATATAGATTATCATAGTCCCTTGCTTTTCTCAATAGTTTTAATATTGTTTACTCTATGCAACAAAGTAAAGACTTGTTTACTCGGCGCAACCAAGTAGAGACTTGTTTACTCGGCGCAACGAAGTGGAGACGAGCTCCTTGACCAGGATTTGAACCTGGAACCTACTGGTTAACAGCCAGTTGTTCTACCAATTGAACTATCAAGGAATGTATATAAAAAAACCGCCTTGATTAGGCGGTCTGTATATTTTTTTTTATACGAAACTACCCAATCTTTAGAAGACAGTTATTATTGCTATTATTGTTTCGTAGGTTTTTCATATGTTTTTAGTATAGTATGTGATTATGTTTTTGTCAAATTGGTAGATGAATGTACTCTAAATATTAGTAAACTTTTTTTTCCTCTCCTCACAATCAGGCAAAGCACTTCTCACTAATGCCCAAAACTTCGGAGAATGATTCATTTCTTTCAAATGACAAAGTTCATGTACAATAATATAATCCTGCAATTCTTCAGAAAGAAAAATAATCTTATAATTAAAATTCAAGTTCTTTTTTACCGAGCAACTTCCCCATTTTGTTTTATGATTTTTTATTTGTAATTCATTATAATCAAAATTAAAAAACTCATTCCACTTTTCTACTTTTTTTCGTGCCAAATGAAGCGCTTGTTTTTTGTGATTCAAATAATGCTTACGACTAGTATTCATCAAATCAGAATTTCGAACCTTTGCCAACAAACCTACCTTTTCTAAAATCCAATCTATTTTCATCTTCAAAAATACCTGTATTTTATTTTGATCAAATCCATATGGGGCAATAACTTCTACAGCCCCACCACAATATACAGCAACTCGAAGCCGCTTTGCTTTGTCACTTCTTTTTATATTATATGCTACAGTTTTGCCTTTATATTTTATTTCCCCCTCCATACTTAATATTTTTTTATAATAATATCAAACAAACGATTCATAAGTGGAGCAAAGAAATCTCTATCTCCACCTAAAACTTCTGCATACTCTTTCCAAATAAGCTCTTGCAATACTTTTTTGATTTCTTTAGTAAAGAATTCTCTTTTTGATGAATTTTTCCATTCTATATCAAGCAAATCTATCATTTTTTGAGAAAGTTCTCTCACAAAATCTTGAGCACCTTCTTCTTGAAGCTCTGATATAATGTCTTTTATCGTAAAGTACATTCCATATTCTCTCATATCAAAACCAAGTTCTTCTGCGTGTTGACTTGCATTTTTTATTTTATGCAATAATTTTTCATATTCCTTAATTCGTTCTTTGAGATCCATTTGGTGATTTTCAAATTCATCTCGAATTTTGAATAATCTTTGACTAAAAGTTTGAAATATAGGATTAGTATCAGCATGTTCAGAAATCTCTTGTTTTAAAGCTTTTTCAAGATTCATTGCCTTTTCTTCATCAGATAATCCTTTTCTTTTATTCATCTCATAAATTTCCTTAATCCCTAATTCCTGAAAATTCTTTGTAATTCCTTCATAATCAACAACTTCTCGAATCATTGCCTGTATTTTTTTTCCATATTCTCCAAATATATGAGCATCTTCTTTATTTTTAAACTTTTTTATAAAAGCAATATAAAAAGCAGTAAGCCATTCAAAAGTTCGTAAATATGATTTCAAATATGGATCTGGAGATAAAAATTCAAATAATGATTTAAGTTTATTATATTTAGAAATAAAAAACTTTTGTTTATCTTCATTATCAATAAATATAGCCAGATTTTTATTCAAATTCTCATTTGAAGGATCTTCAATATTTACGTCACCAAAAAGTTTCAAGATTTCTTTTATGTTTTTTTCAAAACGTTCTTTCATTATTTGGATATCAATAAGTGCTGAATCAACAATTTCTTCATCAAAGTCAAGAGCATCATAAATATTTCGAGTAATACCATAATAGTCAATAATCTTCCCAGCTTCTTTATTTAGGTAAACTCTATTTGTTCTAGCAATAGCCTGAAGAAGTGTATGATCTCGAAGAGGTCTATCAAGATACATTACTTGCTCAATAGGAGCATCAAAGCCCGTCAAAAGCATATCACAAACAATGATAAACTTTAACGGATGTTCCTTATTCTTAAAATTTCGAATAATTTCATCACGTTCTTTTTTGTTTGTGTTATATTTAGATAATTCTGCTTCATCTTCCTCATTTACTTTCCCCGAACTATAGATCACAGCACTTGCTTCTGCTGGCAAAAGTTTATCAAACAACATTTTATATCCAGCTGTAGCTTCTCTATCATAACAAACAACCTGCGCTTTAAATCCAGCAGGTTCTATATACAAGCGAAAATGATCAACAATATCTCTAGCAATCATCTGCATACGTTTTGGTAATTTTACCAATGCAGATTTTTTACTATAACGTCTTAGTAACTCATTTCTTTGCTCTTCGGTTAATTCTTGAGTCATTTCTTTAAATTGCTCATCAATATTCCCTTCATCAATAAAAAACTTTGATGTTCGTGCTTCATATGTTACAGGCAAAGTAGCCCCATCTTCTATTGCTTGTTTGATAGAATAATAATCTAAATATCTTTCCCCTTCTATTCCATAGTTTCTATGAGTATTTACTGTTTTTCTATCAATAGGTGTTCCTGTAAAACCAAAGAAAAAAGCTTTACCCATGCTTGCTCGTAAGTTTA
Organism: Candidatus Magasanikiibacteriota bacterium; assembly: GCA_018650085.1. Taxonomy (GTDB): domain Bacteria; phylum Patescibacteriota; class Patescibacteriia; order Magasanikbacterales; family UBA922; genus JAHJIX01. Next base: position 55 of record JABIGQ010000010.1, on the reverse strand, counting down.
TACCTGACTTTCCTTCGTCATTTCTATGCGCTTCATCAGAAAGAACTATAATATT
>JABIGQ010000009.1 GCA_018650085.1 Candidatus Magasanikiibacteriota bacterium | reverse complement strand
CCCATAGAAAATATAAACGCAACAATAACAACCCCATACCCATAATCCATATACTCTGCCATAAACACAGACAGGGCGATAATGAGGGAAAAAAATAATAGAAAGAGGATGTTTGTTTTTCGTTTGTTGCTATCAATTTGATTGTACATATTTTGTCTTGTAACGTTTAGCTTGTAACTTGTAACGTATTGTAAATACAAAAAATAAATCTTAAAAAAATATTAAGTTATATGTTACAAGATACAAGTTATAAGAATTAAAGTTCAACTTTCACATTTTCACGTTCCTTTGCATCTGTGATTTCAAAAAAATCATATTGTTTAAACCCAAGCATTCCAGCAAAAACATTGTTTGGGAAGGTTTCGATTTTTGTATTGAAGTCACGAACAAGTCCGTTATAAAATCTACGTGATGCTTGTATTTTATTTTCTGTATCAGAGAGCTCGTCCATGAGTTGTGCTACATTATTATTTGCTTTTAAATCTGGATATGCTTCTACTGCAATTTGCAATTTTCCTAACATTCCACCAAGTTGTCCTTCTGCAACTCCAAGTGCTTTTGTATCTCCAGCTGCTTGAGCATCCATTGCTTGGCTTCTTAGTTTTGTTACATTTTCTAAGAGTCCTTTTTCGTGTTTCATGTATCCCTTTACGCTTGCAATTAAATTTGGGATAAGGTCGTGGCGGCGTTTTAGTTGAACATCTATATCGCTCCAGCCTTCTTTTGTTCTATTGTTTAGCCTTACTAAGCCATTAAATAAAGCAATAAGCCAGATGGCGATTACTGCTAAAACTGCGAGAACAACGAATAGTATTTCCATAGAAATATATTTATGAATAAATAATTAAGATGACAGTAGGGACAGGTCGCGACCTGTCCTTACAAATATGGTGATATCATCATAGATGAAAACACCTTGTAATTTATAGTGATTTCTGCCATAATATGTAAGTATATAGTAGCGTGATACGCTCGTAAAGTCAATCATTTATATGACAGCATTTATTACATTTGTTATTGTGTTAAGCCTTATTGTGTTTGTTCATGAATTTGGGCATTTTATAGCTGCAAGGAAAACATGCATGAAAGTATATGAATTTGCCATAGGATTTCCTCCATTTATCTATGGATTTTATCGTGATCCAAAGACAAAAAAATTGCATTGGGTAAAAAAGAAAAAAAGTGGACCAAATGTAATAGAAATGGGTGCAGGAGAAGAAAAAAGTTATGTATATCCAAATACTATCTATTCTCTTAATCTCTTACCACTTGGAGGATTTTGTCAGATAAAAGGTCAAGATGGAAGTAAAGCAAATGAAGAAGATAGCTTTGGTAATAAAAAACCATGGCAAAGAGCAATTGTTATTGTTGCTGGAGTTGTCATGAATATTGTATTAGCTGCGGTGTTGCTGGGGATTGGGTTTATGATAGGGTTGCCTACTGATTTATCTACTATAGAAGATAAGCATGCTATTGTAGTAGAAGAACCTGCAGTGATTATCCAGCAAGTAGAAGCAAATTCTCCTGCAGGAGAAGCAGGATTTGCATTTGGAGATACAGTGCTTTCTCTAGATGGAGAAGAAATGGATAATACGTCAGAAATGGTAGAATATATAAAATCACATGGTGGAGAGGAAATAAGCATTACATATACAAGAGAAGATAAAGTATTGACTACAACTGCAACACCAAAGGCATTTGGTTCTGTAGACACCCCACGTTTAGGAGTCATGCTGGTAGATGCTGCAGTAGTTCGTTATCCATGGTATATTGCTATTTGGAAAGGAATTCTCGCAGCGTTTATTGGGCTGGCAAATATTTTTGTAGGGTTTTATGTAATAATAAAAGGACTTATTTTAGGCCAAGGAATGATTATGGATGTGTCAGGACCTGTAGGCATTGCCACTATGGTGGGTCAAAGTGCAAGTCTGGGGATTCATTATCTTATCAATATTACTGCTATGATTTCTCTAAGTCTGGCAGCTATTAATATTTTACCAATTCCAGCATTGGATGGAGGACATTTATTATTTATAGCTATAGAGGCAGTGACTGGTAAACGTGTCCCAAAAAAATATGAAAACAGAGCACATACAGCAGGTTTCATGTTATTATTTGGCTTACTTATTATTATTAGTATTAGAGATTTGATTCATTTATTTTAATATGGGAGAAGTAATAGAAAAAATTTTTCCTACACAAGAATATATAAAAAATAAAGAAAGATCTTATTTAGGTCGTAGGATATATGGAATAGCGATAGATAGTATGATGAGTTTTGTAGAGAAAAATAATGATAAAATAAATGTTATACATATTAATATTATTCGTAGTGTAAGAAAAGAGATAAAGACAGGAGTGCGTGAATATATAGACATTTCTAATGGTTTCGTTTTAGAAAATGAATTAGAAAAAATAAAGCAAATACTTAAAATACGTGTAAAACAAGGATTGCTCAGAGAAATTCATCCTAAAGGTAATCATGTATCAATGGGACAAGAAATAGATGAATTAGTTGAATCTTATTTAGATATTTTTGAAGAAGCATATTTAAAAGAGGAGAAAGAAACAGAAAAAGTAATAACAGAAAATAATATTATAACTCCAATTAAAAAGAATCAGTCTTAATTATCTTTTATTATGAAAGAACAATTTGAACAAATAAAAAAAGATTTTCTTATAGCGCTAGATGAAGTGAAAGATACTCTTATGCTAGAGGAATTAGAACAACGTTTTTTTTCTAGACGGTCAGGAGAAATGACAACAGTCATGAAAAATTTAAAAGATCTTTCAAATGATGCTAGAAAAGAATTTGGGCAGTTTGCAAATGTAGTAAAAAAAGAATTGCAAGGAATGATATCAGAAAGAAGTGAAGAATTAAAAGGACAAGCACTGGCAGAATTAGAAAAAAAAGAAACAATTGACGTGACTCAACCTGCAATTCCAGCAGAAAAAATAGGGCATATGCACCCTATGAGTATTATAAATAAAGAACTAGAAGAATTGTTTACTTCTATGGGATTTATGGTACTAGATGGTCCTGAACTAGAAAGTGATTACTATGCATTTGAAACACTAAACATTCCGTCACATCATCCTGCTAGAGAAAGTATGGATACCTTTTATGTAAAAGATAATCCACACTGGGTTATGAGACCACATACTTCTCCAGTACAAGTACGTGCTATGCATAAATATGGAGCACCGCTACGAACAGTAGTTCCCGGAAGATGTTTCCGTAATGAAGCAACAGATGGAAATCATGAGCATACTTTTTATCAGATGGAAGGATTAATTATAGATAAAGATTTATCAATTAGCAATCTTATAGGCATTATGAAAGGGTTGTTAGAAGGAATTTTAAAAAAAGAGGTGGAAGTACGATTACGTCCAGGACATTTTCCATTTGTAGAGCCTGGGTTTGAATTAGATATGAAATGTTTTGTTTGTGGTGGAGATGGATGTAGTGCGTGTAAACATTCTGGATGGGTAGAAATTATTCCTTGTGGGTTAGTTCATCCTCATGTAATAAAAGCTGGTGGACTTGATCCGGAAGTGTGGGGTGGATTTGCATTCGGTTTAGGAAGTATGCGCTTGGTTATGCAGAGATATGGTATAGAGGACATTAGGCATTTTATGAGTGGAGATATGAGGTTTTTGAATCAATTCTAGAACACGTACCACTAGGCACATAACACGAAACAAAAGCATAGATTGTAAAATTTGTGTTAAATCATTTAAAATAATAAAAGCCTACAAGTTTTACACGTAGCTTGGATACGAATATTTGGTTCGTGTTACGTGACTTGTGGCTTGTGATAAAACATATGAACATATCAAAAAATTGGTTAAAAAAATATGTAGAAATACCAGACTCATTGGATGCAGAGTCTTTTGCAGAGAAACTCACACTTCATACAGTAGAAGTAGATGGATTTGAGGATAAAGCAAGTGAGCTAGATAATATTGTAGTGGGAGAAGTAAAAACAGTAGAAAAGCATCCAGATGCAGATAAATTATCTCTTTGTGAAGTCTATGATGGAGAGAATGATATTATGATTGTTTGTGGTGGATCTAATCTGCGTGTAGGGATGAAAGTGGCTCTAGGAAAAATAGGAGCAAAGGTACGCTGGCATGGAGAAGGGGATTTAATAGAATTGAAAAAAACAAAAATCCGTGGAGTTGCTTCATTTGGAATGATTTGTGCAGCAGATGAAATTGGACTAGGAGCAATGTATCCAAGTATAGATGAAAAAGAAATTGTGGATATTTCAGATGTAGAGGCAGATGCTGGAATTTCACTTGCTGTCGCACTTGGAATTGATGACGTGGTATTTGATGTGGACAATAAATCTATGACACATAGGCCAGATCTATGGGGAAATTATGGTATGGCACGTGAAGTAGCAGCAATGCAAAAGACAGAATTAAAACCATATACACCAGAAGAAATAGTTGCTGGAAGTGATATGGCATTATCTGTATCAGTGGAAGATACTGATTTGTGTCCACGATATAGTGCTGTTGCTATGGAGGGAATTACCGTTGGAGAATCTCCTAAATGGTTAAAAGAATTATTGCTTGCTGTAGGTATTCGTCCAATTAATAATATAGTAGATATTACTAATTACGTTATGCATGATCTGGGGCAACCTATGCATGCATTTGATGCTAGTATGGTAGAGCTTCCACTTTCTGTAAGAAAAGCAAAGGCAGGAGAAGAATTTATATCGCTAGATGGGGGAGAACATAAACTTACAGAGGAAATGCTTGTCATAGCAGATGCGAAAAAGGCAGTAGCGCTTGCTGGAGTGATGGGTGGAAAAACAAGTGAAATTACAGATAGCACTACAACTATTATTTTTGAATCAGCAAATTTTAAAGCGGTAAATATTAGAAGAACATCTATGAAGTTGGGGCTTCGTACAGATTCTTCATCACGATTTGAAAAAAGTTTAGATCCAGAGAATACAATGCTTGCATTGAAAAGAGCAGTAGAGCTTACAAAAGAATTATGCCCAAATGTAAAAGTAGTAAGTAATGTTATTGATGAAAAAGAGTTTACTCTAAATCAAGGACCAATTGAATTAACACAAGAATTTTTAGATAAAAAGATTGGAATGGCAATAGAGAAAGAAACAGTAGTGCAGATATTAGAAAGTTTAGGATTTGGCGTGGAGGTAAATGGAAGTACACTATCTGTTACTATACCAACGTGGCGCGCCACAAAAGACATCTCTATTCGTGAAGATCTTGTAGAAGAAATAGCACGCATGTATGGATACGATAATATTACGCCAGTATTGCCAGTATTTCCTGTTATGCCACCAGAAGAAAATAGATTGCGATCTGTAGAGCATGCTGTCAGAGAAGTGTTAGCACTGCATGGTGCATATACAGAAGTTTATAATTATTCATTTGTATCTGGGGATTGGTTAGAAAAAATAGGTATAGCAACAGACAAGTATATTGAACTGGAAAATCCAATGCAAAAGGATAGACCATTTTTAAGAAGAACATTATTTGCAAACATGCTAGTAAATGTGGAGAAAAATTTGCATAGAGAAGATGCTGTGAGATTTTTTGAAATAGGACAAACATATATAGAAGAAGAAGTGGGAGAAAAAAGTGGTATTGGAGAGGAAACATTACCTCGTCAAGATGTGATGTTAGGTGTTGCATATTCAGAAAAAGATGTGGACGTTCCATTTTTTCATGTAAAAGGAATTATAGAAAGTATTGCAAACACTTTAGGTATAGAATTTACTTTTGAATCAATGCCTGAAGTACATGAGTATATGCACGGTGGAAGAAGTGCTCATATTTTTGTAAAAGGAAATGTTGTGGGGCGTGTATTTGAAGTGCATCCACGTGTATCTGACAGTCTTGGTATTGATCCTAGAGTTGCTGTGGCTGAAATTAATTTGAGTAAATTGGTAGAGTATATAGGAATAAAACAATCTTATACACGTTTATCTGCATATCCAGAAGTATTAAGAGATCTTGCATTTGTAGTAGATGCGGTGAAAACACATGATGAGGTCAGTACTATTATATATGCAATTGATCCATTGATTGTTTCTGTAGAATTATTTGATGTGTATCAGGGATCACATATTGAAGAAGGAAAGAAAAGTATGGCATATAGAATGATGTATCGTTCAGAAGAAAAAACATTGACTACAGAAGAAGTAGATAATATTTCTGCGTGTGTAGTAAAAGCATTGGAAGATAAGGCTGGGGCTGTTATGCGTGGGTGATAAATGATGGAAATAATGAATTGTACGAGGAACGAATATAATTGTTCCTCGTATTTTTTTAGGAATATGTAAATTTTTTGTTATAGTTTTCTTTTTTTGGTATAATGATATATATTATAGAAGATATTTATAAAATATATGAGAAATAGTTTTGATGCAATCTCTGAAGTAGATATATTAAACAACACATCTACTTTGGAATCAGAGGAAAGAAGTTATGAATTGTATGATTCTTTGGATTATATAGATAATAATGCTGCATTAAATATCTTAGCATTGAAAGATGGTGTACAATACTTATCTTATAATCTTGAAAGATGTGTAGGTTTAAATCAGGAAATAGCTGATACGCTCATAAATGAAGGATTTGTTTCAGAAGTTTTTTATTATAAACACAAATTTGATGAGTTAATTTGTTCATCTGAACTTGCAAAAGAATTAATAGAGAAGAAGGGAAAGATTACACTGGTTGCTTGGAATTTAGATTGTTTCGAGGATCTTAATTTTTTACAAGATGAAACATTGAGACGTGGTATTTTAAAAAGAACAGGTGTTAATTTCATTCATCGAAGAAAGAGGTATGAGTATCTTCAGATCTTATTAGAACATATACCTGAAGATGTAGCAAAAGAATTTTTTAATGTAAATGAAGAAAAAGCTTTATATGAATTAGATCATTTGATATATTTACAATTATATAATCAAGCGTACGCATACATGAATTGTCTAAATATAGTGGATATTCATGTTTCTGATGATATAAAAAAGCAATGTATAAAAAAAATGGAGGAGGAAGACAAAACAAAAGACATTAAAAATCGTAAAGATTATAAACATGTGGATCTGGAACGTGAAATTTTGTCTTTTTATGGGGCAGAACTATTAGAAGTAGAAATAAATGAAGTATTAGGAGATACTCTTTCTACGCGTGTAAATAGAGAAGTCTCTTTTCGGGATAATGTCTTAGTAGAAGATATAAAAGATCAAATTCCAAAGATGTTTAGTTGGTTACGTACCTATTTTATTCGTGCAGTGAGTAGTGAAATAGAGCATCAGGATAGTGATTATATGATGCATCGTTTACCAGAACCAAGAGGTTTATCTGCTGATGAGTTGATACGACACTTATCGGATCAAGAATTACGGGAATATTTTTATGAAAGTAAAGATGCTTTTACTGGGTTTTATCCTTCTAAAGAACATGGAGGGGATGCATGGAAACATATCGCAGATCTCTCTTTTCAAATGATGAAGGATGGTTTAAGCAAAATTGAACAAAAAATATTAATTGATCGAGTTATTCAATTAGAGCACAATAAAGGAATGGTTTTTGACAAAGATCCTGATCGTTTAACTTCTGTATTAGGAGAGGAGTTTTTTAAGGCGCTTGATACAAAACGTGATGCAATAAGTTTGGAAGATCTCTACGAAAGATCTAAAGAACTTCTTGGAGAAGAGCATCAAGGTGTACTTGATTTGAAAAGAATGCTTAGTACATTAGCAAATATAAAGAAAAAAGGAGCAAGAGGGAGAGGGGATTAAATATACATTTTGATAATCAATTATATAAATAGAATAAAAATTTCTGTATTTTCTTTTTTTATGTTATAATATATTTATCCATTATTTTTAATGCTTATTATATGCCTGTCAGCACAAGTTTAGATCTCTTATATATTGTCCTTGCCGTGTGTATTGTTTGGTTTACTTTTTTCCTTTGTTGGTTACTATACCAAGCAGCACGTGTACTAAAAAACGCAAACGATATTATAGAAACCATTACCGTAAAATTAGAACTTATCAATGAAGCAGTGCAATATATGCGTGATAGAATTGATACCGTTTCAAAAAATATGGGAGTGGTAAGCTCTATGATGGGAGGGCTGGTAGAAAAGTTTGTTGTAGGAAAGATAGCAGATAAATTTGAAGAAAAGGTAAGTGATGTGAAGAAAAAAGTAACAAGAAAAAAACGACCCACGAAAAAGAAAAAATAAATAGTATAAAAAAATCTCGAATACATCGAGGTTTTTTTATTTCTTAAATAGAGTCTTAGCCATAGAGTATTGTTCCTATGACAATTAAACTGTTTACTAGTATCCATCCAATATATACGGCAATAATTGGTTTTTCTTTATGAAGTATTCCGTAGAGAATCCAGAAAAAATTTGTAACTATGTGGGAACTAAATGTTAGAAGTGACATGCTTGTAGCATTTTGTTCTGAAAAAATTTTATAGACTTGCGGGAGTGCTAGGAGTGGGGCTGCCAATCCAAATACATAAATGAGTCTATCTACGGTTTTTCGTAGTGGATCTGGGTGAGGATATTTTTCATGTTTTTTATGGATACGTTTTCGTTTGTTATAATGATGAATTGGGTGAGACATATATATTTATAAAAAATAAGAGATATACGGACATGGAGTCTCCACACCATGTCCGTAAAAAAGAGTGAGTCACTGTGGTTTCCCTTTTGGGGCAAAGAACCCCAAGAAGAAAATGACGATGCCTAGGATGAAGACAGGGAAGCCTCCATAAATTGGGGCTGCAATAGTCCCAATTACCCCCAGACCCCACAAAAACCTATTTTGTGTTGCCATATTCATAGTATACATGAATATGGCCCTATTGACAAAACATGAAAAATGTGCTATTATATGAGCGAGTGATACAAGGGTACATAACCCAAACGCCAAAAGAAAAATACCTCGGTTAAACGAGGTATTTTTCTTTTTGTGTTATTTTAGCAAAGAAATGGCTGTTGCACATTTTAACATACCTTGATATACTATTTATGTAGCAGGTACAAGGGCCTCTTGTATCAGCTCAGGCATTGGGGTATAGCCTTCCTGCTACAATGAAGAACATCATCTTATAATAGATGGTGTTTTTTTATTAATCTTAGATTACAGTTTTTCGTACCTATTTTTTACAAAAATAATTCGGGCGCATTTTTTTATCAAATATTGCTTAGTTCTCGCTGCATGCGCTTCATGTTTTGGGTGTAGAATTCGCAATATTTGAGAAAAAGGATTTTCCTCAGGTATCTTTTGTAAAAAATAGGTATGAAAAAAGGATGAAGATATTCATCCTTTTTTCTTTATTAGTCTGTTATTTCTTTTTCTTTGTCGTTTTCTTTCTTCCACGCTTTGGTTTTGCATCTTTTAACAATGCTTTACATTGTTCTTCTGTTAGGTCTTTTGGTTCTGTATCTTTTGGGATTTTTGCATTTTTTTCTCCATCTGTTATGTATGGTCCATAGCGACCATTGAGTACTTGAATGCCACTTTCAAAGATTTGAATTTGTTTTTGGGCTTCTTTTTCTTTTCCTTCTTTTACCACTTCTAGCGCTTCTTCTTTTGTAATGGTATATGGGTCAGAATCTTTTATAGAATAAAATTTTCCTTCAAGTTTGATATATGGCCCAAAACGGCCTTTTGCGATTTCCATAATTAATCCATCTTTCAGCTCAACTTTTCGTGGCAAAGAAAGAAGGTGTAGGGCCTCTTCTAGTGTAAGCGTTTCTAGTGCTTGCCCATCTTCTAGAGATGCAAATTGTGGTTTTTCTTCATCGTCTTTTGTTCCTTTCTGTACATATGGCCCATACCGTCCAATTTTTACAATAATAGGATCCCCAGTCTTTGGGTCATTTCCAATTTCTCTGGTATGAGTAGTTTGATCTTTTGTAATTTCTTCTTTTTTCTTTTCTAGATTTTCGTGAAATGGGTGATAAAATGTAGAAATAATTGGTTTCCAGTGTTTACTTCCCGCTGCAATTTCATCTAGGTTTTCTTCCATTTTTGCAGTAAATGCATAGTCCACAATATCAGAAAAGTGTTCTACTAATAAATCAATAACTACAAATGCAATTGGTGTTGGTTTGAGTCGTTTTTCTATTCGTTCTACATAATTGCGCGCTTCAATAGTCCCAATGGTAGGGGAATAAGTAGATGGACGACCAATGCCATGTTCCTCAAGAACTTTTACCAATGTTGCATCGGAATATCTTGCTGGTGGTTCTGTAAAATGTTGTGTAGGCGTAATGCTTTCACAGTGCATTTTTTCTCTTTCTTCTAAATCGGGAAGGATTTCTTCTTTTGTTCTGTTTGGATATAATTTCATCCAGCCATCAAAAACCATCGTTTGCCCTGTGGCACGAAATGTATGTTCATTTCCTGTAATATCAATAGTCGTTTTATTTAAACGCGCTTCTGTCATTTGAGTAGAAACGGCACGTCTCCAAATAAGACTATACAAACGATACTGTTGTGGATCTAGGAATTCTTGTATTGATTCTGGAGATCGTGCTGGATCGGATGGGCGGATCGCTTCATGTGCTTCTTGGGCACCTTTTGTTTTTTTCTTATAAAGTCTTGGTTCTTTTAGACTATATTTTTCTCCAAATTCTTGTGCTATGTAGCTAGTAGTTTCATCTAAAAATTTCGTAGATAAATTTGTAGAATCTGTACGCATATATGTAATGAGTCCTTGTTGGCCTTCACTGCCAAGTTTTATACCCTCATATAATTGTTGGGCTAATCGCATAGTTTGTTTTGCAGAATACCCAAGCATGGTATTTGCACGTTGTTGAAGAGTGGAAGTTATAAATGCAGCAGGGGGAGTGCGTTTTGCTTCTTTTTTTTCTATATGTGTAATATGAAAATCTTTTCCTGTCAATTTCTCTACAATAGCTTTTGCATCTTTTTCATTATTAACATCAAATTTTGTTAATTTTTTTCCATCAATAGCATGTAATTTTGCAATAAGTTCTTCTTTCTCTGGTGTGAAAAACATTCCTTCTATGGTCCAGTATTCTTCTGGGTTAAATGCTAATATTTCTCTTTCTCTTTCTACAACCAATCGTAAAGCCACAGACTGTACACGACCAGCAGAAAGTCCTCTGGCAACTTTTGTCCATAAAAGAGGGGAGAGTTCATATCCTACCAATCTATCTAGCACACGGCGAGCTTGTTGGGCGTCTACGAGCTTTTGGTCAATATGGCGAGGATGTTTTAGCGCCTCTTCTATGGCATGTTTTGTAATTTCATGAAATGCAATTCGTTTTGCTTCTTCTGGTTTTATTTTTAATACGTGTGTAAGATGCCATGATATAGCTTCTCCTTCTCTATCTTCATCAGTAGCAAAGATAATGGTATCTGCTTTTGCTGCCAATTCTTTTAATTTTTTGACTTGTTTGGTTTTATCACGCGCTGTAATATAGTGTGGATCAAATGTTCCACCTTCTATATCTATGCCCATCTTACTTTTTGGCAGGTCACGGACATGCCCAAAAGAAGACTCCACCATATATGATGCGCCAAGGAATTTTGAAATAGTTTTAGCTTTTGTAGGAGACTCTACAATAACGAGGGTTTTTCCCATATAATATTTATGTTACAAATCTAGTGTGCGTGGATCATAGATTAAAAGAGCTATATTGTCAAATATGTTTGTATTTCACCGCTCAAATAAATTGATCCTGTAATAAAGAGTATATCATGCTTTTCCATTTGTGTCTGACTCCACTTTAGGGCTAGCTGTGGATCAAGAGAAATAAATGTCTTTGTTTCTGGTGTAGATAGTTTTATCTTTTCTTCAATATACTTGGGTGTTGCAACTGTTTTAAATGCATGCGCAGTATTTCTCGTACAAGATACAGTATGTGGATCTAGTGTAGATAATTGTTCAAGCATTGTTTCTATATTTTTATCTTTAGAAAAACCAAGAAGCAAATGAATGTTTGCCTGTGGATAGAGTTTTTTTATTTCTTGCATGGTTTTTACAGAGGTTTTCATCTTGTCTGGATTATGCGCTCCATCTATAATCACAAATGGGTCTTTTGACATGATTTCCATTCGTAGTGGAAGATTTGTTTTTTTTAACCCTATTTGTATATCTTCTTGTTTTATTCCCAAATGTTTTGCTACATCTATGCAGAGGATAGCATTGTTTATTTGGTGTTCTCCCAGTGTTTCTATTGTAAATTGTTTCTCGTTGTATAGAAATGTCATCTCAGAAATATCTGAGTTTGTTTTTTTATAATCGTTATTTGAAATATGAAGTATTGTATCTTGTTTATCACATTCATTTTTAAACACATCTAAAATAGTAGGATCTGTTTCTTGTGTAAATACTGGAACGTTTTTTAATATAATGCCAGATTTTTCTATTGCAATTTCTTTTTTATTATCTCCTATAATTCCTATATGATCTAATCCAATATTTGTAATAATAGCAATATCTTTATGTGGAATAATATTTGTGCTATCAAATTTTCCTCCACAACCTACTTCTAAAATACACCATTGCGCATTATGTTTTGCAAACCAAAATAGTCCAATAGCGGTCATAATTTCAAAAAAAGAAATCATATCATATGGACTGGTGCGTATATATGTATCAAGTGCAGGTTTTATCACAGCATCTATAATATCTGCAAATTCTTGTTTACTCATTGTTTTATCTCCTAGTCTCCATCTTTCTTCAATGCTTGTAGGGTGAGGAGATACATTTGAGGCTACTATTTTTCCACTTTCTAATAATATTTGGTGTAGCATATTTGTTATAGATCCTTTTCCACTGGTTCCTGTAACGTGGATATAGTGGGGGATATGTTGTTCTGGGTTTTTTAAAATATCTAAAAAAAATTGCAATCGTTTTAGATAAATATTGCAGTGTTTTATATCTCGCATATATTCTGTGCGAGGGAGATTTGAGAGTGAGTAAATATATTGTTCGGCTTGCTCGAAGGTCATATTCAATTATTTCTTGATATAGTGCATCATTCCAAGGTTTTTTACCATACCCTTCATTTCCATGATTGTCAAGGTACTGGTTATCTTTGAAGAGGGGAGCTTTAATTCTCGCACAATTTCATCCACATGCTTTGGTTCTTGAGAAATATGATCCAAGATCTGTCTTTCTTCCTGTGTTCCGGGGAGTTCTTTTTGGGTATCTATGTGTTGTTTTATATGCCCAAGATCAAGTATATTTAGTACATCATCTGGAGAAATAACAGGATGTGCACCACTTTGTATTAATTTATTTACCCCTATGCTCATTTGTGAGGTAATGTTTTGTGGCACGGCAAAGACATCTCTGTGGTGATCAATACTACACTGTGCTGTAATAAGTGAACCAGATGATTCTCCGGCTTCTATGACAAGTGTCCCAAGCGATATGCCAGAAATGATTCTATTTCTTCGTGGAAATGTATATCTAGTTGGTATTGTTCCTGGTGGATATTCTGCCATAAGTGCTCCACCTGCTTGTAGAATATCTTCGGCAAGTCTTTGATTTTGAGCTGGCTGAACATGCTCTTTATTTACTCCACCACCAAGTACTGCAACCGTATGCCCACCTGCTTGGAGTGTGGCTCTGTGTGCTATAGCGTCTATGCCATAGGCAAGACCACTGACAATAGTGATCCCCGCTTGTGCCAGTTGTGCTATAAATAATTCTGTAATATGTTTCCCATAGGGAGTGTTTTTTCTAGGGCCCACAACTGCCAGGTAATAGCGATGTGTTGGTAATGTAGATCCGCGTACAAATAAACAAAGTGGGGGATCAAAAATATTTTTTAATAATGCTGGATACTCTTCATCTGTTTTTGTAATGGCACGGATAGAGCGTTTTTCCAACATTTCTTCTATACGATTTACATCGAGTTTATCTCGCCAAGTTAAAAATTCAGCAATAATATCATCTTGCCATTTTGTTTTTTTTAGATCATCTAGCTCTGCAGTCCACGCGTGTTCTAACGAAGAAAACACCCGAATAAGGGTGCGATATCTGGTGTGTGTGCACTTTGGGAAAAATGAAAACAAGACCTCCTTTGATAACATAGATTATGTTTATAGTTATGGGGCAATAAATCTATCAATAATATGAGTAATGATTCCGGTGGTAACGGCTTCTAATTTTTTCTTTTCAAATAATCCAAATTTACCAAGGACAAATTTGGCAGTGTCTTTTACTTTTTTATCACTATGTTTTGCAATACCAACTCGAAATCGTGTAAAATCTTGTGTGCCAATATATTGTATAATTGATTTTATTCCATTATGTCCTGCTGCACTTCTATCTGTATGCACTTTATATTCACCCAATTGAATATCTTTATCATCATGAATAACCAGAATGTCTTTTGGTAATATTTTATAGTAATTAGCAATTAACCCAACGCTTTGACCAGAACGATTCATAAAAGTCATTGGTTTTACCAATATTATTTTTTCTCCCTTTACATTAGCTCCAGATATTTCAGCATTAAATTTTTTACTTAGTTCCCACGGATTTGCATCATAGGTCTGTAGTGCTTCACGCAATTCATCTAGTATCATAAAACCCACGTTATGACGTGTTTTTAGATAGCTTTTTCCCGGGTTACCAAGTCCAATGATGAGAAGCATAGAATGGTGTTTAAGGATAGAGTGCGGTTATCGATCTACTTTTGTTAATTTTATAACAATAGGAGTTGCAAAGAAATCAAATTGTTCACGAAGACGATTTTCTAGAAAGTGAACATAGGAACGATGCAATGATGTTTTTTGTTTTACAAATAACTCAAAGATAGGAGGGTTTTCATGGAGTTGTCTCATTCCAAATAATTTAGGATGACGTGTTCCTTTTCCACGTGCAGGTCTATGTTCTTTTGTAGATTGTTCCAAGAAATGTTCTAGCGCACGATTTGCAATATGTGTCTTTCTGGCATTCCATGCGTGTAGAATATATGGGAAAATTTGGTGAACTTTTTCTCCTGTTTTTCCACTGACAAACAGAATCGGTGCAAATTTAAGATGTGGAAAATATGAATACACCATACGTCTGACTTCATTGCGGTTTGTATCGCTATTATCTTCTGTAAGATCCCATTTATTAATAACAATCATTACGCTCTTACTCTTTTTTTCTAGCAATCCACCTAATTGCATATCTTGTGAACTAATTGGCTCTGAACCATCAAGGACTAAAAGGGCTATATCTGAGTCTGATGCAACGACGATACTTTTTGTAATTCCCAATCGTTCGAGTATGCCTTTTACTTTTGATTTTCGTCTTATTCCGGCAGTGTCTACAAATGTAATGAGTTGTTTTTTTATTTCTCCATCAGTTTGTGTATGTTCATAAGAGATCATAGTATCATATGGTTCTCTAGTGGTATGAGCCATAGGACTCACAATCACTTTATCTTGTCCAATTATTTTATTGAAAAGTGATGATTTCCCTACATTTGGTTTTCCTATGAGACTTACTTTTATGACATCTCCTTCTTTTTCTTCTGTAAAGTCTTTTGGATTCTTTTCTTCTTGTTCTAATATATCAAAAATATTGTCAAGGAGATCTCCTGTTTGTCTTCCACTTGCACCAGCAATAGCAAAAGGTTCTCCTAGTCCTAGTTTATACCATTCTGGTTCTGTAAGTGTCATGTTTATTTTTTCGGAGTCTACTTTATTTGCTATTAAAATAACTGGTTTTATACTTATACGTTGTAATCGTTTTGCCAGTTCTTTTTCTTGGGGTAGGATTCCTGCCTTTGCATCTATCATAAATAAAATGATATCTGCTTCTTTCATTGCGCGCTCTGATTGTTTTAAAATATCATCTTCCAATGGGACTTGATCATCAAAGGTTAATCCACCAGTATCAATTAGACGAATTTCTTGACCACGCCAAATAACAATACCAATATTACTTGTTCTGGTTGTTCCGGGGATATCAGAAATAATAGCCTTTTTTTGTTTTGTGAGCGTATTAAATAATGTTGATTTCCCTACATTTACTTTTCCTACGAGTGCAACAGTTGGTAATCCTTTGTCATGAATTGTTCTTTGTGATTTTGTCATATTAATCTGTAAAATTTTCGCCTAATATAATAAGTATATCTGTATCTTGTTCTGCTTTTTCTCCTTCTGGGAGTACCTCTATTAGTGGCATTTGTAATTCTGTTTGCATTGTTTCTATAATAGTCTTATCTACTTGAGAGTTTAGCAGTATCATACTGCTGGTAAGTTGTGGTCGTGTATTTGTATTTCCTAATGATGAAATATAGAATCCTTTTTCTTCTAATTGCTTTTTCATACGAGCCGCCAATCCTGCACGCCATGTACCATTTTGGACTTCTATAGATACCCCATCATAGACAATAATTGGATTATTTGTTTCTTGGGTAGGTGTATTATGGCGTTCTATATTTGGTGGTTCATCGAAAATATATGCAATTTGTGTATTTATATCATCAAATGAATCACTGTTTGGTTCTAGTACCCATTCACCATAGTCATTGAACCCTTGAGATAAGAAGCCATTTGGGCTATCATCTAGTGTTAGGGTAATCATTTCAGATGTTTTCAAGTCCTTTGCCATGCGTAAAAACATCATAATATCTGAGAATTCCATGTTTGTCACAATATGCGACTGCAGGGAATCTAATATCTTATGTATTTTTATGGGATTTGTCAAGGTTTCAAAAGATAATAATTTTTCTTTTAATGCAAGGATCATCTTTTGCTGTCTCTTTGATCTGGCGTAATCAGAGCCTTCTCCATTGTTTCCATGACGAGATCTGGCAAATATAAGTGCAGTATCTCCATCCATAGTCTGTATTCCTTTTGTAAAGGAAACGGTCTGATATTCTTCATTTGGGGCAGGGTATTCATAATCAATAAAGGAACGCTCTACATTTACCGTGATTCCTCCTACATCATCTATTAATTCTTTAAATGCTTTAAAGTCTACTCGTATATAATAATCAATGTCTTGATCAAAGGTTTCTTCTATAACGTGGCTTGCTAAAATAGGGCCGCCTGCTTGTTTTTTTGATTCTCCAAATGCATTGGCATGATTTATTTTTCTTTTCCCATAATCAGGGATATATACATTGAGATCTCTAGGAATAGAGACCATAGAGACTTCATCTGTAGAGGGCTTAATGCTGGTAAGGAGGATCGTATCTGTAAGATAAGGGCCATCATGTCCTATGCCTCCTTGGCCTAATACAAGAATATTTATTCTATCTCTTTTTTCTCCTTCGAGAATAATATCTTTGCTAAAGACTAATTGTTTCATTCTTTCTAAAAATCCTTCAGGTTTTTTTGGTTCTAGAGTAATGGGGTCATATGCAGATGGATCATCTGGAAAGGGGGTAGAAAAAAATAAACGACTGACACATCCTGTAATAGCAAATGCAAGTACTGTAAAAATAACAAAAAACACGACCCACTGTGATCGAGATTTTATCTGTTCTGTTTCTCGTTGTAAGAAATTAACTGGACGTGGTCGCATATGCGCTAAGTATACACAAAAATATGCTTTTTGACAAGGTGTTTAGGTGTTGGGGATACTTTTTTTCTTTTCTCATATGTGATATACTTTTTATATATGATAACTACACTATTTACACAAAAAAAAATAACAGCAGATACTAAATTTGGAGATGTACTTCATGAATGGGCTATGCCAGAGTATGAAACCTATGATCGTGGAAAAAGATGGTATATTCTTATGGCTATTGTAGGCACATTGCTTGTCGTGTATGGGTTGTTTACTGGTGATTTTCTATTTACATTAATTATCGTCTTGGCTGCTATTATCTTATTTTTACAAGATAAGCAAGATCCTGTAGATGTCCCATTTGCTATTACAGAGATAGGAATTGTGCTGGGAGATAGATTATATGAATTTTCAGATTTGGGTGCTTTTTATATTATTTACAAACCACCAAAGGTAAAAGTATTGTTTTTTGAAACAAAATCAATACTTAGGCCCACATTACGTATTTTACTAAAAGATGAAAATCCTATAGATGTGAGAAAGACATTGTTAGAGTATATGGATGAAGATTTAGAAAAAGAAGACGAACCTGCCAGTGATACATTTGCTAGGGATTGGCAGATACACTAAGAAATATTATTACATAAAAAAACATTCCAAATTATTTGGAATGTTTTTTTTCGTGTGCTCTCGCTAAGAATCGAACTTAGATCTTCGGTTCCGCAAACCGATGTTCTATCCGTTGAACTACGAAAGCTTTTGAGTGTAAAACGAAGTCATTATATATAAATTTATATAGTTTGTCAATTTTTTAAAAGAGAAAAGCATGGCTTTTCAGGCATGCTCTATGGTACTGAAGGGGAGACTATCTATCGCAATATGTTGCAATGTATAGGCATTACCCTCCAATAATGTTTTGTGGCGGCGGTGTGGGGACAAGGGTGAAGTATTTCTCATGAAGTAATGGAATCTCTAGTTTGAACCAAAGAAGATTACTTGGTGGAGAATGATATCTCCGTCCCCAAGGAAGTCTTATCTGTAAGGGGTTTAGAGATGTAAGTATTACAATATAGGAGGATTTGTTTGTCGGGTGTAATGGATGATTTGTTCCTAGGTTAACTGTCATTGATAATCTTTTACCTAACCAGTGTGGTGGTGGTTGATTGACAGTAGATGGAACGGTAGGGGATGTACTGTATTCATTGGGATATGACATTATTTGATAATGAATGTAAAAATCCCATGGTTGTGTATAAAATCCCTTGTCTATCTCATTATCTATAACAAATTTTTTATCATGATAGCTATCTGAACAGATGAACATGATAATCACTTTAGATCCCATAGGAATTCTACAATACCAAGATGTCTTATGATTTGTCTCCTTTTTTGAACAAATAGAAGCATCTTTTTTTGTAAGAATATAAAATCCTATTGGTAGATTTTTTATCAATACAGTACATTCTCTCCTTTCGAGTGGTGGAGAAAATTCTGCGGAGTAGATAGGAGTAGTCTTTAGGTTCCCATTTTCCCAGATATAATGTATTGGATACATAAGTAACCTCCAGGTATGAATCTGTGTTGTTATTTTTTTGATTAGTAAAGAAATACTAATCAATATAATTATATCATATTCATAAATAAACATATATGTCAAGGTATCGTTCTGGATAACTTTGATTATATAACAGTATGTTCATTGACTTATCTATGTGTGTGGAGTATTATTATTTTTGCCATTAGCTAAAAGGAGGTAGAAATGGTAGAAGTGAAGTGCCCCAAGTGTCGGGCAGCCTATAGTATCGTTTACCGTAAGAACTCATCTGTTGTTCTTGTGGCAAATGATGCCATGTTTTGTTCATGTGGGTCTGAGGTAGTCCCTCGGGGACGATATCAGATCTCGTTTCCCCGCTTCTTGAAGAAGCAGGGAAAACAGTGAGACCAAATCTTGGTCTCACTGAGCACCTCCCCGGAGGTGCTTTTTTTCTTGAATCAACTTCTATCATTTGCTACAATACTAATATATGAAACTCCAAACACCTGTATCACAACTCAATCGTGTAGGAAAGGTGCTAGAAAATAAACTGGCTCGTCTTGGGGGTTATATTGTAGGGGATTTACTTATGTATTTTCCATTTCGTTATGAAGACTATAGTAATGTTGCCACTATTGATTCTCTAAAAGATGGACAGCAAGTAACAATAAAGACAACGATTAATCTTATTTCTTCAAAAAGAAGTCCTAGGCAGAGGAAAATAATTATAGAGGCATTGGTGTCAGATGATACTGGAGAATTACGTTTGGTCTGGTTTGGACAGCCATTTATAAAAAAAGTGTTAAGTGCTGGGGATACTGTTTATTTTTCTGGGAAAGTGACAGATAGCATGTTTGGGATGCAGATGATATCTCCAAGTTATGAAAAAATAAAAAAGAATGTGGAGACAGCGCATACTGCTAGGATTGTTCCACTGTATCCACTTACCGCAGGGATTACGCATAAGCAAATTCGTTTTTTATTAAAACAAATTATTGATGAGGTAAAAACAATACCGGATTGGTTGCCACAAGATATATGTGAGCGAGCAGATATTATGCCGTATAGTGAGGCATTGCATGCAATTCACTTTCCAGAAAATCAAAGAGAATTAGATTTGGCAGAAAAAAGATTGAAGTTTGACGAATTATTTATTTTACAACTTAGGGCGGTTCTTATTCGTGCATCTCATGATACATCAATTGCTCCACAACTTACATTTAAAGAAAAAGATATAAGTTCATTTGTTTCTTCATTACCATTTACATTAACAAAAGATCAAAAAATAGCTGCGTGGAAAATTATTAGTGATTTAGAAAAAAAGACTCCAATGAATCGTTTGTTAGAGGGAGATGTGGGTGCAGGGAAAACTGTGGTCGCAGGGCTTGTGGCATTGAATGCGATAAAAAATGGATTGCAAGTAGTGATGATGGCTCCTACAGAAATTCTTGCTCGTCAGCATGTGGCATCATTGAAAAAATTATTTAAAGATATAGATATTTCTATAGCACTAGTTGTGGCTTCAGAAACAAGTGCTATAAAATTTGAGACGACAGAAAAAACAAAAATAGGAAAGAAAAGGGAAGTATTGGCTGGTATAAAAGCAGGAAAAATCCATATCATGGTTGGGACGCATGCATTATTATCACAGGCAGTAGAATTTCATGATTTAGGGCTTGTCATAGTAGATGAACAGCATAGGTTTGGTGTAGAGCAACGAAAAATTTTAAAAGAAAAATCTGGAAATGTGAATACAACGCCACATTTTTTATCTATGACTGCTACGCCCATACCGAGATCATTTGCACTTACTATGTATGGAGAATTAGATATTTCTATTATAAAAACCATGCCAAGCGGGAGGAAGAAAATAAAAACCAGATTGGTAGAGCCACATCATAGAGATAAGGCATATACATTTATAGCAGAGCAGGTAGGAAAGGGGAGACAGGTATTTGTGATATGCCCACTAATTCAAGAAAATGAAGAAGATAAAATAGCCAATGCTGGAAGTGAAAAGAAAACAGTCATGGCAGAGTATGAAAAATTATCTACACAAGTTTTCCCAAATTTACGTGTGTCATATATTCACGGAAAGATGAAAACAAAGGAGAAAGATGAAATCATGCAAGCATTTGGTGCTGGGGATATAGATATTTTAGTTTCTACTTCTGTGGTAGAAGTAGGTGTGGATATCCCAAATGCAAGTGTGATGATGATAGAAGGTTCAGACAGATTTGGGCTGGCGCAACTTCATCAATTTCGTGGGCGTGTGGGGAGAGGGGAACACCAATCATATTGTTTTGTCTTTACAGACTCAGATAGTAAAAAAGCATTAGATAGATTACAGTTTTTCGAATCTACTATAGACGGATTTGCTCTGGCAGAACATGATTTGGAAACGCGTGGCCCAGGAGATGTCTATGGTACTAGTCAAAGTGGTATGATGCAGTTGCGCATTGCAACTATGCAAGATACAGATATTATTGAACTTGCCAGAGATATTGCAGTAGATATTGATCTCAATTCGTATCCTACATTAAAAGAAAAAATAGTAGAGTGGGAGAAAAGTGTACATTTGGAGTAGGGGATAAACTATGTATCTTGATTTTTTTTTAGAAATATGATAGTTTATTTCCAACATTCTTTTGCCTTATTTTGTGTGGGGATGGGTTCCTATACAAATTGGCAAATAACTCGCAGGAGAGCTGGCATGGCTAGAAGATTTATATATATTACTAAAGGCATAGAAGAAATTTGGGTTGGTATGACCCAAACGGGTTATCGTCTGGGAGGTTGTGTTATCGTAGATATGAATGACTATAGAGTTGCTTATCTTTCTAGAGAAGGAGATGGAAGCAATTCTGGGCATCTAGGGTCTCGGCAGGGTGGGAGTCACACGACTCCTTCTACTATGAAGTAATTGTTCTTTCATCTATCCCAGTGCATGGGATTTCTAAAAATAATAGGGGGGCTGTCGTGATTGCACTATATAACGTTCGTTATATTGTCGACAGACTCCATTCAATAGTGTTTTATTATATATAAAATATTGCTGAATAAAAAACATCCTTATGTAATAAGGATGTTTTTTTGTTTGTATTTTTTATTTAATCACTTTATCCACCAGCCCATACTTCACTGCATCTACTGCAGACATAAATTTATCTCTGTCGCTATCTTTTTCTATTGTTCCTACTTTTTGTCCTGTATGCTTTGCGAGTAATTTATTTAGTCGTGCTTTCATGTTTATAATTCGCTCTGCATGAATTTCTATATCACTTGCTTGTCCTTGAGTTCCACCCATCACTTGGTGAATCATTACTTCGCTATTTGGTAGACAAAATCGTTTTCCTTTTTCTCCCGCTGCCAGAAGCACAGAAGCCATGCTAGCCGCCATCCCTATACAAATAGTAGAAACATCTGGCTTAATATATTGCATGGTATCATAAATTGCCATACCAGAAGTTACAGATCCACCCGGAGAATTAATATAAATTTTAATATCTTTTTCTGGATCTTGATTTTCTAAAAATAATAGTTGAGCAATAATAGTATTTGCTACAGCATCATCTATGCCACTTCCTAAAAATATAATTCTGTCTTTTAGCAAACGAGAATAAATATCATACGCTCTCTCACCATAATGTGTTTTTTCTATAACCGTTGGGATCAAGTGTTGGGATGTTGGAGTATTCATAATAAAAATATAAGTAATTACTCTATTATAGTATCGTATTAAAGGGAAATAATCAAGATAACATGGAAGTAACTATATATCTAATAATAATAGAGTATACACTGAATTTGTTTATGACTGAGAGACTTCATGATACTTACTCTTCTAAGATAAGCCCGCCCTGAGGAAATAATTGTTCTAATTCTTTTAATATAAATGATAATGCATCTTCTATAGGTCCTTTTACACTAAACCCAGCCGCCTTTCTATGCCCACCACCACCAAAATGTTTTGCCATAGCAGAAACATCTACATCCTCTCTGGTTGTACGGAAACTTCCTTTTATGCTTCCATCCTTTTGCTCTTTTAAAAGCATACCAGCATGTCCTTCATGAATAGCATTAAGAAAATTGGTAAGTCCTTCTAAATCTTCTGTCTGTACATTGAATTTTTCTATGTCATCATGTTTAAAAAAAGTATGAACTAACTGAAATTTTTCATGTTTTTCTAGACGAGAAAATATTAATCCCCACAGTTTCAATGCATCTATTGGCAATCGTTTAAATATTTGTTTTTGAATAGTATGAAAATCTGCTCCTGTTTGAATGAGTTTACTTCCTATAAATAAGGCTTCTTTCGTAGTAGCACTATTTGTAAAATTTCCTGTGTCAGTAATAATACCGGTAAGTAAGCTCGTTGCTATATCTTCTGTAATAACTTGTTTATTTGCTTTCAAGTAATGAAAAATAATTTCACATGTAGAGGATAGAGTAGGGAATACAAGATTGAGCTTTCCGTAAGAGTTATTTGTAATATGGTGATCTATGTTTACTACAGTAATATCTGAACGTTTTTTTATGAAATTATCAATACGTGCATGGCGGAGATCTCCAGTGTCAAAGACGACAACAGTGTCAATATCTGTATCTTCCCAAATAGTTTCATCTTTCCAATGTAGTGCTGTAGGAATAATATAATTATAGACAGAAGAAATATCTGTAGAACAGTAAGCGCTGTGGGATATATCTAGTCTATCTAGGTATCTGGAAAATGCGGTCAATGCCCCTAGAGCGTCTCCGTCTGGGTGTTTATGGGGTACTAAAAGCACATGCTTTGATCTTTGCATGCGTGTATGAATTTGTTGTGATATAAATTTCCCCATATTTAGACTTTTTTTCTAACAGCGTACAGTATCGTACTTGTTGGCTTTTGTCAAGAGTGGTATACTGTTTTACATATTATGAAACAGCCTTTGTATATACACTTAATATAACACATATCCATTATTATGTACTTAAAACAGTTAGAAATTCAGGGATTCAAGTCATTTGCTAGTAAGACTATATTGACATTTTTACCAGAAAAACAAGGTAGAAGTAGCATTACAACTATTGTAGGGCCAAATGGCAGTGGGAAAAGTAATGTGTCAGATGCTATTCGTTGGGTCTTGGGTGAACAGAGTATGAAGCAACTTCGTGGGAAGAAAAGCCATGATATTATTTTCTCAGGTTCATCTTCAAAGGGGCAAATGAGTGTGGCAAGTGTCATGATGACCCTTGATAATAGTGATGGTCGTGTAGATATTGATTATGATGAAGTCGTTATTGGGCGAAAATTATATAGATCTGGAGATAGTGAATATCTTATAAATGGGCATAGTGTACGTTTGCTTGACTTGCAATTACTTTTGGCAAAGGCACAGTTTGGGCAAGGATCTTATGCAGTCATTGGGCAGGGGATGATAGATCGTATGTTACTTCAGTCTCCGCAAGATAGAAAAGATTTTTTTGACGAAGCGACTGGAATTAAAGAATTTCAGATTAAAAGGCATCAAGCAGTATTAAAATTGGCACGAACAAAAGAGCATGTAGGGCAGGCGGATTTGTTATTACATGAAATTTCTCCACGATTGAAAACATTATCTCGTCAGGTAAAAAAATTAGAAAAACGAAAAGAATTAACTGTAACATTACAAGAAAAACAAGAAACATATTATGCCACACTTTGGCAGTATCATGATGATAATATTTCAATTTTAGATGAAAGTATAAAAGGAATAGATGAAGAGTTGAAAGAAAAACAAAAATTATTAGAAAGTATTCAGGTAGAGTTGGCAGAATTAGCACAAGCGTCTAGTCGCCAAGAAGCATTTACCGAACTCCAAAAAGCATATCAAGAAGTGGTACATAAAAAAAATGCATTGGAGCGTGAGAAAGCAGTATTGCAAGGAAAATTACAAACAGAATATAGTAAGTCAGGACAGCATCAAGTGGGCTGGTTAGAAAGTAAGATCACTACACTTCGTGAACAAAAAGAACAGTTGGATGAAGAAGTGTCGACTATAGAAAAAGAATGTAATGGAAAGGAAGTTGATGTTGAAAAATTAAAACAAACACAAGAAGAACAATCTATAGAAAAAACACGTCTTCGTGGAGATATTGCATCTTTAGAATCGCAATTAACTAGGGTAAAAAGTGAACAATCTGTATTTCAAATTACCGGTCTTCGGGCAGTGCAGGCAGTATTGGAATCTCAGCATCAGCTGGGGGATGTGCATGGAGTAGTGGCACAACTGGGAGATGTGGAAGAACAGTATCAGACAGCATTAGATGTGGCAGCTGGTGGACAGTTGTCTTCTATTGTAGTTGGGTCTGTAGAAGACGCAAAAGGTTGTGTACAGTTTTTACGTGAGGGACGTTTTGGGGTTGCTACATTTTTACCATTGTCAAAAATAAGGCAACGAGATGTTCCTTCATTTGTATATGAATTTTTAAACCATCCTCGTGTACACGGATTGGCGCAGGAATTAATTCAATTTGATGAAGCATATAGTCCTGTGTTTTCATTTGTATTTGGTTCTACACTTGTTGTAGATGATTTTTCAACTGCAAAAGAAATTGGGATTGGACGTGTACGTATGGTGACACTAGAGGGAGATTTATTTGAAACAAGTGGTGCGGTAAAAGGTGGGCATAGAAGAAGGCATTCACATGGACTAAGTTTCAAAGATGGTAGTGCGCCAAAGGCAGTTGCTGCAAAGACAGAAGAAGTAGAAAAGCAGATTGCAGAAAAACGGCATACATATGATGTATTAGAGATTGCACTTGAGCGAGTAATGAGTGAAGCACGTATGACAGATGGAGCATTGCAAGTAGCAAAAAACAAGCGAGAGATGGTAGAAAAACAAGCGATAGCGGTAGCAGGTGAATTATCTACACTTGAGCAAGAACTTGCACTCCAAACAATGAGTCCAGAAGATTATGGAGAAGTGATGAAAGATTTATCTGTAGAAAAAGAACAATTAGACGCAGATATTGAAGCGGTGTTAGAAACGCTAAAAGAACATGATGCAAAGATAGAAGAATTTAATGCAGTGGAAGAAAATAAAAAGAAGCGTGTGTTTGAACTGCAAGATAGTATGCAAGAAACACAGCAAACAGTAAATGAATTGCTAGGACAAAAAAATGAAAAACAAATGTCTTTTGTAAAATTTGAAACAAAACAAGAAGATTTATTACATGAATTGTATCAAGAATTACATACAGCAATAGAACCAATTATTGCACGTGGTGTGCCTACGGTTGCATTGGAAGAAATTGATACACTACAAGTTGCTGTACAAAAATTAAAATATCAACTAAGTTTAATAGGTGGTATAGATACAGAAGTGGTCAGTGAATATGAAGAAACAAAATTACGCCATGAGTCACTCTATGCGCAATTAACCGATTTAGAAAAAGCAATTCGTGATTTAGAAAAGTTGATAGATGAATTAGATAAAATCATGAAGAAAAAACGTGGCAGTGCGTTTAAACAAATAAAAAAAGAATTTTCTAGATATTTTACAATGCTATTTGATGGAGGAAAAGCAGAGTTAGTAGAAGTGTATGGATATGACGGAGAAGATCCTTTGGCTGACGCTCAGGATGAAATGGAAGAGGATATAGAAGAAGGCGATGAAAAAAAGAAAAGAAGAAAAAAAGTATTAAAGGGAATAGACATTACAGCTTGTCCTCCTGGAAAAAAGATTAAGCATATCCAGACATTGTCTGGAGGAGAGCGCACCATGACATCCATTGCGCTTATGTGTGCGATTTTAAAAACCAATCCATCACCATTTGTGGTTTTAGATGAGGTAGAAGCAGCACTAGATGAAGCAAATACTGTACGTGTTGTAGATATTTTAAAAGAATTATCTCATGATTCTCAGTTTATTATTATCACACATAATCGTGTGACTATGCACGCAGCGGATGCGTTATATGGTGTAACTATGGGAAATGACGGTATGAGTCATTTGCTTAGTGTGAAGTTAGATGAAGTTGCTGTGGAAGAAAAGTAAGATACAAGAAACAAACAAATTACAAATACATGCTATTTGAATCATGCCTCATGTTTAAGTTTTATCCACAATATTATTTGACAACGTATCATCATGCTGATACAGTATTTATATTATGAATATGACTTATCTACAATTAGTAGCGAAGATGAACAAGAAGAGCTCGCCTATAGCGGTCTAGTCTTGTTGTATATATCATAATACAAAAGGAGAGTCCGCGAAAGCGGGTTTTTTGTTTGCTTAATTTTTTTATATATGAAAATTTGTACTGTAAATAAGGAGAAACAATATAAACATGGAGTAAAATTTGGTGGAACATCACTAGCCACAGCTATGCTGTATCAGTTTGTAGCAAATCAGGTTAGTGCAGATAAATCAATTCATTGGGTTATCGTTTCTGCACCTGGTCGGCGTGATAATGAGGATCCAAAGATAACAGATCTTCTTATGAACGATAAGTTCAAGGAAGTAGAAGCACGTTTTATCCAGATTGTAGATGATTTAAAAATAAATATTGATATTCCAGCTGAGTTTAAAAAGATCTTAAGTGATATAGATAATGGTGCTGGGCAAGATTATATTGCAAGTCGTGGAGAATACCTCTCATCAAAAATCATGGCATTACTACTTGGTTGGCATTGGGTAGATGCAGCAGATGTTATTTGTTTAAATAGTATTGGAGAAATTGATAAAGCACAAACGTCTGTAGCTACTCGTGAAGCATTTGGGGACGAAAGATGCGTGATAGGTGGTTTCTATGGTGCTATGCCATGTGGTAGTATAAAAACGCTTGGGCGTGGGGGCTCAGACACCACTGGTACACTTGTGTGCATTGTCATGCAGGCGGATCTGTATATAAATTCTACTGATGTAGATGGTGTATATAATAAAGACCCAAACAGTGGTGATAAAGATTGTATACGGTATGATAGCATGACAAGTAAACAGTTCCTTACACTTCGTACTTCAGTAGTTCATCCCATTGCAGTAGAAGTTGCTGCTAATTATGGATTGAAGATAAAAGTGCAAAGTACAGAAAATCCAGATGGTGGTTCAACTATGATTGTGCCATCAAATGGTAAGATATCATATTTAAGTAAATTTTTTATTTATGTGGGTAGTGTGATAGAATGGGTTGGACAATATTTTGAAATGACTATAGAACGTGTAAATTTTATAAAAAGATAATTTTAATTAATATTATATGCAATTAACAGACAACAATTATTATATCGGAAAACAAAAAGTAGAGGGGTTATGTGAACAATTTGGATCACCATTATATGTTTATGACGCTACAGTTATTCGAGAAAGAATCGCTGAATTAAAAGAGGGTATAGGAAAATATGAGAATGCTGATTTTTTTTATGCAATTAAAGCAAATTATAATCCATCTCTTGTAAAAGAAATTATTGGTCAGGGGCTTGGAATTGATGCAGTGTCTGTAGAAGAAGTTCATATGGCATTACATTGTGGAGCTACCCCAGATAGAATTTTATATACTGGGAATAACATGACAGATAAAGAAATGACAGAAGTACATGAACTAGGAGTATTATTAAATATTGGTTCTTTATCACGATTAGAAAAATATGGGCGTGCATTTTCTGGGAGCCGTGTATCTATTCGTTTTAACCCAAATATAGGGATAGCGTCTCATGAAACAAATATCACAGGTGGAGCCGATTCTAAATTTGGTATTTCATTTAAAAATGTAGAAAAAGTAAAAGAAATTGCAAAAGAGCATAATTTACAGATTGTAGGAATTCACCAGCACATTGGGTCAGGATGGTTACGTCTTCGTGAACCAATCTTAGCATTAGATGTTATTTTAGATATTGCTACCCAATTTGAAGGGCTTGAATTTGTAGATGTAGGTGGGGGATTTGGTGTGCCATATCGTCCAGAAGAAAGTAGATTAGATATGAATACACTTGGAATGCAAATTGACAGAAGATTTGAATCATTTTGTGAAACATATGGGGCGCATCCTGTATTACGATTTGAACCAGGGCGCTACATTGTAGCAGAAAGTTGTTTTTTATTAACACAGGTAAATACCATAAAAGAGTCAATTAGTAGAAAAATAATTGTAGGAACTGATACGGGAATGAATCATCTAGTGCGTACGGCTATGTATGGTTCATATCATCCGATTACAAACATAAGTAATCCAGATGGAATGTTTCAAGAATATGATATTACAGGAAATATTTGTGAATGTTCAGACTTTTTTGCCCGTGATCGTATGATGCATGAGGTTCGTGATAATGATATATTATCTATAGGAGTTGCTGGAGCATATGGGGCGAGTATGGCAAGTAATTATCAATTACGTGGATTACCTACAGAGATACTGGTAGATGGAGATGATGTGCAAGTTATTCGGAAACGAGAAACATTTGAGGATCTTTTAGCACGTTTTTAGTATTTTTGTTTAAAAATATTCTTGTAATCATATAAAAAATAGGGTAACATATAAAGTATTATTGACAAGTATAATACTATTAATATATTTATTATGAAAAAATTGATAACGATATCAACAGTGATAGTTGTTGTAATTATTTCTATGTTTTTTATGATAAATAGTAATGTTATTGAAGAAAACAGAAAAGACATGTCATTACCAGAATATATATTATCAGTGCACAAAATATTATTTCATCAAACATTGAAATCGGTAATTGCCGTAGCCGATTTTGGAGATTCTCATGGACTAGTTATGTTTGATGGTATAACATGGACAACCTTGTTACATATTGAAGATACATATTCTTATGCACATATATTTATAGATAGTAATGGTGTGATATATTATAGTGACCAAAACCCAGTAAAAACATATAGGTCTACAGATTTGGGAAATACTTGGGAAGTTGTAACTGAAAATATTGGAGTGTTTTGGGGGCTTACTGATGATAAAAAAGGAACGCATTATGCCACACTTTGGGCTGGTAATGATCCTGTTGTATATAACAGTATAGATAATGGGGTAAGTTGGCAAGTGTGGAAACATATGTGGGATATATTTCCAGAAGAAAAAGAATTTTATGGTGATCAAACAACATTATCAAAAATGAGACATACTCATGATATCATTGCATTATCAGATAGAGTAATTATAGGCACTGGGGATGTTACGAGATGGGCAATAGAGACAAGAGATAATGGAGAAACTTGGAAGAAAATTTGGGATGAAGGTTTTACTTCTCATATATATGATTCTAAAAAACAGAATATATTGTTATTTGGGGATAAGGGGTATAGGTATGGAGTAGCTTTTTATGACATAAATACACCAAAAGCTATAGATGTCTGGAAACCAGAAGATGAGGATATAAATTGGATGAGTGGTAGTTATATATATAGTTCAGTAAAAATAGATAATAGATATTATGCAGCGACTCATGTAGAAAATAATAGCCCAAATGATGTGACAAATTATGGAATATTAGCTTCACAAGATGGAAAAAATTGGGAGCCAATATATCATTATGAGACTACTGCTTCATATACAGAGTTATATATAGCAGAAGGAATTTATGAAAATACCATGTTTATAAGTCATGAAGGAGGGCTTTCTCAATTAGATTTAAAATAAAAAATTGGCTTTATCCTCTTGACAATCCATATATATACATGTATACTCCCATCTATAGAAATACCGTCACGCTCTAAGGTATATTTCTAAATTATAATTTACATACATATGTTACGTATTCGTTTACAAAGATTGGGTAAGAAAAAATACCCAACATACCGTGTTATTATCTCAGAACAAGCACGAGATCCACAAGCAAAAGCTTTGGAAATTTTAGGGAATTATAACCCAGTAGGGGATAAAGCTCTCAATTTAAAAGAAGATCGAGTAAAACATTGGTTATCTGTAGGTGCACAACCTTCAGAAACAGTTGCAAATTTACTGATCAATGCTGGATTAATGGAATCAAAGAAAAAGAAAAAATCAGTAAAGATTAGTAAAAAACGTCAAGTAAAATTAGACGAGAAAAAAGCAGCAAAAGAAGAAAAGAAAAAAGAAGCTGTAGAGGCAAAAAAAGCAGAG
Source organism: Candidatus Magasanikiibacteriota bacterium (assembly GCA_018650085.1). Taxonomy (GTDB): domain Bacteria; phylum Patescibacteriota; class Patescibacteriia; order Magasanikbacterales; family UBA922; genus JAHJIX01. Next base: position 5,087 of record JABIGQ010000009.1, on the reverse strand, counting down.
GCAGAAGCAAAGAAAGTAGCAGAGGCAGAAGCAAAGGCTGCAAAAGAAGCAGCAGAAGCTGAAGAAAAAAAGGAAGCTGAACCTGCGCCAGCAGAAGAAACTCCAGCTCCAGAGGTAGAAGAGAAAAAAGAAGAAGAAAAAGCCTAAAAAAATATAATAAAAAAAACTGTCCACAGCTTGGGCAGTTTTTTGTTATTATGATTGACACTTTTTTCGTTTTTTTGTATAATTATGACTATGGGGCTGGCCTTTTTTTTTCGGCAGTCGACAGTTCTCTATATATATGCGTAAAAAAATAAAGGCAATACCTGCATTTTTTTATGTCATTTATTCAGTTTTTATTTTTAGAACAGCTAGGATATGGAACAAGATCAATTATTTCTTGAATACGTTGTAAAAGCGATTGTAAATAATCCAGAAGACGTAAAATCAACACGAACAGTAGACGAACGCGGTGTGCTCATTACTTTGGATTTAAACCCAAGTGATATGGGCTACGTTATTGGCCGACGAGGACAAACTGCTCGTGCAATTAGAACATTACTTAAAGTTGTAGGTGCAAAGAATAATGCTCGTGTTAACTTGAAGATCAATGAACCAGAAGGCGGGCGACCAGCTCATCTTTCTGCACCATCTCATGCACCGGTTCAATCTCATGCGCCAGTTCAAACACAAGCACCAGCTCAACCATCTTTAGATGATATTGATACAAGTGCTGTTGATAATTTGAATATCTAATTATTCTATTATGTTATCCCCCCTTTGTGGGGGGATTTTTTCTTGACTTTTTTTGTAATCTTTTGTATTATAGTTGCCATAGCAGTTCTGTTGATTCCAATAGTGTGAATCTATAGCTCAGTTGGTTAGAGCGCTACATTGACATTGTAGAGGTCAGAAGTTCGAATCTTCTTAGATTCACTGTGTTGGAATAGTATTCCAGAAATAAAAGGGCGTGTAGCTCAGTTGGTTAGAGCGCTACACTGATAATGTAGAGGTCCCAGGTTCGATTCCTGGCACGCCCACAAGAGAGAAAACAGCAATGAGGCTGTTTTTCTATTTTAGTTGCATTTTTAGCAATTTTCTGCTATACTATCCATCGATTACCTTACTTTATCATCACATATGGATCACTTTTCTCCGGAGGAGACACAAGAAGAAAAAAGTTTTATAGGCTCATTGGGTTTGTTTTTTCTTGAATTAATAAAAATTGCAGTACTTGCAGGCGTGACCATTGCATTGGTTCGTTATTTTTTATTTAAACCATTTTTGGTAAAGGGTAAATCAATGGAACCTACATTCTTTGAAAGAGAATATCTTATTATAGATGAATTATCTTATAGATTTAGTGAGCCACAAAGAGGGGAAGTAATTGTATTTCGTGCCCCAAATATACAAGAAAAAGAATATTATCTAAAACGCATACTTGCTCTTCCAGGAGAACGAGTACGTGTAGAAGAAAATAAAGTGATTGTTTATAATGAAGAGCACCCACAGGGGGTTGTAGTAGAAGAAACATATCTAGTAGAAGAAACAAACGGATCTGTACAGTATACCCTAGGGGCGGAAGAATATTTTGTCATGGGGGATAATAGAGATGAATCATTTGATTCTAGAAGATTTGGGCCAATTCATGAAGGGGCTATTGTTGGAAAAACATGGATAAGAGGGTGGCCATTTACACGTGTAACCATTTTTGATGTTCCTCAATATAACTTATAATAGTATGCCAGCGAAAAAGAAAGTTCAACCAAAAAAAGATGTGAAGAAAACAACGAAAAAAGCAGTAAAGAAAACTACTGAAAAGAAAATAAAAACATACGATCCTTTGCGTGGGATGAAAGATGTTTTACCAAAGCATGAATCATATTGGTTAGATGTATCTCGTATTTCAAGATCTGTGGCTAGTGCATATGGGTATAAATATATGCAAACACCTGTGTTAGAGCCAGCACAGTTATTTATCCGTTCAATTGGGAAAGCTACTGATGTTATCAGTAAAGAGATGTATGTTTTTGAAGATCGTGATGGGAAGAAAGTTGCCATGAGACCAGAATTTACTGCTGGTATCGCTAGAGCATATATTAGTAATGGTATGCATAGTTTGCCACAGCCAGTAAAAGTATGGTACGAAGGACCAGTATTTCGTCATGATAGACCACAGGCAGGACGGTATCGTCAGTTTAATCAATTTGGATGTGAAACATTGGGAGATCGTGATCCAGTGATTGATGCAGAACTTATTGTGGTTGCATATAATACTTTAAAAGATATTGGATTAGAAACACTGGTATATATAAATAGTATAGGATCAGAAGAAGATCGACAAAATTATATTGTAGAACTTGTAGGATATCTACGTAGTAAACGTGCGTATCTTTCAGAAGAATCAAGAAAGCGCATAAATAAAAATCCTCTACGTATTTTAGATTCAAAAAACGAACAAGATAAAGAAGTGGTACAAGATGCACCACAAATTCTTGATTGGCTTAGTCAAGAATCAAAAGATTATTTTATGAAAGTATTGGAATATTTAGATGAATTACATATTCCATATGTTCTTACTCCTACGCTTGTTCGTGGATTAGATTATTACTCAGATACTGTATTTGAATTATATCTAGATAAAGATGGAGAAGAAGATGGATCCCAAAATGCACTTTGTGCTGGTGGACGATATGATGGATTGGTAGAACAAATTGGAGGGCGTCCTACTGCGGCAGCTGGATTTTCTATGGGAATAGAACGAGTGATTTTAGCCCTAAAAGAAAAAGCCCAACAACATCAAGGGAAAGAAAAGAAAGAAAAACAACCGCATCTATTTTTTGCACAACTTGGAGAACAGGGGAGACGACGTGCATTATTTCTTATGGAAGAATTAAGACGGGAGGGCATTACTTTGGGAGCTAATTTATCAAAAGGATCTCTAAAGGCACAGTTGGAATTAGCAGATAAGCAACATGCTACTCATACTGTTATTTTAGGACAAAAAGAGGTCCAAGATGGTACAGTGATTATACGTGATATGAGTTCAGGTATCCAAGAAATTGTAGATCAAAAGAAAATAGGAAAAAAACTAAAAAAGATCTTAGAAGCATAGCAGAGAAAGAAATTAAGAGAATTCATGTAAGACTATTGACTTTCTTAGTAAATACGTGTATAGTCTAGCTGTTAGACTTGTTGCATAATAAGCTTCTGCTGCAATCTCCATATATTTGGACAGCTTTCATAAAATTTTTATCTACGTAGCATAGCTATGTATCAAAAAATATTTATAAAATCTGCCTCAAAATATGAAAATTTCGCAACAAAGCTTATTATGCAACAAGTCTAATTATATTATTTTTAATTTGTCCCTAACGGGAGGTGACAAGCAAGTATGTCAGAAATAAAAAGAAAGAAAAATGAATCATTTGAAGCATTTTTTAGACGCGTAAAACAACAATGGACTCGTTCTGGTAAAATTCTTCAGGCAAGAAAAGTTAAATTTCTTGAAGATAAGCCAAGTAAGAATGTCCAAAGAAACAATACGGTTCAACGTTTAAAAATAAATTCAAAAAAAGCATATCTTCAAAAGGTTGGGAAACTTCCACCAGATGAAGAACTCTTTAATCGTAAAAGAAGGTAAATGTATAATATATGTCTTTAAGAACAGATATTTTACAGGCACGTGATCAGGCGATGAAAGAACGAAATACCGCAACGTTATCAACGTTGCGTATTTTGTATTCACAGATTAAAAATCAAGAAATTGAAACGAAATCTGAACTGTCTGATGATGCGGTAATGACTGTAATAAAAAAACAAGTAAAACAATTAAAAGATAGTATTGTAGAATTTAGAAAAGGAAATAGAGAGGATCTTATCTCTGCTGTAGAAAAAGAATTAAAGATACTCACAGCTTATTTGCCAGAAGACTTACCAGATGATGAAATTAATGGTATAATAAAGGAAACACTTTCCACACTTGGAAGTGATACTCAATTTGGTGTTGTAATGGGAGCAGTTATGAAAAATATTGGCGGACGTGCAGATGGTGCACGAGTTCGTACTCTTCTCCAAGCACAATTGAGTTAGTGTTTCTAATTCTTTAATCCATTGCTTCATGTCTCGGTGGATTCACTCTAAAACTTTTCGTTTTATAAAAGCAACATCATTGACTGTGTTTTTCTTTGGTGTTGTTTTTTGTTTACCATTTTTATTTACAGGACAAGTTCATGCACAAGATACACTTGGTTTACAACCTATAGAAGATACTATTGCATTATCTGGAACAGATATTCGTGTCATTGTTGCTCGTATTATTCGTGCAGTACTTGGATTGCTTGGGACAATTTTATTAGGAATCATGGTCTACGCTGGTGCATTATGGATGACTTCTGCAGGAAAAGAAGAAACTATTGGAAAAGCAAAAAAAATAATATCAAATGCAATTATTGGATTAGTAATTATACTTTCTGCTCTTGCTATTGTTCAGTTTGTGATTAGCAGTTTACTAAGTGCCACGTCTAGGCGGGGGTTAGATGGAGGAAGAAGGCCTGGATTTGAAACATTTGCAGGAAGTGGATCACTGGGGTCTATTATTTCAGATCATTATCCATTTAGAAATGCTACAGATATAAAAAGAAACACAAAAATTGCTGTTACATTTATAGAACCTATTAATCCAGAAAGTATTATTATAAATAGTAATGATAGCTGTTGGACGGAAAATGGTGGTTCAACTCGCGAAGGGTGTCAGCTAGATGGGGATAATAATATTATAAATCCATATTATGGTGATTGTTTAGATGATGGATCAGGAGCATTTATTTGTGATACGCTAGATACTTCTGCTGTTCGTATACTTAGATCATCAGACGCAAATTTAGCAGAAGTACCTCTGGTAAATGCAAATGCTATGACTATGTATGAAGATGGAGACGCACGTCATGCTTATACATTTGTATTTGATCCACAGGAATTATTAGGTAGCCGTGAAGAAGACATGTGGTATACAGTAAATTTGTTAAATACAATAAAAAGAAAAGATGGAGACGGTGCATTTGATGATAGTAGGTCCGGATATTATAAATGGGAATTTAAAACTG
>JABIGQ010000008.1 GCA_018650085.1 Candidatus Magasanikiibacteriota bacterium | reverse complement strand
ATATGAATTGGAACTACGTGAAGAATTAAAAGAAAGTGAAATTTCATTTCCATCAGAAGAATTAAAGGAAAAATATATTGAAGAAAAGGTATATAAATATGTATATCAAAATATTCAATCATTTGTTTTTAATTTAAATATCCCATCTAGATGGGGAACACAGACACCGTTTACAAATATTACATTAGATTGGACAGTGCCAGATGATTTGAAAGATAAAAGATTATTACTGGGTGGAGAACCATTTGCTTATACGTTTAAAGAATTGAAACCACAAATGGATGTGGTCAATAAAGCGTTTATAGAAGTAATGACTAAAGGGGATTCGAAGGGGCGTACATTTACGTTTCCAATTCCAACGTATAATATTACAAAAGATTTTAATTGGGAAGATGAGAAGACATTACCATTGTTTGAAATGACTGCTAAGTATGGTACGCCATATTTCCAGAATTTTCTTAATTCAGATTTGAATCCAGAAGATGTGCGATCTATGTGTTGTCGTTTGCAACTTGATCTAAAAGAATTAAAAAAACGTGGTGGTGGACTATTTGGTTCAGCAGAGATGACAGGATCAATTGGTGTGGTTACGCTAAATGCGGCACGTATAGGGTATACGCATAAGGGAAATAAAGAAGAGTATTTCAAACGTATTGCATATTTAATGGATTTAGCAAAGACTTCTCTGGAAATAAAAAGAAAAGAAGTGCAAAAATGGTTAGATCGTGGATTACTTCCATATACAAAAAGATATTTAGGAACATTGAGCAGTCATTTTTCTACTATTGGGATCAATGGTGTAAATGAGTCAGTTCGTAATTTTACTGGAGATAAAGAAAATTTAACGACAGAAGCTGGGCAGAAATTTGCTTTAGAAATTCTAGATTTCATGCGTGATAAATTGCAAGAGTATCAAGAAGAAACTGGAAATCTATACAATCTAGAAGCGACACCGGCAGAGGGAACTACATATAGATTTGCAAAGGAAGATAAAAAGAGATTTGGTGATGATATTATCCAAGCAGGAACAAGTGAGGCACCGTATTATACCAATTCATCACAAATCCCAGTGGGATATACAGATGATTTATTTGAGGCGCTAGATCTGCAAGATGAGCTTCAAACTAAGTATACCGGTGGAACAGTATTTCATTGTTATATGAGTGAACGATTGAGTTCTGCGACTGCTTGTCGTAATTTGGTAAAGAAAGTTTTGGAAAAGTATCACATGCCGTACATTACTATTTCTCCTACATTTTCTATTTGCCCAAAGCATGGGTATGTAGCTGGAGAATATGATTTTTGTCCTAGGTGTGATGACGAGATGGGAATTACTGGGGACAATGTATCATCTATAGATCATGAGTATCGTGCGCCGCATAAGAGTGATGAGGGGCATAAATAATATTATATATTAATTATTAATTTTTTTACATATGACTGCACCAAAACAGCACACCAACCGCACTCGTTGTGAAGTATGGACACGCGTGATGGGATATCACCGTCCTATGAGTCACTATAATAAAGGGAAGAAGTCAGAATTTTGTTCACGAAAGTTTTTTGAGGAATGTAATACTGCAAATAGTGCGTTTACTACTCAGTATGCTACAGCGACTGTGTAATAATTGAGTAAAGAAGATCGTGGTAATTTCATCATGCTTGTCGAAATTATTCGATCAAAGAGAAGGGCCACGGGAAATCGTGGTTCTTTTTATCTTAATAAGCATATACTGAACTTAGTTTATTGAAGATTATTTATATTTAGCGTAAACTAAAAATATCCGTTCAAAAATAAATATACTGTGCTCTCATGAGTAGTTTTTTAAGTTAATTCTAAATTCACACAATTCATTATTTTATGATCATTAGTGGAATCCAAAAATTTACAGTGCTTGATTATCCAGATAAGACGGCGTGTATTATCTTTACTCCTGGGTGTAATTTTCGCTGTGGGTATTGTCACAATCCTGAGTTTGTTTTACCTGTTGAGATAAAAAAGATTCAGCATAGCTTTTTTGACGAGGAGCCGTTTTTTAAATTCTTAGAGGAAAGAAAAGGAAAATTAGATGGGGTGGTTATTACTGGTGGGGAGCCTACGTTGCAGCCGGATCTTATAGAATTTATGGGGCGTATTCAAGAGAAGGGTTTTCTGGTAAAATTAGATAGTAATGGTGCGCGTCCAGAAATATTAGAAAAGGCATATGAGGCGGGGGTGTTAGATTATGTGGCCATGGATATAAAGACAGATGCTGAAAATTATAGGCAGTTGGTGGGGGATGTGGGTGATCCAGAGCAGATAAAAAAAAGTATTGCTCTTATTATGAGTAGTGGTATTCCATATGAGTTTAGGACTACTATTGTAAAAGAATTGCATACGCCAGAGATTATAGAGAATATGGCGGGGATGATTTCTGGTGCTACGCATTGGTTTGGGCAGACGTTTCGTCCTGGGCATACATTGGATCCTAAGTATGCTGCTTATCAGCCTTATGCTCTAAGTGAGATGGAAGGGTTGAGAGAAATTGTTGCTCGTCATGTGGATAATGCTGTTATTCGGTAGATTATTTTTTTATTTAATATATTTATTTGTATATCTTGTACCAAACACGTCATTGCGAGTTGCCGATAGGACAACGCGGCAATCCCAAACTCTAGTGCGCTAAACTCTGGGATTGCTTCGCTAGCGCTCGCAATGACGTAAATGATTATTATTTCTAATTCACACTATTCATTAATATATAACGTATATGAAGTTTATTTTTACACTTGCGGTTTTGACTATTTTTGTTACAGGATGTGGGGCTTCTCGTCCGTCTCTTTCTTATACAGATGAGATAAGTGGTGTGGAGACGGTGGATGATGGATTTGTGGAGGTTATGGAGCAACTAGAAGATGTAGAAGAGGGGAAGACACCAGAGGTGGAAAAAGAAGAAGTGGTGGTGGAGGAAGAAGTATATACTAGTGCTATTATTCGGACGACTATTGGAGATATCCAAGTAGGATTTTATTGGGATGTGGCTCCTTTGGCTGTGGAGAATTTTATGAAACTTGCAAAGGAAGATTTCTATGATGGGATAACATTTCATAGAGTTATTCCTGGTTTTATGATTCAGGGTGGGGATCCATTGAGTAAAGATAATGATCCTACAAATGATGGTATGGGTGGCCCTGGATATACATTTCCAGATGAGCAGACAGGGAAACCATTGGTGTCTGGGAGTCTTGCTATGGCAAATGCGGGACCAAATACAAATGGGTCACAATTTTTTATTGTGACTGGAAAGGAAACACCATGGTTAGATGGAAAGCATACGAACTTTGGGTATGTGATGAGTGGTATGGATATTGTGCATATTATAGAAGCTGTTGCAGCAGATAGGAATTCTCGTCCATTGCAAGATGTGGTTATAAAGGATGTGGAGTTGGTGAAATAAGGGAATAAATGTTATTATATAAATACATTATTTATTTCTAATATATTTTTCTATGGAAGAAAAAACATGCTCATGTGGGGTGCCATTAAATGAAGATAATAAATGTAAAATGCACTGTGTTGAAGGAGATTGTCATTGCACGGATTGTTGTCCTGATAAAGAATGTAAAGAGGGAGATAGTTGTTGTGGTGGGGATTGTAAATAGCTAGATTATATAGAAAAAAGACAGTTTATTCGGTCTTTTTTGTATTGGGTTGAAATGCTTGTTTTTCCTCTTATTTAAGGTGTTTTTTTTGTTGACAATTTGATAGAAGAAAAAAGGTTTACAAAAACACTTTTTCCAAATAAAAAATTTGCTTCTTCTTTATATCCAAAATATTTTGATAATTTAGGAAATGAAGGATTACGTAAAAAAATTGCATAAAAAAAAGAAGGGTCTCCTTAGGTAATTAGCCGTTCGGATTCCCTTCGTCTTGATATGTAGAATATACCATAAAATAGTATATCTGTCATATATTCATACTCTAATTTGACAAAAACACAACCACACCCTATACTAAAAACATATGAAAAACCTACGAAACAATAATAGCAATAATAACCGTCTTCAAAAGATTGGGTAGTTTCGTATAGAAAAAAATATACAGACCGCCTAATCAAGGCGGTTTTTTTATATGAGTCTATTTATTATTTTTGTGTGAGCTAAAAAAGAGATAGTTTTTTTCTGTTTTTTTGACAAACAACGCAGCGATATGGTGTATCGGTAAGGAGTTTGGAGAAAAAATAGGAAGAAAGTGGACTTTTTTAGGCCATATAAAAATAGTAAGTAGACTCTAAATTCCTTGATAGTTCAATTGGTAGAACAATCGGCTGTTAACCGATAGGTTCCAGGTTCAAATCCTGGTCAAGGAGCTGGTGGGGCAATCTCTTGAGAAAGGCAAGAGATTATGGTAATCTAGATATACTTAATTATATTTATATGAAACACATGTTTATCTCAGACGCACACGCACATGTAGAAAAAGAAATCACAGTAAAGGGATGGCTTTCAAATAAGCGATCAAGCGGAAAGATAGCGTTTTTAGAGCTTCGTGATGGTTCTGGATTTATTCAGGCAGTAGTGGTAAAAAGTGCAGTGAGTGAAGAGACCTGGGGATCAGTAGATGCGCTTACTCAGGAGTCATCTCTAGCTATCACGGGTACAGTAAGTGCTCACCCAAAGAAAGAGGACGTATTTGAATTACAAGTAGTGAGTATAGATATT
>JABIGQ010000007.1 GCA_018650085.1 Candidatus Magasanikiibacteriota bacterium | reverse complement strand
TGCACAACAATATACTGAGCAAGATGACGTGGTAAAAAATACAGACGATAATTAAAATTAAGCCTCTTGTCACTACTACAACTTCCCCATTGCGTATGCATGTCTTTTACCCGTATAGTAGTATAAGAAAAGTTATAATGCACATTACACTCCTTTACCAGATCTCGCACAAGCTGTAAAGACCGCCCCTTGTACTTATTATAACTCCCCCAATTTGCTACAGGTGAGGCCTCTACATGTGCCATTTGTGATATAATCCAATCATATTTTTCTATAATAAAACCCTCTGCATCGGATAAACGCACAAAAGGAGGAACCGTAATAACCACACCACGAACAGCACTCACAGCAATTTTTATACACCGAGCCCGCTTATGTCGTTTTAGTGTATATGAAATGTCTTGAAATATTTTTTTAGTCATAGAACACATAATAATGGTATAATACATGATAATTTATATTAAGTAAAAATATATGATGAAAAAAATAATCATTATTACCATACTGTGTTTTATTCCACTCTTTGCATCCGCGCAAGAAAGTGACGCCATATTTGAAGCGAAAGTAATAGACTCTACAGACGAATTTATCCGAGTAGAAGATACATCTGGAGAAAGATTTATTATTGAAAAAGATATAGAAGTAGGATCACTTAGCCATGCAGCAAAAGGAAATAATGTCTTGGTACAACACATGACATTGGAAGATGAAAGCGAGAAATACATGATAGTAGACTTTATCCGCCGTGGCTGGATTCTAACACTCATAGGATTATTTGTACTCGTCATCTGGTTTACCAATGGGAAAAAAGGAATAAGATCTCTTATAAATCTGATAGTGACAATAATCATAGCCATGCTTGTTATTATTCCACTCATATTAAAAGGTTGGTCTCCTGTATGGGTCACCATTCTTGGGGGTACACTAGCCATGACATGGAATATGTACTTTTCTTATGGGCGCACAAAAAAAGCACATCAAGCACTTATAGGAATTATTATTACCCTTGGAATTACCGGATTACTTGCATGGGTCTTTGTAGGGCTTACCTCTCTTACTGGATTTGTAGATGATGAAGCTACATTTCTTGTTGCACTTGGGTATAAACATATCAATATGCAAGGGCTTTTACTTGCCGCCATTATTATTGGAACCCTTGGAGTTATAGATGATCTTGTTATCAATCAAGTTTCTATTGTTCACGAATTCCGTGAAGCAAACCCTGAGATGAGAAAAAAAGAATTATTTACCAGAGCAATACGCATTGGGCAAGACCATACTGGCGCTATGATAAACACCCTTGTCCTTGCATATATTGGTGCTGCGTTTCCACTTGTTATTATTATCTACCTACAGGAAGGCCCATTTGCTACAATTCTTAGTACCCTAAATAATGAAGTCGTTGCTACAGAAATTGTACGTACACTTGTAGGAAGTATAGGACTACTCCTTGCCATGCCTATATCTACGTTTGTCGCCACATTTAAATTACCCGAATCAAAGAAATAAATAAAGAATATATGAGCTATACAATATTATGCCATTACGATGAGATTGCTCTCAAAGGGAAAAATAAGGGAATGTTTGAACGTGCGCTTATGAACATGATTGGTATTCAAGCAAAAAAACATGCTGTTAGCAATACAATTGAAACAATAAAAAAAGGACAAGGACGTATTCTTATTGAATTAAAAGACTATACACCAGAGATGGAAGATAGCTGGAAAGAAGCAATGCAATGTGTTTTTGGTCTTGCATATATTGGGATAGCACGAGTGATAACGGCAGACATAGAAGAGACGAAAAAAGTTGCTGTAGATATACTAAAAGATAAAACATTTAAATCATTTCGTGTCATGGTAAAACGTTCCGATAAAACATTTCCTATCAACTCACCAGAAGTAGGCAAAATTATTGGATCTGCAATTTATAAGCACCACCCAAAAAAAGTAGACTTAAAAAAAGCAGAAATGACTGTGTGGATAGAACTTACTGGTGGACAAGCATATATGTATACAAATAAAATCCAATGCCAAGGTGGGCTTCCTGTAGGAACACAAGGGCGTGTCATTATTCTTATGTCTGGTGGTATTGATTCTCCAGTTTCAGCATACTACGCACAAAAGCGCGGACTCACCCCAATATTTCTTCACTTTCACTCTTATCCATACACGACAGATGCCTCTATTGAAAAAGTAAAAACATTGACAAAACTGGCAGGAAAATATGCCCAACACACACCACTTTATCTCGCACCACTTGCAGATGCACAGAAAAAAATAATGCTAGGAAGCCCAGAACGATATCGCATTATACTGTATAGAAGACTCATGATGCGTGTGGCTAATACACTGGCAAGAAACATAAAAGCAAAAGCGATTATTACCGGAGAAGCACTCGGACAAGTAGCCTCACAAACATTGGAAAACATGACAACAATAGAAGAGTCCTCTTTTCTTCCAATACTTCGCCCATTGATTGGTTTTGATAAAAAAGAAATTATTGACAAAGCAAAAGAAATTGGAACATTTGAAACCTCTATTTTACCGCACGATGACTGCTGTTCTCTGTTTAATCCTAAACGTCCAGAACTACGTGCCACAGTAGAAGAAGTAAAAAAAATAGAGCAAGAATTGCCTATAGATGAAATGATGAAAGATATATTAGACCGTACAGAAAAATGGAATTAAAAAATTATTTCTTTCGTATAATCCTCTTTGCTTTTCTGAAAGTCCCAAACACCATGTAAAATAATAAATAGAATAACAGAGAAACTCCCAACGTTATCAATCCATAAAATACAAAAGAATCTACACTCCAAGAAGAAATATGCGCTTGGGTGAGGATCTCTCCTTGTTTCGTATATGTCAGCATCTTTGACCCTGCAAGCGCACCTAAAGATAATACAGAAACCACAGTCGATACCAAGAATAATCTCTGCAATGTGCGCAATTCTCTTTGCTGCGTATCACTATATAATAGTGATATAGCTTCCACAGTTACATCTGCATGCCTGGAAGTCATTTCCCACATCTCATCTAAATATCTTTGGGTAGATTTTAGTGATCGAAAAAATCCACAAAATGTCTGACTTAAAATATGATCAGATAAATATTGATCTATATATTCTTCACGCCAAGATAAAAATTGATTCATTTGTCTAGAGCGACCACGAAAAAAAACAGTATTTAACTGAATCTGCAATGCCCTATCACGAACATCTGGTAACTCACTATATTTATATAATCGTTGATATTTAATTCCTTCTATCTGATTCCAGAGCACTCGCTGAACAGTAAGCATTTGCTTTAACTCTTGCTCATACAAACGTGCAAACATAAGATAGCGCACTGTTTCCTCTAATTCGTCTTTATTTAAAGAAACATTAAACAATACTGCCGCTGTCTCCCCTATCCACATGCCACCTTTTTCTAATTTCACTTTTTTATACACCGGACAATCTAACTCGACAAATATTTCTTCTAACTGTTTTTGTGTCAATCGCCTTGCGTAAATTACTGTACCACGTGGGACAAATTTTTCTTCTGTTATCTTTGGGATACTTACATCCCTACCACGCATGTTTTGTAAAAATGGTTCAATATGATTTGTTAAAAATTCTGATACATGCTGAGTATCTTCTTTTACGTTTTCTCCTTTTTTTCCTAAAATAACTAAGCCATCTTCTACTATATCTAGACTCATGCCATTGTCTAATGTTCCTTCAATATTGTTAAATGCTTTTGTCTCATATGAAATTTTATCCAAGTGTATTCCTTTTTTCCATGCAATAATTTCTTCTTTTGAAAAATATAAAGAATAGTCATTTGCCAATGCCTTGTAATATTCTTTTAATTGGATAGTGGAACCAAGTGACCAAGTTCCTACATGAATATCTAATTTCATATATTTATTATACCATATTTTTTCTGTAACGTATAACTAAATAAATACGTCATTGCGAGTTGCCGTTAGGACAACGTGGCAATCCCAGACTTTATTGCACTAAACTATCTAATCGCTTAATACTGTTTTCTATTTACTCAAAAACTAAAATATAGTAAGATACTATTAGACTAATTATTTTTAATAACCTACACATGTATAAATACATTCCATTGCTAATAGCAATACTTCTCATAGGAGGATGCGGTACAAAAGAAACTATTCAAACACAACCGCAAACAACACCAGCAGATCCAACTCCAATAGTAGAGGAAATAACTGAAGTGCCAGAAACACCAGGAGTAATGGTGAAAGAACCGCAAGAAAAAACACCCGCTCCAGCAGAACAAGTAGAACCCAAACCTGAAGAATCTAAACCTGTCGCTACACCAGACCCAGTAATCCCCGAGGAAAAACCACTACTTCTTTCATCTTCAGCATTTTCATATGCAGGAGCAATTCCAGCAAAATATACATGTGATGGAGCAAATATAAATCCTACACTATCAATTGGAAATATAAGGGAAGATACAAAAAGTTTAGCACTACTTGTAGATGATCCAGATGCCCCTGCAGGTGATTGGGTGCACTGGGTAATGTGGAATATAAGTCCAGACACAAAGACAATAGCACAAGGCAATGTGCCAGCAGGTGCAGTCCAGGGTAAAAATGATTTTGGAAACAATAATTATGGCGGTCCTTGTCCACCATCTGGAACACATAGATACATGTTTAAACTCTATGCACTAGACACTACTCTTTCCCTCCCAGCAGGAAGTACAAAAGCGCAATTACTAGGAGCAATAAACGAACATACTCTGGGTAGAGTAACATTAATGGGGAAATATACAAGATAATTTTGTATATTAAAAAACACATCTTGATTAAATCGAGATGTGTTTTTATTTTTGTTTTACTTCCGCTTTTTCAAAAAACACGTTTTTAAAACAAATGTAGATCTTCCCTCTTTACATTCTATATTTTCTGGATCATCTATCAACTTAATCTTTTTTATTACATGTCCTACTTTTAATGTAATAGAAGAACCTTTTACTTTTAAATCTTTTATCAACTGCACGCTATCACCATTTTTCAAAACATTTCCATTAACATCTTTTGTTTCCATATGTATATTAAGTAAAAAATATTAATTAACTAAAAATCAAGACTATATTCTTTCTCCCCCCAACCATATTCATAAAATGTTACCCCTGCCAATGTCTTTTCAATTGCATCTTTTATATATGGGACAATATTATCAGGCAAATTATCTACAGGAAAAAACTGTAGTCCACCACATTTCTCCGGCTCTGCATTCGTGATTTCACCATCCCATTTTTTACAAATTGTATAAAACTGTACAAATTCTGTATTATTTTTTGGATTGAAATTATGACATACATTTGCAATTTTTATATCCTTTGGGTCAACTATCACCCCAACTTCTTCTTTTGCTTCTCTCATAATTGCATGTGTCACTGTTTCACCTCCATTTAAATGCCCTGCTACCAATCCGTATAGCCCATCTAAAGTTATATTTTTTCTTAATGAAAGAAGGATACTATTTTCTTTCATAAATAATATATGTACAGAAATTTTTGCAGTAAACCTTTCTTTTTTCATAAATATTATATTAATATTTTTTATTCTTCATAGTATAGATACTGTAACAGATTTTTACTAAAAATTCTACCTATATAAAAAAACACCATTGTAGGCATTTTTTTCTTCTAAAACTTTCAGCAGGCGTGGAGGGAATCGAACCCCCGCAAGAGGTTTTGGAGACCCCTGTACTGCCACTATACGACACGCCCATAACAAATAATCCCGATTTTACGGGATTATTATATCTTATTTTGTCTCTTTGTGCAATGTATGTTTACCGCAAAATTTACAATGTTTCTTCAACTCAATTCTATCCTTTAACTTCTTTACATTTTTGTTAGGGAAATAATTGGTGCGTTTACATTCAGTACACTGCAATTTAATCTGATTATCTTGTGACATATGTATATATATAACTAAAACAAGTAGGCATACTATATAATAATATTAAAATTCTGTCAAGGAGCCGATGTGAACAAATCGGCTTATTTAAGCCATTTTTCAATATCTCCCCAATCAAAAATATCTTGTGGTAAATGAAAATTAACATGATGATGCATAAATGCATGAAAATCAGCCTCATTTTTTAGCAAATAGAGGCGTTCTTTAGGGGCATAAGACTTCCCTACTCCCCCCACACAGCCCCTACACACCACTCCTCCGTGTAATGCAGACAATACAGGGGTATTCATCTCCCTACGTGATTTTCCACACACACAGCAACGATCTAACACCGGAACAATACCTATTGCCTCACATAATTGAAGCATAAACAAATCTATCCACCTCACCGCAGATACCACAGAATCCGTACTCAAAGAATATAAGCCCGAAAGTAATACATCAAACACCTGCCCGTCTTCTCCAGAAATAGTAAGCAAATCAACTATACGCAATATAGTATCTGCCATCAATCGCTTCACATAATCCTGTTGTATAAGCGTAAAAGAATCTTGTAAATAACTTGTAGTAAGAATATCTAAATCTTTTCCAGAAACCACTGTTGCATCTATAAAAGAACACGGCTCTATATGAGCCGCATTTTTACTTGTAATCTTTTTTACACCACGCATAAGATATTGTTGTTTGCCATATTTTTGAGAAAGACAAACCACCCACTGATTATACTCACCAACATCTTTGCGCCCTAACACAATAGCATCCATAGACTAGACTTATTGCAGATTTTTCAAATATGATTGTAAAATAATCATTGCAGCTTTTTCATCTCGACTAACCTCTCCTCCCATAGTATCCGCTTCCTGAGAAGTCAAACGTTCATCTTCAAAACAAATCTCTGCCTCTATACTCTTTCCTAAATCCTCTGCAAACTCACGAATTTCTTTTGTATGCCTCGTCTCCTCTCCACTTTCTAAATGAAACGGCAACCCAAAAACAACCCTATCAATACGTTCTTCTACAATAAGTTTCTTCAACGCTTCCAACTGTCCTTCCTTTCCAGATTTTTCAATCAAACCATAAGGCAATACCAAATCCAAACCAACCTGCGCCCAAGCAAGCCCGATCCTTTTCTCCCCATGATCCACCGCAAGAATATTCATAAGTATAATAAAAACTTTTAATTATGCCGCCAATTCCCTCGGTCGTCTCGTCACAACCACAGGCCCTTTTTCCGTCGCAATAATCGTATGCTCAAAATGCGCAGACAAAGAACCATCCTTTGTCATAATTCCCCATTTATCAGAAGCCACCACAATATGATGCTTCCCAATAGTAATCATAGGCTCAATAGCAAGCACAGCCCCCGGCTCTATCTTCCATGCATGTAAACTTTTATCATAATAATTTGGAATACGCGGCTCCTCATGAACCTCATCACCCACACCATGCCCTACAAGATCACGAACAATCCCATAACCAAGTGGCTTAATATACGCCTCAATTCCTTTCCCAATATCCGCAATTGTTCCACCAGCCTGAACCTGAGTAATCCCAATTTCAAGTGATTTTTTTGTTGCAGCTAATAACTTTTTTGTCTCCTCACTAATCTCTCCAACAGGGACAGTAATTGCAGTATCTGTAAAATATCCATTCCCCTTTAACCCCTCACCTGAATTTACTGGCCACTGCATCCCAATATCAATACTAAAAATATCACCATCTTTCAAGACCTTGTCCTTCGTTGCTATACCATGAACAATTTCTGTATTTACAGATGCACAAATAGTTGAAGGAAATTTAGGATCTCTTCTTGAAGAACGATACCCCTTGAACGCCGGTCTTCCACCCGCTTCTAGAATCAATCGCTCCGCCTCCATATCAATTTCAAAAGCAGAAATTCCAGGACGA
>JABIGQ010000064.1 GCA_018650085.1 Candidatus Magasanikiibacteriota bacterium | reverse complement strand
GTAGATGATGAATATGCACTGGAGTTTATTCCAAGCATGGAAATTGTATATCCCGCAAAAAATAGTATTGTTTTTTCAGAAGTTATTGACACAGAAATTATTTTTACTGCGCCACGCGGTGTTTCCCAAGTTATATATATGTTAGATGGTGCACGTGTTGGTGTAGAAACAGCACATCCATTTAATTTGCACTATGATGCTAGTGGATTAAATGAAGGGGGACATAGACTAACGGTTATTGTAGAAGATGATGTGGGAAATACATTGGAAGAAGAAATTCCATTTGTGTTTGCGCCGCGTAGTGGAGATACTGCTGCATTTATTTGGAGCTTAAGCGCAAAGAGTGTGACGCAAGATAATATGCCATTTACATTAACGGCATCTATATATCGTCCAGAGGGGGTAGAATTTGTACGAGTAATTGCAAAAAAAGATGGGAAAGAAGTAGACATATATGAAGATGAATTACATGGGACTGGGGCTGTTCCTATTCAGATTCCTCGTCTAGGATTGGGAAGATGGCGATTGGAAGGAGAGGCTGTAATGTTTGATGGAACTGTAAGTACAGATGGGCTTACATTGCTCGTTGACCCTGCTATTGAGCAGGCTGAGGAGGAGCCACTGGAAGAATAATTTTTTGATAATAATATGAGTGTAAAAAAAACACCTATCGCAGGTGTTTTTTTTATGTTACACTGTACATACAGTTATTCAATGATACGCTGGTATCCTTTAATAACTCTCAGCACTACCTCGCTCAAAATTTTAGAAAAATATTTCGAAATTATTTAAACAAGATAGTATACATGAAAAAAGAAATATTTATTATTATAGATGGGCATGCATTGATCCATCGAGCGTATCATGCGCTTCCACCACTGACCACCGATGACGGGACACCCGTCCATGCGGTGTATGGTTTTTTTTCCATGCTGTTAAAAGTATTAAATGATTTAAAACCAAAATATCTTGCAGTAAGTTTTGATGTAGGCGGAAAGACATTTCGTGATGAAGTCTATAGTGAGTACAAAGCGACTAGGGTAAGGGCAGATGATGATTTATATTCTCAAATTCCATTAATTCAAGAAACATTGAAACGTGTTGGAATTCCTTTGTTTTTAAAAGAAGGATTTGAGGCTGATGATGTAATAGGAACCATTGTGACCACTTTGGGGAAAAAACATAAAGACCTTGATTGTATTGTGGTGACAGGTGATAAAGATTTATTACAATTAGTAACAGAAAATATTCACGTGTATCTTTTACGAAAAGGCATGAGTGATTTTACATTATTTGATATTGATGAAGTGCAGAGACATTTTGGGTTTGGGCCAGAACGTGTGGTAGATTATAAAGCATTTCGAGGAGATTCTTCTGATAATATACCAGGGATTCGTGGTATTGGAGAAAAAACAGCAAAAATAATTATAGATAGTGCGAAAACTCTTGACGATGTATATAAACAAGTAGCAGTAAAAGATTCAGCAATACAACAAGCATTATCTCCGCGGATGTTGGAAAAATTAAAAGAGGGGGAAAACGATGCTTACATGAGTAGAGAGTTAGCACAAATTTGTTGTGATGTGGATGGGCTTGATTTTAATATAGATAATACAGTCACCTCTGTTATTGATTACGCTGTCATGGGAAAATCATTTCGTGAATTTGGGTTTCACTCATTGGTGAAACGTCTTCCGGGAGAACCAGTAGAGAAGAGTACAAAAAAACATATGAAGGTCGTCCGAGTGGGAAATGATCAGAAGAAAAAATTTTTCTCAATATTAGAATCAGTGGACATTTGTGGATGTAAAGAAATAGTAGATGGGAATTCTGTGTCAGGAACATTACAAGGATTTGTTTTTGTTTTTGAAGAAAAAGGAATTTATTATATAGACATGTCTTTTTTGACAAAGGAAGAAAAAGAAAAACTTTTTTCATATTTTACAAAGGAAAAGCATACTGTTGTAGCGCATGATATAAAAAAATTAGTAAAAGTATTATTACGAAATAACATACAAGTGCAGGCGGTATTGTTTGACCTTATGATTGCATCATATATTATCAATGCAAGCACTCGGGCACATGATTTGTCTGCAATATTATTACGTGAATTAGATATTCATGTAGGGAAACCTCAGGCACAGCAAACATTGTTTGGGGTAGATATTGAAGATGTAGTTTTAACGTATCAGTATGTATTTTCTCTTTTTCACCATTATGAAAAAGAACTGGAGGATATGGGGAATAGAGGGTTGTTTGATCATATAGAAATGGCACTTATTCCTGTGTTGGCAAAAATGGAATTAGCTGGGGTGGAGCTTGATAGTGAGTATCTTGGAGAATTATCAAAGAATATTGCAGAAGAATTGGCAGAATTAACAAAAAATATTTATGAAGAAGCAGGGAAAGAATTTAATATTGCCTCATCACAGCAATTGCGGGAAATATTATTTGTAGATTTGGCGTTGCCAACTGCTGGAATTAAAAAAGGGAAAACAGGATATTCGACTGCAGCCAATGAGTTAGAAAAATTGCGAGAATACCATCCAATTATTTCGTTTATCGAAAAATATCGTGAATTGGCCAAATTACAAAATACATATGTGGACGTATTGCCCACATTGGTAAATAAAAAAACAGGACGATTACACACAACGTTTAATCAAGCGGTCACGACAACAGGAAGGCTTTCTAGTTCAGATCCAAATTTACAAAATATTCCTATTCGCTCGCAAACAGGGAAAAAAATCAGAAATGCATTTATTGCAGCCCCTGGTTATGTGTTGATTGCTGCAGATTATTCTCAAGTAGAATTGCGCGTGATTGCTTCTTTGGCAAAAGATAAAAACATGATTGATATTTTTAAAAAAGATGAAGATATTCATAAGGCTACTGCTGCTATTATTCATCAGGTGCCTATTGATGAGGTTACCGCAGAAATGCGTAGTGCTGCAAAACAAGTTAATTTTGGGGTGCTTTATGGTATGGGGGCATATGGATTGGCATCACGAACAGGATTACCAGTAGAGCAAGCTCGTGAATTTATTGATGCATATTTCTCTGGTTTTTCATCTGTAAAAAAATATTTAGATATTATATTGGAGCAAGCAAAAAAAGATGGATATGTAGAAACACTGTTTGGGCGTAGGCGATATATTCCAGAGCTAAAAGCACGAAATCATCAAATACGAACTACAGGAGAGCGCATGGCAATAAATATGCCCGTGCAGGGAACTGCAGCAGACATGATGAAAATGGCTATGATAGTAGTGCATAAAAAAATTCAAGCCTTTGGTGATGATGTACGTATGCTTTTGCAAGTGCATGATGAAATAGTAATGGAAGTAAAAAAAGGAAAAGAAAAAGAAGTGGGAAAAATATTACAAAAAGAAATGGAAGATGTTATTGAGATGAATGTTCCAGTAAAAGCAGAAGTACATACTGGAAAGCACTGGGGAAAATTGAAATAAAATATTTGTGAAATAAGATAAAAAACAATCTAAAAAGTAGATTGTTTTTTTTGTGTATACACTGTGTATAATTGTAGAAGAGTAAGCAAGAATTTATATGAAAAATGTGGTATAATATATGAGACTCCACAGGAGTTGCCGTTTTTGTTATAAAAAATGTTTGTGCATAAAAAATTATTAGCACTATTACGTGAAAAAGAACCATACATTTATTTGTTTGGTATCTTGTTATTTTTTACTTTTGCTTTATCCACTATTTGGTATACAGAAGTAAAAACAATTACTGCACCGCCATCAATTATTACGTATCAAGGAAAATTATTAGAAAACAATACAGTAGTAACGAGCACAAAAGCAATACAGTTTAGTATTTATAGTACGCTTACCGGTGGTGTGCCTATTTATACTGCTAGTGGAACGACTGTTACCCCACTTACTATAAATAGAACACCATCATCGGGTATTTTTTCTGTAGATCTTGGGAGCACTGGGACAAACAGTTTAGATCCTACTATTTTTTCGGAAAATACAAATCTTTATTTAGAAGTTGTCGTTGCTGGTACAACGCTTACCCCAAGAAAACAATTAACCGCAGCGCCATATGCGCTAAATAGTAGGTATTTGCAGGGCGTCCCAGGATCTGTTACATCAACAAGTGAATATATCCCAGTATCAGATAGTAATGGGAACATTACATTTGCAGGAGATCCTCAGTCAAATGATGTGAGCGGAGGAACCGTATATATAAATCCAGCGACTGCTGACGCAGACGAAACACTATTTGGTATAGCACTTGGAGGAAGTGAAAGATTTCGAATTGATGAAGACGGAGATGTTTTTATGCTTGGAGATTTATCCGTAACAGGAACAGTATCATTTGTCACAACTACTATTGAAAATCTTACTATTGATAGCACGACTATCAATAATAATCTTACTGTTGGCGGAACGACTACATTGTCTACCACAACCATTGATCAGTTAACAGTAAATAATAATACAACATTAAACACAACGACAATTAATGAATTGTTGACAGTGCTTGGTAACACCACACTTAATACAACAACTATCAATGAAATTTTAACGGTGCTTGGTGACACTACATTATCTAGTACTACTATTAGTGAAAATCTCACTGTACTTGGCAGTACAACTTTAAACACGACAACGATTAATGAAATTTTGACTGTATTGGGAGAAACAACATTGGCGACTACGACTATAGATAATTTGACTGTAAATAACGATACTATACTAAATAGTACTACGATCAATGACTTGTTTACGGTAAATGCTACAACAACTTTTACAAAACCAGTTATTGTAAGCACCACTATTAGTAGTGGAGATGTTATTCATATAAGAAATAATGGGACAAGTCAATTTGTTATAAATGAAAATGGATATGTAGGAATAAATTCTTCTAGTCCTAATTATTATTTAACTGTTGGTGGAGATGGGTATATTGGCGGAGATTTGTTAGTTACTGGTGCATTGACTGTATCTGGTACATCTACACTAGCCACCACGACAGTTGTGGGCACACTTACCGCAACTACATTAGTCGTAGATTCTATAAATTTAAATGGTGATTTACGTAATACATGGCCAGTTGCTGGTGGTGTTTCGAGTAGTGGTTTGTGGGCAAGCTCTACCTCAAATGTTATTTATCCAATAAGTGGATTATATCCTGTGGTTATTGGGAAAGCAGTAACTTCATCTGCTACAACCATATTTGAAGTAGATGGAAATAGTTTATTTGAGGGAGCTGGAGAATTCGAAGGAAATTTGACTATAGATACAGATACATTATTTGTAAATGCGGATACAAATCGCGTTGGGGTTGGAACGACAACACCTGGATATACATTGACAGTAGATGGTACAGGATATATTACTGGAGAAACAACAGTTGCAAATAAGCTTATCATTTCTGGAAAAGTAAATAACCCAACACTATATAGTGGAATTACGAGTGCTACACTACTTGATATGGCATACGACATAGAAGTCCGTGATGATTATGCATATGTTATAGCATCATCTACTTTTTCTGTGATAGATATTTCAGATAATACCCCAAGTATCGTTGGGAGTTACACTAGTAGTACACTTATGGCAGGAGAATATTCAGCTTTGGCAGTTTCTGGAGATTTTGTCTATATTACAAATAAAGAAAGCGTTGGTGATAACTTAGTTATTTTAGATATATCAAATCCTGAAAGTCCTGCATATAGAAGTCAATTAAATGCAGGATTAGCTATATCAGATATTACAGTAGTAGGAACGTATGCATTTATTACAGAATCTTTTGGTGGAGCCCCTTTGAGCATTGTAAATATTGCTGATATTGATAATCCATATGAAATGACCGTTCCTTCTTTAGATATATCAAATCCTGGAACAATTATAAATGAAGGGAACTATCTATATCTACTTGATGAAAACGGGAAGTTAGCAGTAATACATGTTCCTACTATTGATAGTCCAAGTGTTGTTACAAGTAGTATAGATTTATTTAGTATAAATGGCGATAAGCAAAAACAAGGATTATTTATTGATGGGAATAGATTGTATGCTACCAATGGGGTAAGTGGTGAATTTGCTGTCGTAGATGTTTCCACACCAGGGTCTCCAAGTTTGTTAGGAACAGTGAGTACTTCTACAGGAGCACAATTAGATGGTGCTACAGGAGTTTTTGCTGCAGGAGATTATGCATACGTAGCTTCAGATGTAGATGATGCTTTATCAATCATAGATGTATCCGATCCTACCAGTCCTACAGAAGTTGGGTTTGTGACCTCTACAAATTTAAATGGCGCGCATCAAGTAACTGTAAAAGGGAATTATGCATATGTGGTTGCTCCAGATGCAGATAGAATGCAAGTGATAGATATTTCTGGTGCAGATATTGCAAATGCATTTATTGGGAATGCAGAAGTCAGTAATTTACAAGTAAGACAAGACACATTATTTGATGGAAATATTAGTGTGCGTGGTGGAGCACAGATTACTGGTGGTGGTCTTCTCCTTGCCGGAGATTTTAGTATGTTTTCAAACAGTACATCTACAGCAGCAACTAATACACTTCGTTTTTCAGATATAACGTTGCTTAGTTCTCATGTAGCAGCTGCTGCAGAGAATACATTTATTTTAGATAGTGATAATACACGTACTGCAGGAAATTTACTTTCTGTAAGAAATAATGGGGATGAAAAATTTGTAGTGACCTATGATGGAAAAGTTGGAATAAATACGTCTAGTCCTAATTATTATTTAACAGTAGAAGGAGATACCTATATTAGTGGAACTACGACAATTATGGGGCCATTGATTTTAGGAGATGAAACAGGTTCTGCTTCTGTAGATGATTATGATTATATTTTTTATGATCCAGCTTATTTTGGGATTGGTGATACAGATTTGGAGCCATATCCACCGTATGTGGTAGAAATTGCTGGTGGTTTAAATGTGAGTGGAAAATTAGCAAATCCTGTACATAAAGCAGTTATTAGTGATGGTGGTGATGGAGTTCCTTATTTAGATGGAGCCGTGGCTGTAAAAGTTATAGGAAATACACTATTCTCACTTTCTCGAACGAGTCATGCGCTTGAGATCTAT
>JABIGQ010000063.1 GCA_018650085.1 Candidatus Magasanikiibacteriota bacterium | reverse complement strand
CCCATCATTTGTAGATACAGAACATACTTCATTGGAAGAGCCACTTATAGCCAGAACGACACAACAAATTCAAGATAAAATATCTATACAACCTAGTGCGCCGGCATATGAACCACCTGCTATTGCAGTGCCACCACAGGGAGCTCAAGATGAATTATATAAAATAAAGGAACCCTCACTTAGTCGTGGGATTATGACAGTTATCATTATTATTGTTGTCATTACTATACTAGGTGGTGGAGGATGGTGGATATATAGTTCATTTATTGCCTCACCACAAACACCAGAGACATTATTTGGAGAAGTCCAAACTACACAAACATTTCCTGTAGAGAAAGAAACAGAAACTTCACCACTTATAACAGGTACAAAAGAAATTGATGCACAATCAGATGATATAGGTGGAACTCCAGCTGCAGCTCGTATAGAAGATGATATATTATTTGGACAACCAATTGACTCTGATGGAGATGGACTAGATGATCTTCGTGAAGAAGGATTACGAACAGATCCACAAAATTGGGATACAGATGGTGATGAGCTAAGCGATGGTGATGAAGTTATTATTTGGAAAACAGATCCACTAGAAAGAGATACAGATGGTGATACACATATAGATGGAGTAGAAGTAAAAAATGGATATAATCCAGCAGGGCCAGGAAGAATATTGAAGCCAGCGCCTGTAAAAGAAGTGACAGATGTTGTAGATCTAAGTAACTGTACAAATGAAGATATTATTACTGCAATGACTACTGCAATGGTTACATTGGAAGCCCAAGGATATACACTCCCTGTAGGATTTGCAGAAGACATGAGTTTATTACAAATGCCTGAACTATGGGAAGATCCTGAATTTTATCAAAAGGTATTAACAGAAGTCTCAAGTGGTTTAATTACTTGTGCACAAGTAACAAATTCTTAAATGTTTTCAAAAAAGAAAACAATCCAATCTCCCGTATCTGGGAAAAAAGAAGAAGTAGACGTAGAAACAATACCGTCAGTATTTTATGGTGGTCAAAATCCACGAGTATATGAATTACAAAAAAAATATAATGCAGCGCCAGCAGAAGAAAAAGTAATTTCATCTTCTGCAAAAAAAATACCAGCAAGTATGCCTGTACAAAAGCAATATAAAGCTCCTAAACCAGTAGGCGGAAGGAAAAAATGGCCTTGGATTGTTGGAGCAATTATATTATTTATTGCATTTATTGTTGTGGCCACTTGGCATTATATAAATGATGCAAAAAAACAATTACAACCCTCATCCACAGAGAAAGAAGAAGTGACTGTCCAAATAGAAGAACCTATAGTAGATGAAGTCATAGATATTTCTACCACCACACCAGACACTTCTATCCCAGAAGAAATAAGTACTACTACCGTGGATATAGAAGAAGAAATACTTACACTCTTACCACTTAATTTTCCAGCAAGTATATTTACTCGTACCGCAGATCAAGATAATGATCAATTGACTGATATAGAAGAATCTGTTGTTCAGGTAGATTCTACTGTATGGGATACAGATGGAGATGGATATTATGATGGACAAGAATTAGAAAATCTTTATAATCCTTCTGGCGTTGCCCCAATGAAGCTTATTGATTCAGGGCTTGTAAGAGAATATATTAATCCCGTATATAAATATCGTATATATTATCCACAGTCTTGGAATGCAACGGCTATAGATCCACAATCTGCGCATCTCCTTATAAATGCGATTACAGGAGAGTATATAGATATCCGTGCAATTCCATTAGATACTGGGCAAGACTTTCGTACATGGTTTGGGATGTATGCTACGGGGCAGCAGTATAGCAATATGACACCGTTTACAAATAGATTTGATATAGAAGGGTATCTTAGAGATGATAAGCTTGTGGCATATTTCCCTACGAAACAGTTTGTTTTTGTCATTGTGTATGAACCAGGGATACAACAGCAAATTGCATATCCATCTATATTTAATATGATGGTACAAAGTTTTAGACCCACAAAGACTGTTGTAGATATTCCAGATCAAACAGTTTTACCGCCATTAGCGACTACGACTATATCTACAAGTACTTAAGGAAGATATGTCTGTTATCACCTATAGCACAATAAAACGAGTTGGTATATCAAAAAAGACAATAGAAAGCGTTGTCTTTTTTGTCTTGAAGTCTTGTAAAAAAACAGGAGATGTCAGTGTGCATTGTATAGGAGATACACGTATGCAAACATTAAATCGAATATACAGAGGAAAAAATAAACCTACAGATGTATTATCCTTTGCATTGCAAGAAGGAATGTGGGGAGGGGAGAGTACAGATGAATTAGGAGATATATTTATAAGCATCCCATATATAAAACGCCAAGCAAAAAGAATGTCAGTATCATATAAACAAGAATTTAGATTAATGCTTATTCATGGAGTACTTCATCTATTGGGGTACGATCATGAAAAAAAGAGTGATGCAAAAAAAATGTTTGCTTTACAAGAAGAATTATTAAAACGTATATGTTCTCATATATAAAACAATTGAAAAAAAGTTTTTCTTATGCATGGCAGGGAATTGTGTATGTGCATAAGCATGAGCATAATTTTCAATTTCAAATATTAGTAGGCTGTTTGGTATTGCTTGCTGGGATGGTAGTATCTATGGCACGATGGGAGATGATTGTATTACTGGGTATGATTATGCTTGTACTTATTTTAGAAGTGCTCAATAGTGTATTTGAAAAAATGTTAGATGTGTTAAAACCACGATTAACATATCAGGTAAAAATCATAAAAGACATGCTAGCCGCTATGGTATTGCTCGCTGCTATATTTTCTATCATTATTGGAAGTATACTATTTTATCCATATATGTTTGAGTTGTTGGTATAGAAATGGTATACTATAAATAATAATATTTAGGTAAAAGATATTTTTTGTGTTCAGTAGATAAGGAGTAGATATAATTTATATATACTTGAATAGATATATGGTTCGTAGTAACATGCAGACAAATATTATCGCTGGAATAGACATAGGGTCTACCGCTATTCGTGTTGCCATAGGACAATACGTATTTATAGATGGGCAAGAACCAGAAGTCCAGATTATAGGAACAGCAGAAGTCTCCTCTGGCGGAATGCATCGTGGAACAATAACAAGTATAGAAGAAGTGGTTTCATCTGTTTCTCATGTTCTAGAAGAAGCAGAGCGATTGGTAGGAGTACCCATAGAACATGCATGGATTGGTATTTGTGGTGCACAAATTTTATCTCAAGAAAGTCGTGGAGTAGTGGCAGTTGCCAAAAGTGATGGAGAAATATCTTATGAAGATGTTGCTCGTGTTGTAGAAGCTGCCCAAACAGTTGCCGCCCCATTGAATTATGAAGTATTACATATTCTCCCAAAAACATTTACTGTAGATGGGCAAATTGGTGTAAAAGATCCAGTAGGGATGACAGGAGTAAGATTGGAAGTAGACGCTCAAATGATTTATGGAGTGAGTGCTCATATAAAAAATATTAGTAAAGCCGTATATAGAACAGGTATTGATATAGATGATCTTGTATTATCAGTAGTGGCTACTGCAGATATTGTATTAACATCTAGACAAAAAGATTTGGGAGTAGTCATGGTAGATGTAGGAGGGAGCACAACCACTATTGCAGTATATGAAGAGGGGAATATGATTCATTCTTCAGTTATACCTATTGGGTCAAATCACATAACAAATGATTTAGCACTAGGATTGCAAACATCTATAGATATTGCAGAGCGATTAAAAGTAACATATGGACAATGCACACTAAAAGGAGTCACCTCAGATGAAATTATTGATTTAGCAGAATTTGGTGCAGAGTCGCAACCCGTCTCAAAGGCATTTATGGTAGAAATTATATCTGCACGTGTAAGCGAACTCATGGAAAAAATCAATGATGAATTATTAAATATAGAAAGAAAAGCCTTACTTCCCGCTGGAGTTATTTTTGCTGGTGGTGGAGCAAAATTACGCGGGCTTACAGATATCGCAAAGCAAGTGCTTCATGTAAATGCTGCACATGGTTATCCACACGGAGTCCAAAGTGCTACAGATAAAATCAATGACTTAGCATATACAGGAGCAATAGGTTTGGTAAAATGGGGTGCACTTATGGATATGCGTGGAGGAAATAAATCAATTATACGTTTTCCAGGTGGAAAACAAATGGCAGTACAAGTAAAAAAATTGTTTAAATTTCTTGTCCCATAAATTATATAGTAATAAAACAGGGGATTAATGTCTTATAGGCCATATTGACCTAAATAGAAAAACAGTATACACTATATATACAAACCGTAATATAATATATACAATCTGAACATATTTTGTGTTCAATAATTAACGACTATGCCGCAAGTGAAACCAGAAATTGAAACATTTGCCAAAATCAAAGTCGTCGGTGTGGGGGGCTCTGGCGGTTCTGCTGTTGATAGAATGGTAAAAACAGGGATTAGAGGAGTGGAATTTGTTGTCATGAATACAGACGTACAGGCGCTTCATCATAATAGTGCTGCGACGAAATTACATATTGGAAAGACCGTAACACGCGGCCTTGGTGCTGGTATGGATCCAGAAATGGGTAAACGCAGTGCAGAAGAAGCTCAGAACGAAATTCGTGAATTACTAAAAGACACAGACATGGTATTTATCACATGTGGTCTTGGTGGTGGAACTGGATCTGGTGCAGGCCCAACTATTGCACAAATCGCAAGAGAAGTAGGAGCATTGACCGTAGCAGTAGTAACAAAACCATTTACATTTGAAGGTCCACAAAGAACAAAGATTGCAAATCAAGCATATGATGATCTTATAAGAAATGTAGATACTATTATTACTATTCCTAATGATCGCATCTTACAAATTATAGATAAAAAAACATCAATGTTAGATGCATTTAAGATTGCAGATGATGTATTGCGTCAGGGAGTACAGGGAATTTCTGAGTTAATTACTGTGCCAGGACTTATCAATGTGGATTTCGCAGATGTAAAAACCATTATGAAAGATAAAGGATCTTCACTTATGGGTATTGGTGTGGGATCTGGAGAAAATCGTGCTGCAGATGCCGCAAAAGCTGCTATTTCTAGTCCATTGCTTGAAATGTCTATAGAAGGAGCGCATGGAATTCTTTTTACCATTACAGGTGGAAAGAGTCTAGGTATGCAAGAAGTATCAGAAGCTGCTCAGATTATCACAAGTAGTGCAGATGATAGCGTAAAAGTTATATTTGGGACTGTTATTGATGATAGTTTAGGAGAAGATCTTCGGATTACTGTGATTGCTACTGGATTTGATAGAGGTAGAGTAGACGCATCTCCGGAAGAAAAGAAAAAAGAAGAAAAAGATTCTGTATTCAAGAAAAAAACTACAGCACCAGTATTGCCATATCGTTCTCCATTTAGTAAACCAGAACTAGAAGAAAAGAAAGTGGAACCAGAGGTTTTACAAGCACCGCCTTCGGAGCGAAGATTTACCACAAAACATGTAGATGAAGAAAAAGAAGAAATATCATCTCCACCTATCCAAAATACTCCACCGGCTCCTATATTTAGACCGGGGAATCCTTCTGCAGTAAAGAAACAAGATGAATCAGTAGAAGATGATTTAGAAATTCCTGCATTTATTCGAAAGAAAATGGGATTATAATAATGTATAAAAAAAACAGTCTCATGATCTATGAGGCTGTTTTTTCTTTCAATTAGAAGGATAAAATGCTATACTATATTAAATTTATTTTATATATATCTATGTTTTGTCCAATTTGTCAGTCCTCTGATACGAAAGTTATTGATTCGAGAAGTAGTAGTAATGGCATGACTATTCGCAGGCGTCGTGAGTGTAGTGCATGTGAATATCGATTTTCTACATTTGAGCAAATAGAATTGCTTGATATTATTGTTATAAAGAGAGATGGAAAACGAGAAGCCTACCAACGTGATAAAATTATGGATGGCATAAAACATTCACTTATAAAACGTCCTCATACGCAGGTAGATATGGAGCAACTTCTTTTTGCTATTGAAAGAGATATTCAGAAAAAAAAACAGCGTGAAATAAAAAGTAATGATATAGGGGATATTGTCATGGATAGATTAAAATCATTTGATAAAATTGGGTATATTAGATATGCTTCTATTTATCGTGCATTTACAGATGTTGATACATTTAAAACTACTGTACAATCACTTGAAAAAGAATCTTAATCCAAAAAAATTATTTATGCCAAAAGAAAAAAAGACAATAATAAATACTCCAGCTATTTCTTCTAAAAAACAGGAAACAAAAACTGTGTTAGTAGAACAGCAGATGTTAGATAAAATTTATGAACAAAATGAGATCATAAAAAAACGCTTACGCCTAATGGTTATTGCAAATTATTTACGTATTGTATTTTTATATCTTCCTATTTTGATTGGTCTTGTCATTAGTTTTGTATATTTACCATCATTTTTAGAACAAATATTTGGACAATATGCTGAAGTATTAGGAATTGGATTACCAGGTGGTGGGGTGTCGGCTCAATTATTGGAACAAATACCACAAATATTAGAACAATTACAAAAATAATTATGAAAACAAAAAGAACAAAAATTGTATGTACATTAGGACCTGCTTCAGATACAGTTGATATTATAGAACAATTGGTACAATCTGGTATGAATATTGCTCGTCTTAATTTTTCCCACGGGACATATGAAAGTCATACTAAATTAATAAAAAATGTAAGAGATGTTTCAAAAAAATTTGGATATCCAATTGCAGTATTACAAGATGTGCAGGGACCAAAAATTAGGCTTGGGCGTTTACCGGAAGAGGGGGTAACACTTGCCAGAGATGAAGCTATTGTTTTTGATACTGCATTAGATATCTATCATGAGGATGTTATTCCTGTGGGATATGATAAGTTACATGAGATCATAAAAGCACAAGAACGATTACTATTATCAGATGGAAAAGTAGAAGTAACTGTTACAAGCATTGTTGGAAGTAAAATTCATGCAGTAGTCGTTGTTGGGGGAGTTATTTTTTCTCATGCAGGAATTAATATTCCAGATGCAACCACACATATTCCAGCATTAACAAAAAAAGATAAAGAAGATGTTATTTTTGGTATTGAACATGGAGTAGACATGATTGCCCTTTCATTTGTTACAAAGCCAGAAGATGTGCTAGATTTGCGTTATTTTATAGATAATTATGTACAAGAGCATCATATTGAATATAATTCACCAATTGGAATTATCGCAAAAATAGAACGCAGAGAAGCAGTAGAGCATATTGAAGATATTATAGAAGTATCTGACGGAGTTATGGTTGCACGTGGGGATCTGGGGATTGAAATCCCAGTCCAAAAAGTCCCGCTTGTCCAGAAAAAAATCATAGACATTGCATTGGAAAAAGCAAGACCAGTTATAGTTGCTACACAGATGCTTGACTCTATGTATAGTAATCCACGCCCTACTCGTGCAGAAGTTTCAGATGTAGCAAATGCAGTCATAGATCATACAGATGCGGTGATGTTATCAAATGAGACTGCTATGGGAGAATATCCAGTAAAAACAGTACAAATGATGAGTGCCATTATACAGGAAGTAGAAAAGTCTGAATATGATAGTCTTCATGTAGAAATGAAAAAAAATAGTGATAATATTGATGATATTATGAGCGGATTATCTAGAGTATTGGCAGAAGATGTGGGGGCAAAGGCAATTTTAGCAGCCTCAATTTCTGGTGACACAGGTAGAATGATTAGTAAACATCGTCCAGAGTTGCCTGTGTTTGTAGCGACCTCTAATTTACGAGTAGAGGCACAGTTGGCATTGTCATGGGGAGTACATCCGTTTGTATTACCAGAGTGTCATTCTATTGAAGAGTTAATAGAACGTTCAGTTGTGCATTTGAAAGAAAAAAATTTGTTAAAAAAAGGAGATAGAATTATTGTGCTTGCCGGAGAGCCTGTAGGGCAAGCTGGGCATGTAAATTTATTAGAAGTAAAAGATATTGATTAGTTAAAAATGGTATAAAAAAACTCCCACTGTAATAATTGTGGGAGTTTTTTTATTTATTTGATGGGATAAAATAACTTTGTTGTTTATTTTGTCTTATCTCTTCATTGGAGATATGTTGATTTATAGCTCCAAGCACAGTTGTAAGCTTTAGAAATCGTCTTTTCCACAAGGAATAATACACACCTATATACATTGTTGATAACATACTTATCAGTATAGATGAATACTTTGGTAAGAAATGAATACTAGCACCCCCTCCAAATGTTATAATAATTACAATGAGGAAATATAATTTATAATATGTCTTTCTTGAAGGCATATGGTTTTTTTATTAAGTATGCCCTCCTTATTTTTGTATGTACAATATTATATCATAGATATGATATTGTGGGAATATTGGGTTGTGCATATCTTTATAATTGTGTATACTAATACTATCTTTATACAATTATGGCTACAAAACAACAATCACAATTTATTCGTTGGTTTAAAGATATCTCCATTCATGATGTATCATTAGTAGGTGGAAAGAACGCCAGCTTAGGAGAAATGTATAGACAACTTACGAAAAAAGGAGTGAATATCCCAAATGGATTTGCTATTACTGCAGATGCTTATTGGGAATTTTTGCGTACAACAGGAATGGATAAAACAATAAAAAGTGAATTACACGGGCTAGATACACGAGATATTAACAATCTAGAAAAAACAGGAAAAAAAATACGTGCAATGATTTTAGCGGCTCCATTCCCAAAGGAAATAGAAAAACAAGTATTGCTAGCATATAAAATATTAGGAAAAAATGGAAAGCGTGCTTCTGTGGCTGTACGTTCAAGTGCTACTGCAGAGGATTTACCAGATGCAAGTTTCGCAGGCCAACAAGAAACGTATTTAAATATTTTTGGACAAAAAGAATTATTAGTAGCAGTAAAAAAATGTATAGCCTCTTTATTTACTGATAGAGCGATTTCTTATAGAGAAACAAAAGGATTCCAACATCATAAAGTAGCTTTATCTGTGACTATCCAAGAAATGGTACGTTCAGATATTGGATCAAGTGGTGTATTATTTACCGTAGATACAGAGTCTGGATTTTCTGGAGTTGTGCTTATAAATTCAAGTTACGGGTTAGGAGAATATGTAGTAAAAGGTCGGGTAACTCCTGATCAATTTTATGTATTTAAAGAAGGAGTAGCAAAAGGAAAAAAAGCGGTCATTAGTAAAATACTTGGTACAAAAGAAGTGAAATTAGTATATGGAAAATCAGGTGGTACAAAACAAGAAAAAGTAAAACAAGGCGCAAGGAATAGTTTTTCTATATCAGATGATGATATTGTTACGTTGACAAAATGGGCAATGATTATAGAAAAACATTACGGATGTCCACAAGATATAGAATGGGTAAAAGATGGAAAAACAGGAAAACTCTATATTGTCCAAGCAAGACCAGAGACAGTAAAATCACTAGGGAATCATTCTGTCATAGAAAGATATCATCTAAAAAAACAAGGAAAAGAGTTATTACGTGGAGTTTCTGTGGGCCAAAAAATTGGTGTGGGTAAAGTGCGTGTTATAGATACTCCCGCAAAGATGAAGCAATTTAAACCAGGAGAAGTACTTGTCACTCGTATCACAGATCCAGATTGGGAGCCTATTATGAGAATAGCTTCTGCTATAGTTACAGAACAGGGCGGAAAGACGAGCCATGCAGCTATTGTTTCTCGTGAATTAGGAGTTCCTTGTATTGTAGGCGCAAAAAAAGCAAGAAGTATTTGTAAAACAGGATCTCCAGTAACGGTATCATGTGCAGAAGGAGATGAGGGAGTAGTATATAAAGGGGCATTGCCATTT
>JABIGQ010000062.1 GCA_018650085.1 Candidatus Magasanikiibacteriota bacterium | reverse complement strand
TCAAATTGATAGCAACAAACGAAAAACAAACATCCTCTTTCTATTATTTTTTTCCCTCATTATCGCCCTGTCTGTGTTTATGGCAGAGTATATGGATTATGGGTATGGGGTTGTTATTGTTGCGTTTATATTTTCTATGGGGATGACTTGGGTGTCGTATTATAAGGCAGATAAAATTGCATTAAAAAGTACTGGGGCACGTGAGATTACACAAAATGACAATCCATATGTGTATCGTATGGTAGAAAATTTATGTATCACAGCCGGTATTCCTATGCCAAAGGTGCATATCATAGATTCTATGGCGCTAAATGCTTTTGCTACAGGACGAGATCCAGAGCATGCGTCTATTGCGCTAACAACTGGTATTATTGAAGCACTTGAAAATGAAGAGCTAGAAGGAGTGATAGCACATGAACTATCTCATATAAAAAATTACGACATCCGAGTTATGACAGTGGTTGTTGTCCTTGTTGGGACTATTGCACTTTTATCTAATATATTTTTTCGTGCACGATTATTTGGTGGAAGTCGTAGAGAAAGTAATAATGGTGGCGGTCAACTAGGAACAATTCTTGCTATTGCTGGCTTGGTATTACTTATCCTCTCCCCTATTATTTCAGAGCTTATTAAGCTTGCAATATCTAGGAAACGAGAATTCCTAGCAGATGCTTCTGGCTCACTCTTGACTCGTTATCCAGAGGGATTAGCCCGAGCACTAGAAAAGATATCTCATTCCAGTGCAAAATTAGAAAAAGTAAACTCAGCAACAGCGCATCTCTTTATTGCAAATCCATTTAAATCTTCAAAGGTAAAAAGCATGTTTTCTACTCATCCTCCTGTTGCTGAGAGGATTAGTGCGTTGAGGGGGATGTAGAGGTTCTTATAATATACTTCGCTTTGTGTATTATTCTAATATTTGTTCGGATAAAAATTAGTTATATGACATAAACTTTTCTCTTTACGCTTTATGACAAATAATAAACAAAATATATGGATGTAATTTATATAGTAATTACAATTCTATTGCCTTTTGCACTGCTTTTTCAAGTTATTGGTAATCGTATTAATAGTAAAATAGCTTCTCTAAAAGAAGAATTATTAGATAATAAGATAAAAATGACTATCGAAGCCCAATCGCAATCAATGTATGACAATAGGATAAGTATTCGAAGTCTAGAAAATGTCACTCGTCATCTTTTACCTGCTGGCACAATGGAAAATACTATCGGTGAATCAAAAACTGATGAGCGATATACCAAAGAACCCTTAATGTATAAAGAAAAAAGGGATCAGCATACAAAACGATTTAATGAAATTGCAGACATTATGAACGAATTTGATCCAAAAGCGAAGAAAGAATTTGTTAGGCTTGGTCGATTTAGAGTATTAACTAGCGTATTTGAATTTTTATGCATCGCAGTAGTACTTGTATTATATCTTTTTATAATATTTTAATTACATCCGACAACAACGTATATTTGACTACACTTCGTTTCGTCCATATTGCTTCGCAATATCAGATATACGCAAACGTTATGAAATTATGATACAACCACAAAACAAATCAACCGTTGCCCCCCTCATATTTGCAAACTTCATCATCCTTGTCCTGGCACTTATCCAATCATGGGGTGTTCCACTTATTATATGGACCTATTGGCTCCAAAGTGTGATTATTGGTATTTTTCATGTATGTAAAATCATAAGATATAAAGAATCTCCCCCAGGAAATATTCATATGTATAAAGGGAAACCTGTCTATGTTTCCCCAAAAACAAGATTTATTTCTGCATTTTTCTTTTTATTTCACTACGGAGCCTTTCATATTGGTTTTATGATGTCTTTAATGAATTCCCCATTACCAGATAATTTTCTAAAAAGTATGGGAATCGCTGCATTAGTTTTTTTTACCAATCATCTTTATTCTTTTTTCAGACACAGAGACACAAATGGAACATTCTTCTCCCCATATATCCGTGTCGCCCCAATGCACCTTGTTACTTATTATTTTGGGTCAATGGTCACTGGGCCTCTTATACTTATATTTTTTATTTTTATAAAAACAGTGGCTGATGTATTTAGCCATTTATATCAACATAAAGTTTAGAAGATAAAAAAACTGAATGGATGTTCAGTTTTTTTGTGTTACTTGTAGTATTTAAACTGGATTAATACTCGTAATCCAATCAAAATCTATTTCAAGAATTGCCTTGTTATCAAAATCATTAAAACAAAAGCATGTTTCAGTAAATGATTCCAATTGATAAGATGAAACAGTGATGGTACAAGGATCTAATGGCTCCTCAAAACCAAATTCACTGTTTAGTATTTCAACCTCACAGTAAGTAATCTCCACCTCCTCAAGTGTCCCTTCTTCTACTTGCCTTAACAATGTTTCTATCTTAGCATGATCACACATCTTTTTTCTCCTATGATATGTTTATAAACTGAACATCCATGCAAAATATACATCCTTTTATATATAATTGTCAAGAAAAAAACCCTGCCCAAAATAAATCAGACAGAGCGTACACGTAAGCTACTGGCTTATAAGCGTTTTTAGACAGAATATCTAAAAATAGATTAAAAGCTACAATTAAACTTTTCAGTTAACATAGCACATAGCTCTGGATGGAACTCAAAAAAACTAGTGCTCGTAATACTCGTAGAAATTGTTACACAAGATGCCTGTGCACCAAATTCTTGTAGCACATTTTCAACATGCTGAGTATCCTGTACCTGCTTACTGTAAAAAAAATCAACAGCAAAGCCCGCAAGTAATTGCAAAAAGAAAAAGTATTCCTTCATTTCTTTGTTGACTTCTTTACTGTCAACAGTCAACTTTATCTTGGAAGTTGAATTATCCACTTCTAAAATATGTCGCCCAAAGACTACTTCATATTCCAGAGAAACACCTCCAAATGTTATGCTCCCCTTATAATGAATCCCCTCTTTAATCTGCTCTATAAATCTTTCAACTTGAACGTCCATACCTTTCCTCCTTGTTGTTAGCAAAAGTGCTACTGTTATATATAGCAAGATTATAAGAAGTTTGTCAAGATGAAAATATACTCTTATTTCCAAATCCTTCCCTCACTATTGACAAAAGCACTCTTTTATAGTATGTTTCTCTAGTAAAAATACTCGTTCATTATAATCTATGAAATTCTTTATATTTATCGTTTGGTAAGAAAACGGATATTGCCTTTTGCATATCCAAACACACACAGGATATGGGGTCCCCCCATTCCAAAACAAAGAAGGAGAATCAGATGCGAGCCATTCTGATCATCATCGCTACACTAGTCACTTCACTCCAGACAACAGAGGCTTACGAGCCTCTCACTGAAAACCATGCAAAGATTTGGGAACTGATAAAAAAGCTCCCCGACCAAACATGCCGTGAGCAGATGAAAGCATGGATAGAGAAAGGGAAAGTCAGTATACAGATTACTGATACAGGGAGACAAAGTGCTCACACACTCTCTGTAAGATCTATAGATTACGGAACCCCACAAGAGTATTGGGAATTACAAATTGAGCACTCCTTACTCTATTACAATACCTTATCTAAAAATGAATGGTTTATAGCACTCTACCATGAATGCCAGCATCTAACACACCGTTTCATCTGGAAATGGGGGCTATACAATCCACCTTCTAACCAACGAAAAACAAAGGAACACATTGAGACTGCTTTTGAAACTGAATTTTATGCAATAAAAGCAGAGTGCGCCTTTAATGAAAAATATAAATTAGGGAAGCAAAGAGAAGAATGTAAAGGAGGAGATACTACTATACGTGAAAATCTTGTGTATAGCTTCCTTGCTCAAAATAGTCGCCATACTGACTTTTTATTTAAAATCGCTAATAGAAAACCCTCAGATAAATTTCAGCCACCAAAGAAAAAATAGTATCTAATATTTTTTCTTCAGATCACATAAACACACATCCCATACAACTAAAAGGAGGCTAAAACAAAGACAATCTGTAAACAGGTTGTCTTTGTTTTTCTAAACACTCCATGGTATCATACCCAAATGAATAAAATGACTCCATTACTATGATCACCACAGCTGTACAGAAACTCCTAGATGAGAAGAATAGATCACTGATAGAGGTATATTTAGATATCCAAAAACTCTGCGAGCATACGTACGGAGAACAAACTATTGTTCTCATGGAAGTTGGGTCATTTTTTGAAGTATATGGTGTAGATAATGAACAGATGAAACTAGGTAGGCCAAAGGAAGTAGCAGCTATTCTAAACCTTCAACTCACCAGAAAAAATAAGACTATTGCACACAATGATGTAAAAAATCCCCTTCTTGCAGGATTCCCTACTACATCATTTGAACGCTACATGAATAGACTGGTACAAGAAAAAAAATATACCATTGTTATTATTGGTCAAAAAGGCGCTCCCCCACATGTTACTCGCCATCTAGATAGAATAGTCTCCCCTGGAGTAAACATTGACTATACCCAAAATAACGAAGACAATTTCATAACATCTATCCTGGTAGAAAAAAACAAAGAACTGTTTTCCATAGGGTACAGTGCGGTAGATGTTACCACAGGAAAAACATATTTATTTGAAATTCATAGTACAAAGGATGATCCTACCTATGCGCTTGATGAATTATTTTCTCTTATACAAACACATACCACTTCTGAAATAATTATCACATGTGCCACAAAAGATATAGATGAAACATATATTCGTAAATATTTAGAATTAGAGCAATATAATAATGTACTAATAAATGCAAAACGGCTTAATGTCAATTATCAAAATGAGCTGTTTAAACAAACCTATGTTATAAGATCATTCCTCTCCCCTATAGAATGGCTGGATCTGGAAAGAAAACCACTCACGTGTGAAGCATTGGCACTTCTCATTGAATTTATTATTGAGCACGACTATAAAGTTATCCAAAAATTAGACAAACCTACACACCTAGAAAATACAGCACTCCTTTATCTAGGAAATAATCCGCTGGAGCAACTCAATATTATTTCTCGTGATCCAAGGGAACATACTGTATTTGATTTGGTAAATAAAACTGCAACAAGCATTGGGAAAAGATTATTAAAAAATCGTCTCCTTAATCCAATTATTTCAAAAAAAGAGCTGGATCATCGCTATGATCTAGTAGAAACGCTATCTCCTCACTATGAAAAGATAGATGAAAAACTACGGCATATCTATGATTTGGAACGTATTTCTAGAAGAATTCGTATAGGAAGGTTACACCCATTTGAAATAAATTTTTTATACGACTCACTTACCCAAGCAGAAGCACTGATAGAATCATTGGAACAATACAATGCAGCACAATTATTACCTACATTTACAGAAGAACTTCCACAATTAAAATATCTTATCTCACATTTGGAGCAAACTTTTGATTTTACTCAAACAAATCAAGTAAATGCTCAGCACATACACAGTACATTATTTCAAACCAATTATAATAAAGAGCTTGATGAACTCTTATTAAAAAAAGAACAAGAAGAAGCATCTCTAAATTCTATAAGACAAGCTATTCTTAATATGCTAGAAGAAGTGTCTGGGAGAAGAGAAGAAAATTATGTCCAGATAAAACAGCTTGAAAAAGAAGGACATCATATCTGCATGACAAAAAGTAGATACTATCTCATAGAAGCATTGTTTGAACAAAGAACCGTAACCGTTGGGGATAAAGTATTGCCATTAAAATCATTTAGAAAAAAAATCCAAACAGGAAATGTAAAAATCACTGCAGATATTATAGAACAGATTTCTGAACAAATAGTTGTCTTACAACAAAAGATAATAGCACTGACAAAAGAACTATTTGCAAAAGAGCTAACACTTCTCGATGAAAAATTCCATGAGACACTTCTCTACATGACCAATGGAATTTCACAGCTCGATGTAGCTATTTCAACAGCAAAAGTAGCCTTGCAGTATAATTTCACCCGCCCACACATTATAGAAACAACAGAGGAAGAACGCATATTTGAGGCAATAGACATTCGCCATCCACTTATTGAACTGAGAGAAAATAATGGGATTTATGTCCCAAACACTCTTCTCATAGGAAATCAATCTCTATGGAGTAAAGAAGGACACACAAGCGTGCTTGCCAAAGAAGCAACGCAAGATATAGACGGTATATTACTCTACGGAATTAACTCCAGCGGAAAATCCTCACTTATGAAAAGTGTAGGAATTGCTGTAATCTTAGCCCAGGCAGGATTATTTGTCCCTGCAAAACAATTACGTTTTTCACTCTATACAAAGTTATTTACTCGTATTGTCGCAAAAGATAATATTGAAAAAGGATTATCCTCTTTTGCAGTAGAAATGATGGAGCTAAAAAATATTTTCAATAGATCTACCGCACATAGTCTTATCTTGGGTGATGAAATTAGCCATGGCACAGAAACACTTTCTGCCATTGCCATTGTCAGTGCCACTATAGAAAGATTATCACAAACAGGAGCATTATTTTTATTTACCACTCACCTTCATCAACTCCATAACTTATCTCTATTGAAAAAAACTCCCGGTGTAATTAGTGTTCATTTATCTGTGCATTACGATAAAGAAAGTGACACCCTTATTTTTGACAGAGCATTACAGGCAGGAAGTGGAAGTAGTATATATGGATTAGAATTTGCACAATCCCTACACATGGACGAAGAATTTCTAAAAATAGCAAAAGAAACCAGAAAAGCACTTGCGCATGATTATGATGATTTAGAATTACTAACAAAAAGACAAACAAGTAAATATAATAAAAAAGTATTTCTCACAAGTTGTGCTATTTGTAAATCGAAAGTGACAGACACACATCACATCACTCCCCAACATGTGGCTGATTCACAAGGAAATATTGGACACTTCCATAAAAATCACAAACATAACTTACTACCTATATGCAAATCTTGCCATGATAAAATCCACACTGGAACACTCCAAGTGCGTGGATTTATTATGACAAATAAAGGATTGGAGTTGAGTTATGAGGAAGTGAAATAAGATTTAAACTCCCTAACCTTCTCATCTGTCAATTCCCTACTTCTCGTTTCCAAATTTAGTCGAAGCACTGATTCTGTATTTGATTTTCTTATAGACACCCATCCCCAATCAAATGACATCCACAATCCATCGAGATGAGAAACTTCTTTCGCATCCTCTTTATATTTTTCTTCAATACGTGCAATCACTGTATCTTTATCTTCTACTTCAAAATTATGTTCGCCAGAATGAGCATATGGACTTTCCAATGAAGAAACTACCTCTGATAAAGGTTTCTTTTCTCGTGAAAGCAATTCAAGAATATATAACAAGCACAAATCAGTAGACTCCACATTATACATATCACCAAAATATAAATGAAGAGAAAGTTCACTCGCAAACTGTGCCTCATCTTTATGCATCATGTTTTTTATCAGTGCATGCCCCACAGGACACATATCTGTCGTAGCACCATTCTTTTCCCATGTTTCTTTTACAATATGACTAGATCGGAGATCATAGAGCATATGAATGTCTGGATGTTTTAATAATACTTCTTTTCCTATCAGTGCACCCACCAGAGATGCATCTACCACTTCCCCTTTTTCATTTACTAAACCAATTCTATCTGCATCCCCATCTAGAGCAAAGCCAAAATCAGCACCTACTTCTAGAACTTTTGCTTGCAAGTCTTTTAATGTTTCTACTTTCAAAGGATTTGCTTCATGATTTGGGAACGTTCCATCTGGTTCCATGTACATATATGTCACATCTACCGGCAAACGATCTAACCATGTTTTAAATGTAACATCTCCCATACCATTTCCTCCATCAATCACTAATTTCAATGGAGCAATGCTCTTTGTATCTACCAGACCATATACTCTATCAATATAATCTGGACGTACATCTCGTTCTTCTACAGTTCCAGAAACTTCCGCTTTTGTAAATACTGCTGTTTGTGCTAATTCTTTTATTTCTGCCATTCCACTTCCCTTTCCAATTGGCAATCCATTATGTAATGTCATTTTAAATCCATTGTATGGTGCTGGATTATGACTCGCAGTGACCATAATTCCTCCTACATGAGATGGATAATGTGCACAAGCAAAATTAAATACACATGTAGAAGTTAACCCAATATTTACCACATGTGCTCCTGCTTCTGTAAGCCCACGCATAAGTGCTGTGCTAAATGGAATACTTGTAGGGCGCATGTCTCTTCCTACTACTACAGTCAAATTTTCCATGTCTGCTCCAGCATTGTGTACCAGGAAATGCACAAATGCATAACCAAGGCGATATGCGAGATCTTCTGATAGCTCTCCTTCTATAAGCCCACGAATATCATAGGCTTTAAATATGTGATCTGGGAATTGCATATATTTGCATAATTAAGATAAAAATCACTTTGACAATGATGGTAAATTTAGTATATACTAAAGCAAAAAAGGATGCAATAATATGATTTTTATACTATGAGCAAAGACCAGATATTGGATAACTTATCTACCCACCTAAAAGAAGTTATCGCAAACGCTATTGATATTGCAAAAACACTTGAACATGACTTTGTTATGCCTATTCATCTTCTTTGTGCTATATCAGAACAAAAGGGCTGTGTTGCACGAGATGTATTACAAAGATTAGAAATTAAAAAAGAAACAATAGAAGGGACACTTGCTGCAATCTCACAGTTGGAGTCATTGGAAAAAAAGAAAAAAGAACATACAAAAATAGGGACTATTCCAGAATTAAATGGAACTGCTAGGCAATCACTAGAAAAAGCAATGATCCTTGCGTATGAACATGGACATAATTATGTAGGAACAGAACATTTACTCCATGGCCTTACCAATGTTACAGATAGCTATATTAGTGCTGTATTTGATTTTCATAAAATAAAACAAGCAGACATTGAAAAACAAATCAATGGCATAGTCCAAAGCACAAGCAAATTTCCATCACTCAATGACATTTCAAAGGCAGTAGACGACCTAGAACAAATTATAGATGATCATGCTAGTAAAAAAATTCCCTCTCCGCAATCAATGCCTAAAAAACGTATTAGAGCTATTGATGTATTTACAAAACATCTTACAGATAAAAAAATACAAAAAGACATTGACCCTATTATTGGACGTGAA
The DNA here is from genome assembly GCA_018650085.1 of Candidatus Magasanikiibacteriota bacterium. Taxonomy (GTDB): domain Bacteria; phylum Patescibacteriota; class Patescibacteriia; order Magasanikbacterales; family UBA922; genus JAHJIX01. Next base: position 1,190 of record JABIGQ010000062.1, on the reverse strand, counting down.
AAAGAAATTGATAGACTCATACATATTTTATGTAGAAGAACAAAAAACAATCCAGTACTTCTAGGAGAACCTGGTGTGGGGAAAACTGCTATTGTAGAAGGACTTGCAAAAAAAATAATACAAGGAGAAGTTCCACCATTATTACAAAGAAAAAAAATATATTCTCTAGACATGGCTCTTCTTATTTCTGGAACTATTTATCGTGGAGAATTTGAAGCACGATTAAAACAACTCATAGATGAAGTATCTCAAACTCCAGATGCTGTGTTATTTATAGACGAACTACACAATATTATAGGAGCAGGGTCAAATCAAGGGACTATGGATGCTGCAAATATCCTAAAGCCAGCACTTGCACGTGGACAACTCCGCTGTATTGGCGCAACAACACTAGATGAATATAAAAAATATGTAACAAAAGATCCAGCACTTGAGCGTAGATTCCAATCTATCATGGTAGATGAACCAAATAGAGAAGATGCTATTACCATGCTTTCTGGTATAAGAAAACATTATGATGCATTTCATCATACCAGCACAACAAAAGAAGCTATAGAAGCTTCTGTAGATCTTAGCATAAAATATATTCATGATAATTATTTACCAGATAAAGCAATTGATCTTCTAGATGAAGCAGGAGCACGTGTACGCCTAGCCCAACCCGTGAGTGACTTATATATAAAAGAAATAAAATTACAAACACAGCTAGAAGAAACTATAATAAAAAAAGAAGAAGCAATTTTAGCAGAAAAATTCAAACAAGCAGAAACTCAAAAAGCAAAAGAAGAACAATTACAAAAAAAGTTAACTGCATTAGATAAGAAAAAAGGACAAACAAATCTCCCAAAAGGAAAAGTCACAAAGACAGATGTAGCAGCAGTTATTAGTGAACGACTGGGGATAAACGTAGAAGTACTTCTTCAAGATTCTACAAAACAGTTAGAAGCAATGAACGTGCTATTGAAAAAAGAAATCTTTGGGCAAGAGCATGTGATAGATGACATAACACATACACTCGCTCATGCACAATTTAAGATAAAAAAATCACATAAGCCATTTGCATCATTTCTCTTTGCAGGCCCAAGTGGGGTAGGAAAAACAGCACTTGCAAAATCTCTTGCAACGCATCTATATCATGATAAAAAAGCATTGATAAAATTTGACATGAGTGAATTTTCAGAAGCGCATAG
>JABIGQ010000061.1 GCA_018650085.1 Candidatus Magasanikiibacteriota bacterium | reverse complement strand
TTTTCAACATGTCCTACAAACACTCTATCACCAGATAAAATATTTACAGGACATGCCGATTAAGTACATTAGACTTGTTGCATAATATAAAGAACACTCCCCCAAAAAAAAACCACCCTATATTACTAGGGTGGTTTTACATATTTGATTCTGCTTATGTAACACTACATACTCCGTAGCTACATAATCCTCCTTCATCATCTTGTAAAACCACCCTGCCAAACAGCATAAGTGTATACACAAACGTCACCACATCATTCCAACGAATGGCAGTCTTTAGCATCTTGCTAATTGTGGTGAATGAAAGAGTTTTCATAACTTTTGTTATTTCTTATAGTTTTACTGTACTAGAACACAAAGACATAGTCAAGTGGGTTATCCACACATGAGCATGATACAAAAAAGATTCTCCACAAGGAGAATCTTTTTTATATGTTTTTGTAAACTATTCTGATCTTTCATCTTCCATGTAGACATGAAGATAATCTGTTTTATCGTATTCAAAAATTTCACCTTCATTAAAAAATCTTTCGATTTCTATTTTTGCATTTTCTGGTGAATCTGAACAATGTACTACATTACACATCCCCATAGCAAGATCTCCACGGATAGTTCCACCATCTGCTTTTCCTGCGTATGTAATTCCAGCTACCAATCGTACAGCTTCTATAGCACCTTTTCCTTCTGCACAAACTACTGCTACAGGACAAGATGTCATAAAATCTGACAATCCAGGATAAAAAGGTTTTTCTACATATTGAATATAATGTTCTTTTAATTTTTCTTCTGTAACATACATCATTTTTAAACCAGCAATCTTAAGCCCCTTCCTTTCTAAACGACCAATCACTTCTCCTACAAGTCCACGTTGAACACCGTCTGGTTTTACAATCAACAATGTTTTTTCATATACTCCATCGAATCTCATACTTTTTCTCTATTTAATAATAATATCTTTTGTATAATTTAATTTTTTAGCTCAAGTGCTTTTAGATGTTTTAGCAAATCATCCCAATGATCATCCAATAACACATCCATCTCTTCAAACGTTACCCATCTTATTTCATCTTGATCTTCCAACGGTCTTGCTTCACCAGATTCATAATCTAGTAAAAAAGACAATCCTACAACATGATGCCCGCTAGAACGAATAAATGATCCACTGAAAAAGAATCTTGGATTAGTTACCTTTATCCCTACTTCTTCCATTACTTCTCTTTCTAGAGAATTTTCAATAATATTACTTTCTAGTTCCATATCTACCTTACCTCCAGGTACAGCCCATTTTCCAGCAGCTTGATCATCTTTTGAAGATCTTTTTGCTAGCAAATATTTGCCATCTTTTTTAATCCACGCTTCAACAAAAACGACATGTAATGGTATATCTTTTTTTGTCATAGTATTTATTATAGGTAAATAAAACTTATGCCGAAAGTATAGCGGAAAATTGACAAAAAGTCAATATAACTAAGTTAAATTTTCACATGCCACTCTGATACTTGACAAATAGCTCATAATAGTCCATACTGAGGAGTCTTCTTTTTTAAGATGACATAACGCAAGGAGAAAAATGAAGTCCCAACCAAAAAAAGTCTACCATAAATGTGGACAATGTAGCAAACTGTTCTGTGAAATAGAATGTCCGCATTGTGTAGAAAGCGAGGTTATCTATACACCATCAGAAGACTCCATGTTCAGTGAAGGATTTTTTGAGAAAAAGCCGGGATATGATGGGATCTACTATGAAGAAGAATCGCTATTTTGAATCACAAGGAGTCTAAACAAAGAGCCTACAATAGTGGGCTTCTTTTTTTATTACACATCCATTAAAAAACTCGTCGGTCTTTTCTTTGGGGAGCTCCAACCATTATCTAGAGACTCATACACCACACCGTCATCTGCGTCAGATAAATGACTATAATCCATATCATTATTCCCTCTTTGTTCTTCAAATAGGTCTTGATCAATTTCTTGGAGAAACATACTTGGCCCACCCATAAGCATCTTATATCCAGCTACAATAGGATAAGAAAGAAACAAATTCTTTTTTGCACGTGTTACTGCTACATAAAATAATCTGCGTTCTTCTTCTAATCCTTTTGTCTGCTTTAGTGCACGTTCATTTGGGAACTGCCCCTGAGCCATATGCATGACAAATACCGCATGCCATTCTAAGCCTTTTGCTTGATGAATAGTAGACAATACCAACTTTGGTTCATACTTAGTTTCTGATTGTTGTTCTGCTGCACGAAATTGCTCTTGCATAGTCGCTTCTGCCAGAAACTGTGAAACGTCTTTTGCTTTTCCTGCAAACAATGCTAATTGTTCTATATCTTGCATTCTATCCCGATAATCTGGAAACTGAGACATAAGATACTCCTCATACCGTGAATCTGCTACAGCTCCTATAAGTCCTGTCGCAGTCTTGTCACTTTTTTCCATAGCCTCCCAAATCTGAAGAACTTCTTGCCACCCCATAGCAGGTCGAGCAGAAAGCCCCAGTTCTATATCTGCCAATGGGATCTCCCCTGCTGATTGAATAGAAGAAATAATACGAAGGGCTGTAGCAGGCCCAATACCTACCTGCATATGCAATACACGACTCCATGCAATGGTGTCTGTTTTATTTACAAAAATTCTCACATATGCCAACACATCTTTTATATGCGCGCGTTCAAAAAAACGAACACCACCACGATACTCATATGGAATATCCCGTTTTACCAATTCCATTTCCAATGCTTGAGAATGAAATGCTGCCCGAAAAAGTACTGCCATTTTATCAAATGAAACGCCCTCTTCCTCCAATGCAAGAATCTCATCTACAATAAATTCTGCTTCCTCTGCCTGCTCTGCGCACACACGAAGTGTAGGTTTTACATGAGGATCAATGATGCTACGCAATTCTTTTTTATACTGGTTTGTGTTTTTTGCTATGACATCATTTGCCAATGATAAAATATCTGGTGTTGATCTATAATTTACTTCTAGACGAAATACTCGTGCACTTGGGTAATGCTTTTCAAATGCTAATATATGCTCTATGTCTGCTGCACGAAATGAATAAATGCTCTGCGCATCATCTCCCACGACTAAAATATTTTTATGTACCGAGGAAAATAATCCAACAATTGCTGACTGAATAGCATTTGTATCTTGGTACTCATCTACAAGTACATAACGAAATTGCTGAGCAAATAATTCTCTTACCCGTGGATTTTGTGAAAGTAATTCAAAGAGACGAACGAGCATGTCATCAAAGTCCATTGCATTTGCTTCTTTTTTTCTCTGACTATAATCTTTTGCAATGCTCCCAAGCATATCTATATGCTGTAACCATTGTGGGTACTGATCCTCTATTACATCTTCTAGTGGTTTTCCGCAATTACGTGTAAATGAAATAATCCCCTGCACCACACGAGCAGAAGGAAACTTTTTTATTTTTTTATCCAATCCTTTTTCTTTTAAACACAATTTTATAACATTTCTACTATCTTCTGAATCAAGGATACTAAAATTAGATTCATATCCCAGAAGTGGTGCATATTTTTTTAACATCTTATACGCAATATGATGAAATGTCCCAGCCCATGGTAAATAGAGTTGAGAACCGACCAACTGCTGTACACGAAAAATCATTTCTCTAGCAGCTTTATTTGTAAACGTAACGAGTAATATTTCTTCTGGTTTTACTCCCTGCTCCAACAAATATGCCACTCTATATGTAATAGTTCGTGTTTTACCAGATCCAGCACCAGCAAGCACTAGACAAGGACCATCGCCATGTTCTACTACTGCGAGTTGTTCTGGATTTAGTTCTTGTGAATAATTTGGCATAATATTATTTATTTTTATCTTTCCATCATAACAAAAAACCCCTTCAAATAAAAGGGGCTTCTATTATAATAGATATTACTCTCCCAACGCAATATCAGCAAAACGACCTAAGATAGTTGCGACCTCTGGTGTGGGTGAAAAAATTTCAAGTAATTCTTCATCTGATTTTTCCCCGCGATAGCCACTCCCACCTTCTGTTGGGATAAGATTCAGGCGTTCAATTACACGCTCTCCAGTCAACTCTGGATGAAACAATGTTCCCCAAACACGTTTACCAAAGATACGAAAACTGGTACATTCTACTCGCTCTGTTCGACAAAGTGGAATGATGTGTTCTGGTAATTCAATAACTGTGTCTTGGTGAGCAAATAATCCTGCATGTTCTTCTGGAAGATATCCCATGAGTTCATCATCTTTTCCTGTTTCAAAACGAGTCACCATAAGTGTTCCTGTTTGTTTTGTTTCTGGATTCCTTTCAATACCAGCTCCTTGTTGAAGAGCGATCATTTGAAATCCAAAGCACGCACCAAGTACTGGAATATCCATTTCAATCACTTTATCTAGCAAAGCAAATACATCTTCTTTCCATGGACCTAATGTCTCTTCTTTTGATAAATAATATTGAGAACTCCCTGCTATAATTAAGCCCGCAACATCAGATACATCTGTAGGGACAGATTCTTCAATTACATTCACAAAAATAATTTGATCTTTATATTCTGGCATTTCTGCTAAAAAACAATTTTGTTCTTGTTCTACTTCAGCTCCTTGACGGAATTGTATCACTAATATTTTTTTCATATGTTTTTATAAATTACTTTAAACAATACGCACAAAAATTATGTAAAACTTTTGCAGCTTCTGGTGCATCTTTAAAGCTTGAAAAAACTTTTTCTTTATCCTCAGTCATTAGATATCCTGCAGATATAGGAGATGATGTTGCGCGTTCTATCATTCTTTCTCTGTTTAATTCCGGATGAAATAATATTCCCCAAGCAGATTTGCCTTTTATTTTAAATGCATTTTTTTCTACTAGATCTGTTTTTGACAATGGGACAAGACACTCCGGATAATTCACAATAGTATCTTTATGAGCATATTCTCCATAAAATGATTCTGGCAATTTAGAAAAAAACAAATCATTTTTTGCATCAGCTAATTTATACGTATCATATGTTCCTGTTTCTCTCATTGACTTATCATCTACAATTTCTGCTCCCTGCTGTAATGCCAGTAACTGATACCCAAAACAAATACCAAATAGTGGAATATCTGCGGTAAGGACTTTATCTATAAAATCAAATGTCCACTCTCTCCACGTGCCAATTCCATCTCCTTTTGACAAGAGAAATTCTCCACTTCCTCCCAATATTACTCCAGAAAATACAGACAAATCTTCTGGAAATTTGTTTTCAATAGCACTAACAAATTCAAATTGATTTTCTGTAACTCCTACTTCATCAATGATACATTGTCTGTCATGTTCTTTTGAAGCATCTGTTCGAAATTGTATCACCAATATTTTTTTCATATGTTTTTATTTATACATAAACAAAATGATATATTCTCTATTATAAGAAAAAAAACTTTTTATTACAAGTCTAAACAGATTGTTTTAACAATTTATTGTTTCCCTTGATTTATTGCTAAAATATGCTATTATTTATATACTATGTTTAAAATAACTTCACAATCAACCCAATGCCTAGCGAGAACTGGCATTCTTCATACAGAACACGGAGATATAGAAACTCCTATTTTTATGCCTGTAGGAACAAAAGCGACAGTAAAAACACTCACAAATAAAGAAGTAAAAAGTGCTGGTGCACAAATTATTTTAAGTAATACCTATCACCTTCACCTCCAACCCACAGAAGACATCATTGCAGAATTTGGTGGACTCCATAAATTTATGGATTGGGATAAACCTATGCTCACAGACAGTGGCGGATTTCAAGTATTTAGCCTAGGAGCACAAAAAAAGACTGGAGAAAAATTATCTAAAATCGATGAAAAAGGAGTAACATTCCGTAGTCATATAGATGGAAGCAAACACAGGTTTACTCCAGAAGAAGCGATTAATATTCAACACAAAATTGGTGCAGATATTATCATGGCGTTTGATGAATGCACACCAGACGATGCAGAAGAAAAATATGCAATTGAAGCAATGGAGCGAACCCACAGATGGGCAAAACGTTGTATAGATGAACACAAAAAAAATACAAACTACCACGGATACAAGCAACAATTATTTGGGATTATTCAAGGTGGAAATCATGAAAAACTGAGAAAACAATCTGCTGAGGCAATTTGTGCTATGGATTTTGATGGGATTGCTATTGGTGGTGAATCTATTGGGTATAATATGGAAGCGACAAAAAATATTCTTGATTGGATCAACCCAATTTTACCAAAAGACAAACCACATTATACTATGGGTGTAGGATTTTCTCCATATGATTTATTTGATGTGGTGGAGCGTGGAGTAGATATGTTTGATTGTGTAGCCCCTACTCGCATGGCGAGAAATGGAGCTATTTATGTCATGCCAGCAACTTTTCAAGAATTAAAAAGTGGAAATGAAAAAAATCCTCGCAAACTCTGGATTGATATAAAAAATGCTAGATATAAAAATGATCACTCCCCCATTGATCCACGTTTCACCACGCTCCCTGAAATGAAACAGTATACTCGTGCGTACCTTCATCATCTTTTTAAAGCGGATGAAATTCTAGGACTCCGCATAGCCACACTTTACAATATTCATTTCTTACTTTTTTTAATGGAGCAAATGCGTGAAGCAATTCGCGAAGATAGGTTTATGGAGTTTAAGGGTGAGTGGATGAAGTAACACGAGACAATAATTATACTTAAAACATATTCTTAACATTAGCATATGAAACATAAAGGAGAACGATTTATCCATCAACGAGAACCTAGACTTCATACAACTCATCCAGTAGAACTGGAACAAACAAGGAAAAAAAGACATCCAGATGAAACAGCTACCCAAAAACCAGCAGATAAACTATCCGATTGGTTTGATGTACTTGAAAGAACCCATCTAGGTCATACAGATAATCCGAAAGTAATAAAAAGACTTAAAGATTATTATAAAAAAGAACATGTAATATCTACAGATGAGGTACCAGAAAGATATTTTGATTTACAAAAACAAATAGCAAGAGAAGAAGGGCATGGAGATATAGAGATAGGAGAAAGACAAAGAACAGAAATGATAGAAAATATTCAAACAGACCAAAAAGCAAGTCTAGATATGTGGACTGAATATTTTCTTTCAGAAGATTCAAGCAGTTTCCCAATGTGGGCGAAATATTGGGCATATAAGGGAATGCTTAAACTTGGGAAGTATAATAAAGAAAAAGAGAGTTTTGAAAAAAGAACAAAATCTACAACAAGTCCCTTTATAGATTTAAATAGAGAAGCACTTGCTCTAGTAGTAGATTCTATTATAAAAAAAGTAAATAAAGAAGAGATCTCTGAAGATATAAATACAGAAGAATTTAAAAAGCTTCTCCAAGGATCTAATTTTGGGAAACTATATGCTTATGCAATAGAAAAAGTAACCCCTGCAGAAGAAGGAGAGCTTTTAAATACAAAAGGTGAATGGATTACCTATAAACAAGGAAGTGATCATATGCCACTGGTGAACTCTCTTCAAGGAAAAGGAACTGGTTGGTGTACTGCAGGAGAATCTACTGCCAAATCACAATTAACTAGTGGAGATTTTCATGTATA
>JABIGQ010000060.1 GCA_018650085.1 Candidatus Magasanikiibacteriota bacterium | reverse complement strand
TTTTTTATTTCCATCCCTTTTACCCAGGGTATGGAGGCACTCATGGTTGGACTCCTCTTTTTAGTCTTTTTTATCCAAATCGTAGGGAAATCAAAAACAAATAGAGAAATTAAACAGGCTATGAGAAATGGTAAGGTGCAGATATCAGGGAGTAAATTTTCTTTTAACAATCCCTTAACCTACACTATTAAAAAATAATTTACAACAATGAGTGGTGGTTTTCTGTGATTGATATTATTGCCATTTTAGCAGACTCGGATCGCCCTAGAAAATATTGGAGTGACCTTAAGAAAAAACTAACAGAAGAAGGTTATATGGAAGTGTCCGAAAAAATCGGACAGTTGAAAATGGAAGCATAAGAAAGTCTGCAAAGACTTAATGAAGGTAAAAAACACACCAAATGACAAAAACCCACAAATAAACCGCTAAGTTGAGCGGTTTTAAATAAAAGTTTATACTATTTGACTAGTTTAAACAAAAAGTGTATAATAGTTTATACTAGGTCACTAGTTTAAACTAAAAATTTATGAAAAATATTATTGGCAAAAACAAAACACACGTAAAAGGATATGAGTACCTTTCAATATTTCCGTTTCCATCAAATGAAATAAAAGAAGTGATTCCAAATGTATTAATCCAAAAATCAAATTATGCACAATTTTTATTGGGGAAGCTTTCTGGTATAACTGTTTTACTTCCAGATGTTGATTATTTTATTAGTTCATATGTGATGAAAGATGCAACCTCTTCTTCTCAGATAGAGGGAACTAAAGCGACAATGATTGATGCATTTGAATATGTAGCAGATCCTAAAAATAAAGAAAATACTGATGCTGATGATATTTCGCATTACGTATCTGCACTTAAATATGGACTTGGTAGATTAAAAGAAGATGATTTTCCTTTTTCTCTTCGTTTTATCAGAGAATTACACAAAGAATTAATGCATGGTGCTCGTTCTACACACTTCGCTGATCCGGGTGAATTTCGTAATACACAAAATTGGATTGGCGGAAAGGGGCCAGAAGATGCAAGTTTTGTTCCTCCTGCACCAGAAGACTTGCATATTCCGTTACGAGATTTAGAAAAATTTATTCATACTCCATATATTCATCCAATCATCGATGCGGGGCTTCTTCATGCGCAGTTTGAGACAATTCATCCTTTTTTGGACGGTAATGGTCGTACAGGTCGTCTTCTTATTACATTTTATTTTATTCATTACAAATACTTAGAACTTCCTGCATTATTTCTTTCTTCATATTTTAAAAGACATCAAAAAGTTTATTATCAAAGACTAAATGAATATCATGCAGGTGATATTATTCCATGGATTGATTTTTTTGTAGATGCAGTTGTTGATACTGCACAGGAAGCAATCGAAATTTCTAAACAAGTAACTAAACTTAGAGATAATGATTTGGCTGCTATTTCAAGATTTAGCAAAAAAACGTCAGATATAGCAGTTGTGGTGGTGCAAAAATTATATAAAAATCCTATTGTTTCTTCTACAACTATACAAGAATGGGTTGGGCAAACAAAGCCAGGCACATTTAAATTTATAGATAAATTAGTTGAAGCGGGCATTCTTGTATTACATAGAAAAAGTGAAGGAATTCGTCCTTCACTATATGCCCATAAAGCATATTTGAAGATTTTTGAAGATAAGTAGGATATATCAAAAATATATTGCTTGGTATAGAATAGATTAATTACCATTGTAATACATGTTTCATAACAATGACAGAAGATCACTAAATAAACCGCTAAACCAAGCGGTTTATTTTTTTATCCACAACATGTTGTCGAATAAAAATTGACAGTATGTAACCTTCTTGCTATGATAAATACATGGATATTCAAATTCTCAAAAATCTAGGGTTCTCAGATAAACACGCAAAGGCATACTTGGCGTTGTTGTCATTTGGGCCTAGTTCTGTAAGACGACTGGCAGAAGAGTGTGATATCAATCGTGGTACCACATACGATGCATTAAAATGGCTCCAGGAAAAGGGGCTTGTTGATTTTTATAAAAAAGATTCCAAACAGCATTTCGTAGCAAAAGATCCAGAAAAATTGCATGATTTAGTGAGAGAAAAACAAGAAGAACTCCAGCGTGTAGATAAAAAGCTGGGGAAACATGTTTCAGAATTGCAAGCGCTATATCATAAGGGAGGAGAACGACCTATAGCAAGATACTATGAGAGAAAAGATTTGCACTTGATTTTAGAAGATGTATTGGAAATATGTGAAGCAGATGAAGAGAAAGAATGTAGGATTTATTCTGCAGCAGGATTGCGTGAATATTTATACGAAAGTTTCCCTACGTTTTCAGATGTACGCATTGCAAAGGGGATTGGCGTAAAAGTGATTGCTCTGGGTGAGGGAGGACAACTTCGTGGACTAGATGAAAGGAAATGGTTAGATCATCATATAAATCCACCAACATATATTATTATTTATCCTGGGAAAACAGCATATATTTCTCTAGACGCAAAAGGGGAACCTGTGGGGGTTGTAGTAGAAAATGATGGTGTATACCAGACACAAAAAGTGTTGTTTGAAACTCTATGGAAAACCCTTTAAGAAGATTAAAAAGATTCTTGGAAGTTCCTTATTCTCCAGAAGACAATAAACAAGAACGACCTGCCGGATCAAGACGGGATCCATGGGTTTATCTTGAAGAAAAGCGTGCAGAAACATATAGGCGAGATGATAGTGAAGAAAATGGAGGGGAGAATTTTGTAGAAAAAAAAGAAGAATAGTATGTATATTTTCGATTTCGATGACACATTATTTAATACGCAAGCATTTAAACATGCTCGACTTCAAGTATTAAAAAAAATAGGCGTGTCAGAAGAGTTATATAAAGAAACATATGTGAAAGCTCGTAATGATGCTGACGGGGACTTTGTCTATTCAGATAAAAGACATGCACAAATGTGTGCCCTACATGGGATTGATGAAGAGAAAGCATATGAGGCATTGCACAGTGTCACAAAAAGAGTAAAAGATTTTTTATTTGAAGATGCTATAGATGTATTGGGTCAGGTAAAAAAATTAGGAAAGCCAATGATACTTTTGAGTTTAGGAGATCCAGATTATCAGGAAGTAAAAGTAAAAGGATCTGGAATTCATGATTACTTTGACAGAGTATTTATGGTAAAAAGATCAAAAGAGAATGTAATAAAAGAATTACTTGACTCTCATAAGAAACAGGAACCAGTGTGGTTTATAAATGACAAGATAGAAGAAACACAAGATATTGTTTCTCAGTTTCCGCAGTTACAAGTTGTATTAAAAGTTTCAAAAAGTTATCCAATTGAATTATATAAAATATCTGGACTGCCATATGTTCAGACACTAAAAGAATTTTTATCATATGATAAATAAAAATATAGGGGTAGTTATTTTAGCAGCAGGAAAGGGAACACGACTAGGGTGTGTGGATATCCCAAAGGTTATGTTAGATCTTTGTGGAAAGCCTGTGGTGTCATATATAGTAGAAACAGTAAAAAAGATAGGATTTTTAAAAGAGCAAATTTGTTTAGTAGTAGGATATAAACAAGAAAAAGTAAAAGAGTATTTTGGGGAATCTGTAATATATGCAGAACAAAAAGAATTGCTAGGAACTGCTCATGCTGCGTATACAGGGATGGTAACATTACCAGAGCACATTGATACAGTATTGGTCATCCAAGGAGATGACAGTGCTTTTTATTCTGTGGAAGCACTAGATAATTTGTTAAAAAAGCATGAGGAAAGTGGAAATACACTATCATTATTAAGTGCCGTATTAGAAGATCCTGCAAATTTAGGACGTGTTATACGTCATGAAAATGGAGATGTTGAAGTGATTGAAAAAGAATATACAACAGATGATCAAAAGCAAGTTAAAGAAATTAGTACAGGAACATTTATTTTTTATCGAAAGTGGTTTGAAGAAATGTTTCCAAATATGCCAGAACTTCGTAAGCTTGGAGAATATGGTTTACCAACTTCTCTTGCTATGGTTCGAGCAGATAAAAAAGCTTATGGAGTGTATCCGCTTGAAGATGGAAACGAATTTTTAGGAATAAATACAAAAGAACAATTTGAAGAAGCAAAAAAAAGAAAGGGTTGCTGAATTTTAAAATAAATATTTTATGAAAAAACAATTTTTAACAGGACACCAAATAGTAACTCAAGCATGTATTGATGCTGGGGCAAAACATATGTTTGGGTATCCTATTACTCCAGGTACAGAGATTCTCACTAATTGGATAGACGCAGCGCAGACAAATCCTGAGTTAACACAATTACAAACAGAAGATGAGATAGCAGCAGGGTTCGCTGTCTGTGGGGCGGTTATGGCAGGAAATAAAGCATTTACCGCTACAGCAGGGCCGGGAACAGTACTTATGCAAGACGCTATGAGTATGGCAGATGGCATGCGTCTTCCTGTCGTTGTCATTATCGCACAGCGCGGGGGCCCAAGTTCTGGAACAGTGATTTATTCTCAACAAGAAGTAAACCTAGCAATTCATGGAGGAAATGGGGAAGGAATGCGTATAGTATATTCTCCATCAACAGTAGAAGAATTATACACACATACAAGAAAAGTGTTTAATGCTGCATGGAAGTATCGTTTTCCTTCAGTATTGTTGACAGATGGATTTTTATTAAAAACAACACAAGACGTAGAATTATCTTTTGATACAAAAAATGAAAAAGGGGATATAACTATTTTTGAGCAGAATAAAAAACAGCATATTCGAAATATTTATACAGTAGAAGAAGAATTGTATGAAGAATTACAAAGACAGAAAAAAGATTTTGACAAGATGGCTTTAGAGATTACAGAAAGTGAAGAATATAAAATAGAAGATGCAGACATAGTCATTATCTCACATGGGATAGTAGGGGCAGCAGCAAAAGCAGCCATAGATATTTTACGAGAAAGCGGGATTTCTGTGGGATTATTTAGACCCATAACATTAAGCCCATTTCCTACAGATGCATTAAATACATTGGCTGGTCGTGTAAAAAAGTTTGTCATTATAGAATCAAGCATGGGGCAACTTCGTGATCTCGTAAAACAAGAATTAGACACATCCATTGCAATTAAAATAGATGGATTATATAAACCTGCTGTAGGAATTTCTGTAGAAGAAATTGTAGAGAAAATAAATCTAATATCTAAATAATATTTTATGACTGCTATATCAACATTCTGTCCTGGGTGTGGGCAACCCGCAATTTTACGGGTCATGCATGGGATTTTAAAAGAAAAAAAAGTAGAAGAAAAAGCCGTATTAGGATTGGATATTGGCTGTTCGCTTCTGGCATGGGACTATCTCCCCATTAACACATTTCAAACGCACCACGGACGTGTGGTGGCCACTATGGTGGGATATAAAAAGGCAAAGCCCGATTCTGTAAGCATTGCATACGCGGGAGATGGTGGAGCATACGCCATAGGGTTTCAGAGTTTACTCTGGGCGGCAATTCGTGATGAACCGGTCACCGTTATTGTAAACAATAATGCAGTGTACGCCATGACTGGTGGGCAGACGGCACCAACGACTATGATAGGACAGAAAACAAGTACATCTCCTGCAGGATCAGATCAAATGCCAGTAAATGGGCCTGAATTAATACGTAATCTAAATAAAGATGCATATATTGCACGGACGACAATGACAGATATGAAAGAGTTGAAGGGACACTTAGAAAAAGCATTTGAAGCACAAGCACAGGGACATTTTTCATTGGTAGAAGTATTGAGTTTTTGCCCAACGAATTGGAAAGTTATGGGAGCAGAGCTTCGCGCATATGTGGAGCGTATGCAGGAAACATTTCCTCTAGGGACTTTTTAGATAATTTGTTTTTATATGGATGATTTAAAAATAAAAAATTTAGTAAAAATTTTATGGGACTATCATAAATTAAATCATTCTTTAAAAAAAATGGATGCTATTTTGGTATTTGGAAGTTATGATACTCGTGTGGCAGATAGAGCTGTTGATTTATATTTAGAAGGATGGGCGCCTGTTTTAATTTTTACAGGAGCTTCGGGAAGAGGAAGTATGGGAATGTGGGATAAGTCTGAAGCAGAAATTTTTGCAGATATTGCAAGAAAAAGAGGTGTTAGAGAAGAATCAATTTTTATAGAAAATAATGCTACAAATACTGGTGAAAATGTTTTGTTTGTTCATAAATTAATAAAAGAAAAAGGTTTGAATTGTAAGAGTTTTATTTTATTGTCAAAACCATACATGGAAAGAAGGATTTTTGCAACTTTTAAAAAACATTTTCCTGATGAAGAAATTGTTGTAACTTCTCCAAATATTTCTTTTGAAAATTATCCAAATAAAGAAGTTCCTTTTGAAAAAATGATGCATTCTATTATGAATGATTTTGAAAGGATAAAAAGGTACCCAAATTTAGGTTTTCAAATATCACAAAAAATACCAAAAAAAGTTGAAGAAGCGTATAATATACTTTTAAAATCAGGATTTGATAAGTATATATTTAAAAAATAAACATTAAGAATATGAAATTTGATGCAATAATTTTTGATATTGACGGGACACTCTGGGATGCCACAAATGCAAGTGCTCGTGGGTGGAATAATGCGACCAAGTCTTTAGACATAGATAAAAAAATAACAGAAAAAGATATACAAAAGGTTGCAGGAGCACCATTTGATATTTGTGTAGAATATACATATCCAGGATTACAAAAAAAACATCCCGCATTAATAGAAATGTTAAGTAAGTATGAGTCAGATGTTATAAAAAAAGAAGGAGGAGATTGTTATAGAGGTGTAAGAGAAGGTATTGAAACACTTGCAAAACACTATGCAATTTATTTAGTAAGTAATTGTCAGGATTGGTATCTACATTCATTTTTAGAACATTGTGATATAGCGCAATTTATTACAGGGATGGATTGTAATGGTTTATCTGGGCTTCCAAAGGATCAAATGCTTATGCGCATGAAAGAAAAATATGCTATGGAGCATCCCGTATATATAGGGGATACGAAAGGAGATGAATCTTCTGCAAAAAAAGCAAATATGGATTTTATCCATGTTTCATATGGATTTGGAGAGGCAGAACAGTATATAGCGCAATGTGGATCATTTGATGAAATTCTTAGATATTTATTATAATAATTATATGCATAAAAAGATTTTACTTAGTGGAGACGGTGGGCAGGGAATCCAGCTCATTTCAAAGGCTGTTTGTCAGACCGCATTTGAAAATGATTTTCA
>JABIGQ010000059.1 GCA_018650085.1 Candidatus Magasanikiibacteriota bacterium | reverse complement strand
ATCCGTAAAGATGCATTGGTAAGCATACGAGAAATTCCCGTTGCCATATCTGTAATATTATATGGATCCACATAATACGCAGCATCACCCATAATTTCTGGCAATGATGAACGATTACTTACTATAACAGGACATCCATACACCGCAGCTTCCAATGGAGGAAATCCAAACCCTTCATAAAAACTTGGGAAAATAAAAAGGCTTGCTTTTTCATACATTCCCCATTTTTCTTCCTCAGAAATATAGTCATATGACACAACTCCTTTTGTACATTGTATCATATTTCGGACCAAACGGCACTTCCACCCAGGAGCCCCTGCAATGACCAGAGAGTATCCCATATCATATGCATTACTTTTTTTATACGCTTCTATAAGCCCTGCAATATTTTTCCTTGGTTCTTTTGTCCCTATAAATAATACATACTGCGCTGAAAGATCCTTTATCTTGGCAATAGAATCAATGGGAGAAACTCCAGGATAGATCACTGTAATTTTTTTTTCATTGATATGATACTGCTCTATGATATCTCGTTTCGTATTCTTAGAAGGAACAATAATATGATTGGCACGTGTTAATTGGTTTTTAGGACGAATAATCTTGTGCCAAAGTTGTTGTTTTTTTGTAAAAAATTCAGGATATAATAAAAATGACAAATCATGCAATGTCGTGATATGTTTTACTTTTTTTGATAAAGAAATAAAACCAATATTTGGCGAAAACCACACATCTACTTTCTCTCCAGTTTTATGAGTAATATATGTGTCCAAGTGTGGATGGCCTACAATAACAAGAGCCACATGCAATAATTTATTTGGAACAGGCATATGCACTACACGTACATGTGGAAAATCCTGCCAAGGAATTGAATCTACATCAATATTTCTTCCACTCACAAAAAGTGTATATTGATTTTTATCATCAAGATCAAAAAGCGCAGTGAGTAATCCACGCGCATATTCCCCCACCCCAGTTTTATACCTTCCACACCACGGGCGCAGATCTATAGCAATATGCATAAAATATGAAACAACGCTATTATTACCTAATATCTAACCGACACTGTTTCAATCCTCTTTGAAACTCATCATATCTATCACCCACATATTTTTTTATTTTCTGCTTAAACACATCTACCCCAAACTTCTGGGCATGAGCACAAATAGCATCTCTATCCCAAGTACAGGCATCAAAAGTAAGCAATGTATCAAGCAATGCCTCCCATGTTTGTTCATAAAAAAACAGTCCTGTTTCTCCTGAGATAACAGTCTCTGTAACTCCACCAAATCCATATGCTATCACAGGACAACCACTTGCCATAGCTTCCACAGGAGTAATACCAGAATCTTCCAACTGCGGGTGAAGAAATCCACGTGCCTTTGATAATAATGAAGCTTTTTCTTCGTCAGATACACGCCCTAAAAAATGAATATTAGATTTTGCCATGCGCTGTAAATTTTCTTTTTCAGGACCATTTCCAAAGATATACAATGGCCACCCCAGACGATTGAATACAGAAATAAGTAAATCAAATCTTTTATATGCCACTAATCTTCCACCACTAATAAAATAATCACCTACATCTTTTGATACAGTTCCCAAATGCACATCTGCGGGTGGATAAAGCACATCACTATCCCTGCGGTAATATTTTTCTATCCGTTGCCTTACTGTATTTGAATTGGCAATAAAATAATCCACACGATCTACACTCATCTTGTCCCACAAACGCATCTTGTGAATGATCCTTCGCAATACTGCACGCACAAAAAAATTATGGGTATTTGAAGAAATATACTTATGCGTATCTGACCATAAATATCTTGTAGGTGTATGACAATATGATATGTGTACAGCATCTGGACGAGTTAACACCCCTTTTGCAAATGCACTGGTAGAAGAAAGAACCACATCAAATTCATCTAAATTCTGACGCTCTGTCGCAGTAGGCATAAGTGGAAGTAACCAACGAAAATATCTTTTTACACCAGGGACACGTGCCATAAATGATTGGCGAACTTCTGCATGATCTAAACCAGCCACACTCCCTTTTTTATGGAATAATACAAAAATAGGAGCATCTGGCCATATTTCATGAAATGCTTTCAACACCCGCTCGGCTCCCCCATCTTGTGCCAGATAATCATGTACTAATGCTATCTTCATATACTGTTTTATTTAAATAGCATATTATTCTACATCTCTTTTTTTGAATAAAATAAACGGTGTTTTTATAAAAATAATAATGTCTAACCACACACTCCATCTTTCAATATAAAGCAGATCCAATTGCATTTCTTCTTCAAAAGACAAATCACTTCTTCCAGAAATTTGCGCGAGTCCTGTAATTCCTGGTCGAATACTAAACACAGTTGGATGATCTTTTTTATACAAATCAACTTCTCTTGGCTGATGTGGGCGTGGACCTACCACACTCATATTTCCTTTTAACACATTTATAAATTGTGGCAACTCATCTATACTCCATCTGCGAATATATTTACCAAATCGTGTCACACGAGGATCATGTGAGATTTTATAAATTGGTCCTTTTTTTATACTTTGTTTTTTTATGAGTTCTTTTTCTTTTTTTTCTGCTTCCTCTCCTAATTCACCAAATTGTTTCCCTGTACAATCATTTTGATGCATAGAACGAAATTTATACGTAGAAAAAGTTTTTCCTTTATAGCCTACTCGTTCGTTCTTATAAATAACTGGCCACCCGGTTTCAATTAAAATAATAATTGCAGTACATAACAACAATGGACTCACCAATATAAACACAGCAATACTTACCACCACATCAAATATTCGTTTTACTACTCTTCCCCACCCATCTAAACGTGTTGGTTTTAGCTCAACCATTGGAACACCTGCTACAGGATGAATACTCATATTAGAAGAAAGTGTAGCAAACACATCTGCTGAATAGGTAAATCGAATATGATGCTGGTTTGAAAACCGGAGCAATGCAAGGGCTTCTTTTTCTCGTGCATGCGGTTGTGTTAAAATAATTTGTTCCACATATTTCTTTTCAATTTTTTTCTGAATTTCTTTTGTAAAATGTGGAAATACACTTACTACCTTATATCCCAATTCTTTTCGTCGTTTAAATGTTTTTTTCAATGTATCTGCTATATCATTTGATCCAATAATAACCACATGTTTTTGACCATATCCCAAACGATAACTAATCCCTTTTATTGCACGAACAAATAATCGTCCTGTCCCTACAAATATAATTCCAAATATCCATCCAAATATAAGCAAAAAACGAGAATCAAAAATTTGTTGGGTAAACACCAAATACATAGACATTACCGATAGTGCTGCTAATGATCCAATAGCAATACGAACCATATCTTTTGCAAACCTACGGCCTGAACTAGGTGTATATAATCCTGCAAAAGCAAATACAAGAATCCACGCAGCTATTGCCCAGAGTCCATACTGTAAAAATTGTGAGAGAGAAAATTGAAATAATACAGGTCGTGCAGCGCTTATAAAATCTGTAAAACGCAACCCATATGCTACAAGCATTGCCACAAGTAGCATAGCCGCATCAATTGGTACCTGCAGTACCATAAAAAACAATTCAAAACGTTTCATATATATACATGATTATTTCCCTTATTATAGGTCAATTTTCTTCATACGTCAATATTGACTTTTCCCCGAAAATATGCTATGATATGTAAATCTAATATGTATGGTAGATGATCGCTCCGTATCTTTTGACACGGTGAGGAAAGTCCGAGCTCCCCCCGATCTAATCGGGGTCATGATAGTGGGTAATACCCATCTGCATAGTGGTGACGCTATGTACGGGCCAGTGCCGCAGAGACTATACTAATCTTGCATAGCAAGATAAAAGGTGAAAAGTGTATCGATGTTCTTGTTCTCGAGATAAGAGCTACGATACTTCCCGAGCAATCGGGGTGGTAAACCCTATTTGGAGAAAGAGCAGCCTCGTCTTCGCTGCGCTGCGCCGGGCAAGCTATATTCTATTTATATATAGAATAACAGTTTATCAGGCGCAACGCAGTGGAGCCTGGAAAAGTTCGCTCGTAAGAGTGTATTGGCAACAATACACCCAGATAAATGATCATCCACGACAAAATTCGGCTTATCGCCATAGATATTAGATAAAAAAACATCTCATACTGAGGTGTTTTTTTATTTGACAAATATCTATAAAATATACTATGCTGTATCAGCCTAGAAGGAAGGCAAACTCATACCCAACATACACAAGGAGAACATCATGGGTATCCACGTCAACATTAACAAAAGTGGGCATAGCCACCCTATTCCAAAAGAAGCAAAGCATGCATTTGAAACTTTTTTTCATAAATGCAGTTTTCCAGATGGAAACTACACTCTAAAAATGTTAGCTGCAGTACATGGAACATCACACCGTGCATTAGCTGGGATACAAGTAAAAGGACTGAGAGATAAAAACATTCTCACCATGTTTTTTCTACCTAAAGGAGAAAATACTGAAGCGAGAAACTATAGTCTCATTATAGGAGAAACACTTACTCAACACTTTGAGAAAGATCCTGATGAGATATTCCAGACAATGAAACAAATAGCAGAGGGAGCTGAAATTCCAAAAACCCCTCAAGAACAATCTAGACAACTCGCAAAAAAACTAGAAGATCTACAAGAAACCATAGAACAAAGGGGGATTAGACAAAAAGGACTCGAAACAGATATACTAGAACTTCAAGATCAAATCCAGGAGAAACAAGGAGAAATTGACACTCTAGAACTAGAAAACATGGAGGATCAAGAAACTATAGAAGCAACAGGACGAGCCCAAGCTCACGTTGCACAATTAATAATAGAACAAATTGCAGGACATTTTGAAGGACTTGATGCAACTGTGTACCAACTTGTAGTCGATACTCTCTATAAGAGAGACATCTAAGATTCTAACAAGCCGTGCCACTCCCCTTCTAGGCTACGGTTATATTTCATACTTGCCAAATATACAAAAACAATCTATAATATAAAAGGTCAATAAACAATATATATGCAAATATTTTTTCGCCACAAACATAACAAAAATACCTAAACAAACTCGTATTCATATATACGAGTTTTTTATTTTTACATATAGCCTGTATGTCAAATATAGCCACAGCACTACACGAAAGAATAGAGTCTCTTTCAAAAGAAATATTAGATGATAAAAAACATCTAGATGATGCACTTGCATTATTTATAAATTCACCTGTAAGTACCATAGAAAGAGATCAAGGAAGCATTGATGTCTATAAATATTTTCTATACCCATTTAAAGGCACAACTTTGGTAAACCATGCAATATATGAAAAAATAAGTCATTATTTAGCAGATTTGATACCAAAAGATACAGAGGTTATAGTATCTATAGAATCAGATGGAATTGGAGTAGCTTCTTTCATTGGAGCAAAATTAGGTCTTCCAGTTGTTATTTGTAAAACATATCATTACGGAGAAGATTGTACTCCATTTATACAAAAAGCAGGTTACCATGAAAGAACCATGTATTTACCAAAAGCGATAAAAGGTAAACAAGTGGCAGTAGTAGACTGCATGATATCCACAGGTGGCACTATTCGTGCCATGCTAGAAGCAATAAAATCTATTTCAGATACATCTATTGCTGGAGTATATTGTATTAATAATAAAACAAATTACGGTGAACAAAAAGATACATTTGAGGGCCACGCATATAACTATGTTTTTAACACATGGATAAATAAAGAAGATAAAGTAGAAGCAACCATCACAAAAGATATAACACGAATATTTTGGGAACATATTGATAAGAAATTTTTTGAGCTTGCAAAAAATTCTGCACAACTTTCTAATTTTTCTAAAAATGGATATCAAGTTGGTGCACTCATTGTAGCTGCAGATACCTTTGAGATTGTAGCCCATGGATACAGAAGAGGAAATATTCATGCAGAACATGATGCCATCACGATGATGAAACATAATTGTCCTGATTGGGAAAAAAGAAATTTCACTCTTTATACAACACTAGAACCATGTACTTACAGAAACGGAAATGGTTATACATCATGCTCACAATTAATAAATGACATCCCGCAAATTAGATGGGTTGTGGTAGGTAGATGTGATAAAGAGGATGATATTATTTGCGGAAATGGTCTAAAAACACTAAACAAACATAAGCACATTCGACTCATTGAAACTGGAGAGATTTTACGCTGCCCAAATGATGTCCCACATATCATATAACAATAAAAAAACAGTATCTATCTAGATACTGTTTTTTATTTCTAACATTCTCCTTAACAAGGCATAATCAAATACAAGTGCGCGAAAGAGGAATTGAACCTCCACGTGATTGCTCACACATGGCCCTCAACCATGCCTGTCTACCAGTTCCAGCACTCGCGCTTATCTCCCAACTAAGTCAGGATTAAAATTTTCTTTTTTTCCCTACAATCATTGCAATACGATTCTTTGCAAGACGAATAGTAATTTTTGTTTCTTTTGTTACCCGTCCATCTGCTTCAACAACAAATGGTTTCTTACTTGACACTACCATTTCTTCAAATGGAAAAACACTTGGATCTTCATATATATCTCGAAACAATCCTTTCTTGTGCATTGGGCGTAAAAATGCTTCTAATTTTCCATCTTGTGGATGGATAATATATTCTTTCTTTCCATGATCATTCCACACAAATGGTTGCAGATTACATACCACCAGCTCCATCTTATTATTTTTAGATGATACTAAAAACTTTTCATCGTATTCTACTTCTATAGGGTGTGGTGGAATATGTAATTGAGAAATAAAATATCTATTATTTACCCACCCTACATCTAAACCAATTTTTCTCCTACGAGATAAAACATCACATGCTTCAACTCCTACAGGAATACCTAGTACGGGAGCAATAGTGTTATTTCCACCAATAGGGAGAAATCCAAATAGAACTTCACTCTTTGCGGCATGAGATAGCACACGACCAAATGTTCCATCATTCCCTACAATAACCACCGTTACAGCGCCTTTTCTAATTTCATCTTCAATAACAGCACCAGCATTGGTAAATTGTTGTAGCCGAATTATTTTACCAGCAATACCAAAATCTGTCAATCGTGTTTCGATTGATTTTATTACTGAATCATATTTTTTTTGACGAAGAAAATCATCGTATAAATAGATGTACATAACTAGAAGATAAAATAATAACTTCTCCTACTTACTCCTACTCTATACATCAAATTCATCTGATTCTTCTTCTGTAGGAGCATCTTCTACTGGTTCAACTGCTGTTTTTCTACCACGACTCACTCTACGACGAGCTGGCTTTCCTCCCTCAATTTCAATCCCCTTCATAGAAACTTTTCCATGAATAAGAGCCCCTGGTGCAACCACGAGAATACGACAAGCAATATCACCTAAAATTTGTGCCGTTTCTGTCAATTCCAATTGATCATCTACTTTTAAATTTCCTTTTACATGA
Source organism: Candidatus Magasanikiibacteriota bacterium (assembly GCA_018650085.1). Lineage (GTDB taxonomy): Bacteria > Patescibacteriota > Patescibacteriia > Magasanikbacterales > UBA922 > JAHJIX01. The sequence goes on along the minus strand of JABIGQ010000059.1, from coordinate 1,913 downwards.
CCAGAAATAATAGCATGCCCTGCCTTTATATTTGCTAAAATCTTTGCTCCTTCTTCTACTATAAGCTGTCGACTGGTCGTAACGCTTCCAGATACTGTTCCTTTTACAATAATATTCCCCTCAGAAGCAAAATCTCCTTCTACATTTACAGAAGGTCCTACAACAGTCTCTACTTCATCTGCATGACTATTATTACGTGGTGTCTCTTCATAAGAATCCATATCTTGTTTTTGAAACATAGACAAAAATATTAAAATTTAATTATGTAATTACTAGTATAACAAAAATAACAAATAAAATACAATTATTTATTCAATTTCTTATTTCCATATTGAGTAACAAGTTGTTGTTTTTCTGGTTTTTTTGTTTTTTTATTACATTCTTTTTTATCTATATGGTTTGGTATCCAGAATCCAAACTCACTTCCTTTCCCCAATCCAGCACTTTTTGCCCATACTCTTCCGTCATGAGCTTCTACAAATTTTCTACACACATAAATACCCAATCCTGTCCCATTTACATTTGTCCCCTCTACGTTATGCCCACGATAAAATTTCTGAAAAAAATTAGGTTGATCTACTGGGTCAAATCCCATACCACTGTCTTTCACATTTACAGAAACTCCTCCTTTATCCGCTTTAATATCTACGTAAACTTTCCCTTTAAAACTATATTTAATAGCATTATCTATGAAATTCCCAATCACTTCTCTCATTTTATCTGCATCCATACAGATATTTTTAGCAAGTTTTGGTTTTTTGTATACAATACCCAACCCTTTTAGATGTGCTTTTTCTTCTAAATTTTGTACAATTTCTTCTACTAATTCTCCTACATTTGATAAATCAAAATGATATTGAACTCTTCCTTGTTCAATTCTAGTTATATCTAAAAACTCATCTACTAACCCTACTAATCGTTCATTATTTACATCTATATCATTTAAAATTTCTTTTGTCTTTTTTGTTACTTTCCCAAATGCTCCGTCTCCTATTAATTCCACGTACCCTTTTATAACAGATAATGGTGTGCGCAACTGATGAGAGGCAATAGAAAGAAATTCTGTTTTTTGACGATCAAGTTCTTGGAGACGGACGTTTGCTTTTTTTAGGGAGTTGGCTAGTCGAGTTACTTGTTCTTTTTGGGCGACTTCTTCTTTTACGGACTTAATAAGCAAGTAAGACACAAACAATACCAATAAAAATATACCACCAAAAAATAAAAATTGTTTTAATGTATTTGTGTTAAAAAGTTGTATAATGAACACTAAATTTAAAAGAATTATAAAAGTTTCTGTTGCTATAACTTTTATATTAAGAAGTTTATTACGTAAGATAGCATATGTTGTAAATGCAGCTATAATTGTTGAAAATAACTGTCCAATCCAATTAAGTTCAAAATATCCAAACCATGGCATAACAAGATTCGTAGACATGGCTAAATTAGATCCTATAAAATATCCTAAAAAAATATTCTTTATCTGCTTACGTAAGACTCCTTTTGCTTTTCGCATCTTTTTTATAAGGACAATGAATCCCGCAAGAAAAAACAAACTAATATGTGAAGAATATACAAAATATAATGGTCCCCAATGTATAATATCTTCTGCATTTGGCATAACCGTTACTCCACCAATAACCAGAGTAGGGTGTAATACCAGTGACGCAATAATCATGTTTTCCGCAAATAACAAAACTCGTACCCACCACTTTATCTTTTTATTATCTGGGAATACTAAAGTAAAATAAAAAAATGTTACAGCAGTAAACGTTGCTGTAATATACAATAATCTAGCCCACTCTACTACATACCCAAATAGATGTGCTCTATAAAGAATCATAGGAAATACCCACGCTGCAATTGCTAAAATAGCAAGTACATATGCACGCCCACCTGAAGTTTTTCTTCCATAT
>JABIGQ010000058.1 GCA_018650085.1 Candidatus Magasanikiibacteriota bacterium | reverse complement strand
TGTAAAACCACCCTAGTAATATAGGGTGGTTTTTTTTTGGGGGAGTGTTCTTTATATTATGCAACAAGTCTAATGTACTTAATCGGCATGTCCTGTAAATATTTTATCTGGTGATAGAGTGTTTGTAGGACATGTTGAAAAGGAAATATCATGTTTAGGCATCCTGCAAGTTTCGCACTTTTTGATGAGTTTGTGGCTTGTGTTAAGGGAGTAAAAGAGCTTCCACCCTCGGAGTGCATCGATGCATTTCGTAGAGGGATGGAGATCGCAGAGGAAATTGGGTTTGACTTCTTGGCATTTCTTGCTGAGATCACCTCAAATTCTCATTGTAAATGAAAGTAAGGAGAAACCAAAAACCGGGCGTTATTTCGATAACGCTCCACAGACATGTGTATTTTATTTAATAGAATATAGATGTAAAACAAAACATCCAGATTATATCTGGGTGTTTTGTTTATATTGCTCTATTGTTCTTTTTATCCGTTCACCTTCTTGTTCTACTCGTGTTCCATCGTATTCTGCATTATGTGCATGATTACTTCCATAGCTTGGTTTTTTTTGATCCAGATGAAGATTGACCATAAAGCCATTATCCTTCATATCTAGATACACATGAAAACGTGGATAAAATCCAGCACCAAATGTTTTTACATAACTTGTTTTTCTTGTTTTTTGATCATAGATTTCTGCATACCCACAACTACGCATGAGTTGCTTTGGGATTCGTTGATATAATCCTGTAAATGGAATATTCATAGAGTATATGTGTTATATTGATATTTATAACAAAAGACAACCTCGTGAGATTGCCTATTGGTGATCTGAAAATAGTGTATCTATACCCCTATAAAATAGGTGGATTACCGCAATCTACACCCACGAGCGTAGATAATAATTGGTGTTCCTTGGTACATTCATGTCGGATATGATACAACTATTTTTTATAGATCATATATAGTATATCTCGATTTATACATATACGTCAATAGACTTATTATGTAGCAAGCCTATTATAGATAAAAAAACTCCGTAAGTGGAGTTTTTTTAGGCATTACCTTTTAACGCATACTTGAGTACTGTCCGTCTGCAACGTGTGCAAACTTTTAGATCTCCAAGTTTTTGCAAATTTGGCAATTGTCGTCTGTTTGTTTTATTATTTGCATGGCTTCTAATTACTGCCTTTTTTGGCCCTTTACCACACATCTCACATCTTCTAGACATAGATATAATGTCAAATATAATTGATTGTTTTTACGTATATACTAGTCAAAATGACTATATTACGTTATAATGCGCTATGTAGCACAATGTGGAGAGTATACGGGAGTTCTCTAAATCTGTCAAGAGGGGAGTAGATAATTATTTATCTATATCTCAAATTATTAATGAGAGTACTGTATATATATACTGTGCGAATCTATTAAAAAAATTACTTAGCATTGGAGGCTAATTTATTATAACATCATTTTCTATGGAGTTTATTATTTCATTTTTCTTTTTTCTGGTATTAATACCTTCTGCAATTGTTCATGAGTATATGCATGGATGGGTGGCAGATTATCTAGGAGATCCTACTGCACGTTATGCAGGCAGGCTAACCTTGAACCCACTGGCACATATAGATCCTGTAGGAACTATCCTCATGCCATTATTTCTTATGCTTATGACTGGGGGAAGATTTTTCTTTGCCTATGCAAAACCAGTCCCATATAACCCATATAATTTAAAAGATGCTAGGTGGGGACCAGTTTGGGTTGCTATTGCAGGGCCACTATCCAATTTTTTCCTTGCAGCAGTATTTGGGGTGATGATTCAGTTTCTCCCAGCAGGAAATATGGGGGTGTTTTTCTCTATTATAGTATACGCAAATGTATTGCTAGGAGTATTTAATCTTGTGCCTATCCCACCATTAGATGGATCAAAGGTTTTATTTGCTGTCATGCCACCAACGTGGGCGCATATACGAGTTATGCTAGAAAAATACAGTATGGTGATCTTTTTTGTATTTATTTTCTTTGGATTTAAGCTCATTATGCCTATAATGTTTACATTATTTAGTTTATTCACATGGGGACATGGGATGTTGTAGGTAGTAAGTATTGACAATTTTGTGAACCTTTGCTACTATATCCCCATACCAAAGCGGAGTAATCTGATATAGATCAGGTGAAAATCGTCACAAGAGTGATGAGCCGAGTGGATGATTGATACTTATATCAGATATTCCAGACGGCCTTTTGGCCGTTTTTTATTTATTCATATATTGTTATGCCAACAATGAACCAAATTCTTCGAAAAGGAAGAAAGCCAAAGAAGACCAAATCGTCTTCTCCAGCGATGCAGTTCACGTACGATAGTCTGCATCGAAAACGCACAGAGTTGCGTCGTGGAGCTCCATTTAAACGTGGAGTATGTACAAAAGTATATACCATGACCCCAAAGAAACCGAATTCGGCGCTTCGTAAAGTTGCTAAAATTCGTTTATCAAATGGAGTAGAAGTTATTGCTTATATTCCAGGTGAAGGACATAATTTACAAGAACATTCAATTGTTCTTATCCGTGGTGGTCGTGTAAAAGATTTGCCAGGTGTCCGTTATCATATTGTTCGTGGTGTCTATGACACACAAGGTGTAGAAGGTCGAAAACGCAGCCGTTCTATTTATGGAACAAAGAGACCAAAAAGCTAAAAATAGTATTTTAAGGTTATTATATGTCTAGAGGAAAACAAGCCCCAAAAAGAGAGATCTTAGCAGATCCAAAATATCACAGTATTTCACTTGCTAAATTCATAAATTATCTTATGCTCGATGGTAAGAAAACTATCGCGCAAGATATTGTGTATGGTGCATTGGATATTGTAAATGAAAAAACAAAAGAAGATCAATTAAAAGCATTTGAAAAAGTAATCGAAACAGTAAAACCACAAGTAGAGGTTCGTTCACGTCGTGTGGGTGGAGCAAACTATCAGGTCCCAATGCCAGTTGTTGGGAACCGTGCGTGGACTCTTGCATTTCGTTGGATAATCGCAGCAGCTCGTTCAAGAAAAGGAAAGGGAATGAAAGAAAAGTTAGCTATAGAAATGTTAGATATAATGGAAGGAATTGGCGGAGCCATGAAAAAACGTGATGATGTTCATCGTATGGCAGAGGCAAATAAAGCATTTGCTCATTTCGCACGTCGTCGAAGATAACTTATATTATAAACATTTAACATATGCCTCGAGATTATCTCTTAGATAAAACACGTAATATCGGTATCATGGCGCATATCGATGCAGGTAAAACAACATTTACCGAGCGTGTTCTTTTTTACACAGGAAAAAAACATAAAATTGGTGAAACACATGATGGTGGAGCAGACATGGATTGGATGGAACAAGAACAAGAACGTGGAATTACCATCACATCAGCTGCCACTACTTGTTTTTGGGCTGATCATCGTATCAATATTATTGATACTCCAGGACATGTGGACTTTACTGTAGAAGTAGAGCGTTCACTGCGTGTATTGGATGGTTCTGTCGCAGTATTTGATGGTTCACAAGGAGTAGAACCTCAATCAGAAACTGTGTGGAGACAAGCAGATAAATATGAAGTACCTAGAATTTGTTTTGCAAATAAGATGGATAAAACAGGTGCAGATTTTTATATGACTGTAGAGTCTATTCACTCACGTTTATCAGATAAAGCAGTACCAATTCAATTACCAATTGGGGCAGAATCTGAATTCAAAGGTGTCGTAGATCTTATTGAAAAGAAAGCATATCTTTTTGAAGGAGAATATGGTCAAGACATGAAAGAAATTGATATTCCTGCAGATCTTACTGAAAAAGTAGAATCATATCGTGGAGAGTTACTCGAAAAAGTAGCAGAAGCAGATGATGCAGTTATGGAAAAATATCTTGCTGGAGAAGAATTAAGTGTAGAGGAAATTAAAAAAGCACTTCGTTCAATGGTTTTATCAAATGAAATATATCCAGTGATGTGTGGATCAGCATTAGCAAATGTAGGAGTACAGCTCGTACTAGATGCTGTGATTGATTTTCTTCCATCTCCATTAGATCTTGCAGATATAGAAGCAATTGATGTAGATGATGAAGAAAAAAAAGTAACAGTAAAAGCATCTGATGATGAAGCATTTGTAGCGCTTGCATTTAAGTTGGCTACAGATCCATTTGTAGGGAAATTAATTTTCTTCCGTGTGTATTCTGGAAAAGTTTCATCAGGAAGTTATATCATTAATAGTCGTACAGGAAAAAAAGAACGTATTGGACGTATTGTCCGACTTCATGCAAATAGTCGTGAAGAAGTTTCAGAAGTATTTGCAGGAGAAATTGCAGCTGCTATTGGTTTGAAAGATACGATTACTGGTGATACACTTTGTGCAGAAAATCGTCAGGTAAAATTGGAAAATATTACATTTCCAGAACCTGTTATTTCTGTAGCAATTGAACCAAATACAAAACAAGATTCAGAAAAAATGGGTCTTGCTCTTCAAAAGCTTGCAGAAGAAGACCCTACATTCCGTGTATATACAGATGAAGACACTCTTCAAACAATTATTGCTGGAATGGGAGAGCTTCATTTGGATATCATTATTGATCGTATGAGACGTGAGTTTAAAGTGGGCGCAAATGTAGGTGCACCACAAGTAGCGTATCGTGAAACAATAAAAGGAAAAGCAGAAGCAGAAGGAAAATATGTAAAACAATCTGGTGGACGTGGACAATACGGACATTGTTGGTTACGTATAGAAGCTATGGAAGAAGGCGGCGGATATGAATTTATCGATGAGATAAAAGGTGGTGTTATTCCACGAGAATATGTTCCAGCTGTAGGAAAAGGTGTAAAAGAAACACTAGATAAAGGTGTTGTTGCAGGATATCCTATGGTGGACGTAAAAGTGACTGTATATGATGGAAGCTACCATGATGTAGATTCTTCAGAAATTGCGTTTAAGATGGCAGGAAGCATGGCGTTCAAGGCTGCTGCAAAAAAAGCACAAGCAATTATATTGGAACCTATCATGAAAGTAGAAGTTGTTACTCCAGAAGCAAACATGGGAGATGTCATTGGAGACATTAGTTCTAAACGTGGACAAGTTCAAGAAATGACTGATCGTGCACAAGCAAAAGTGGTAAACGCTATGATCCCACTTGCAAGCATGTTTGGTTATGCAACACAGCTTCGTTCTATGACACAGGGTCGAGCAAGCTATGCTATGGAATTTGACCATTATGCAGAAGTCCCAAAAAATATTGAAAAAGAATTAGTAGAAGGAAAAAAATAATATTCTACAAAAAATCTGACAAATAAAAAAGAATTTCGGTTTAGCCGAAATTCTTTTTTTATGGTATACTAGTGTCATGTATTTTTTATAATATACATTGGAGGCTTTTATTTATGATTTTTATGTTAAAGAAAATTATCCATATGTTTTTAAAACGTTGGGCTCTATATAGTTTGTTATTATTATTTTTTGGAGGTGTTGGATTAGGGTATGTCCATTTTTGGGTACGTCCTTTGTTTAGTTTTGCGGCAGAGACAAGTATTGACTGTGCTGTAAGTCCAAATATTACAAGTTCTCAGAATAGCCAATCTATTGTATTGACAAATGGTACTTGTACTTTGACTGAAACAGCCACTCTTGCAAGTCTGACGATTAATTCTGGGGTTACACTTCAGTTTGCAGATGATGTAGATCTGACAGTAGCTGGAGCAACCTCTGTGACAGGTGTTTTAAGTTTTGGTAGTGGAAATGAATTAAATGGTGCGACAGATATTACAGTAAACAGTGGTGGTGAAATTACACATTCAGTATATACGATAGAAGCAGCTTTTGAACCAAAGGTAAATATTAATATTACAGGGGATGTTACAGTAAATAGTGGTGGTGAAATTAATGTTGCTGAAAAAGGATACCTTGGTGGAAGAAGTGGTGCAAATATTGATTATCAACAAGCGCGTACTTATGGGAATTTAGAACCTGATGATGGTGTTGATGCTATTACTGATGGTAGTACTGGGAAAGCTGGTGGTTCTCATGGTGGGCGAGGAGCTCCGGGGGCATATACTTCTGCATTTGCATATGATTCTATTGTGAGTCCCATATACCCTGGTGGTGGTGGAGGAACATATTATCATACAGGTAATTATATTGGTGGTGATGGTGGTGGTGTTGTTATTATTTCAGCAGCAAATATTATTGTTGCAGGAAGTATCTTGGCAGATGGGGAAAACCTTATAAATGGTTCTGGTGAATTTTATGGTGGTGCTGGTGCTGGAGGATCTATTAACTTAACGGCGAGTTCTGCTATTTCTGGTGCTGGGGATATTACAGCAATTGGTGGGTATGTTAATTCTTATTCTGGTTTAGCTGGTGGTGGTGGTGGACGTATAGCTATTGTTAGTAATAGTAATACTTTTTCTGGAAGTGTTAATGCGTCTAGTAATGTATATGGAACAGGTGTAACATTGGGTGGTTCTGCTGGTACTTTTTATAAAAAAATATCAAGCAATACTTATGGTGACTTATATATAAATAATTATGCTAATGATAAAGCATATTATAATACAACTTTAGTCTCTCCTGTAACATCAACTGATCAATTAGCAAATTCAGGATATGCTTTTGATTCTGTAACTGTTTCAAGCTACGGTATATTAAATGTACCGGCAACAGTACATGATACTGATGATGATAATCCATTTTTGTTTTATTCAGCTTCTTGTACTGCTGACAATGATACTGCCTCTGATGGTGAAATTGTGTATGATGATACCAGAACAGACGAAGGTGTTGCAAATGATTATACTTGTGTGGAAGCAGTAGTCCCAGGTATTGATTGTTCTTCAAATCCTACGATTGTTTTAAGTACTGATTTTAATACCGGAGATGATTTAATTTTGAGAGGTGGAGGAACATGTACATTAACTATTGATCAAGATGAAAGGGTTGGGCAAGCAAATGCACAAATTGCTTTGAATTCTTTAACTCTTAATGAAAGTACTACTTTGACCCATGCAGTAGCAGGTGTTACAGCAGATCATCATAATGAAATTGATTTAGTAATTACTGGTGCGCTTACTATTAACTCAGGAAGTTCTATTAATATAGATGGAAAAGGATATTTAGGTGCTGCACGTGGAGCAAATGGATTTGATTATGGACGTACAGTTGGAAATACTCAGACAGGCGGAAGTTATAGAAATTCTGGTGGTTCTCATGGAGGACGTGGAGGAAGATATATTTCTTATGATGTAGCTGAAGCATATGATTCAATTGTAAATCCAATTTTACCAGGTAGTGGTGGTGGTGGTGGAACAGGAGGAGATGGTGGTGGAGTTGTAATTATAACTGCTGCTTCTGCAGTTATAAATGGAGATATTTCAGCAGATGGAGGATTAATATCGTCTTGGTCAGGATGTTCTGCCGGTGGTTCTGTAAATTTAACAGTATCAGGAGCATTATCTGGAAGTGGTGCTATTTCTAGTGATGGTGGATCAGGAGATTGTTATGCTGGTGGTGGTGGACGTGTTGCTTTGACTTACGGAAGTAGTAGTCATTCTGGGACAGTATCTGCTTATGGTGGAAATTCAACAGGAGCATATGATGAAAATGAAGGTGCGGCCGGAACTGTGTATAAATATGATTCTGATGATTCATATGGTGATTTATATATTAATAATAATGGGAATTTAGAGGCTTATTATACAACAAGCTTGCTTACTACTATACCAACAAGTGATCAATTATCAGATAGTGGATATGCTTTTAGTTCTGTGACTGTTTCAAATTATGGGATTTTAAATATACCTGCTGCTGTAGATGGCAGTGCTACTACAAATGGAGGTTCTCCAGAAAAGTTTCATTGTGCAAGTTGTCCTACAGACAATAATACTGCATCTGATGGAGAGATTGAATATGACAGCGCTTTATTTAGTGCAGTTGTGACAAATAATTATATTTGTTATGAAGTTGGATATAATTCTATTCCTACCGCTACAGCAATTACTCCAAGTCAAACAGATGCTACAACAGTCACTGTAGCAACGACTATAGCAGATACAGATAGTAATGTAACAAGTTTGATTGTAGAACATTCTTTGGATAATTCTACTTGGGTTTCTTCTACATTATTTACTGCAACAGAAAATGGAGAAGGAGATGGAACAGTAACTTCTACTGGAAATATCGCAGATATTGATACAGATAATGATGGATCAATTGCTTTGACATTTACATGGGATGTCTCTGGTATAAATGATTCTACTGTGTACATGCGTATTATTCCAAATGATGGAACTGCAAATGGAAGTACGGTGACATCATCGGCATTTGCAGTGGATACAACAGCCCCTACTATTTTGACAAGAGAAACAGCAGATTTAGATGGAGATGGATATATAGATGCTGTGCACATTACTTTTTCTGAAAATATTGGTGACGACTCTGTAAATTCTATACATTTTGCTATTGCTGGTACTACTATGCCAACATTTAATAGCACAACAAATGGAGATAGTGCTGACGATGATGATATATATATTACATTTACAGATGGAGTCTTATTGACTGACTCTAC
>JABIGQ010000057.1 GCA_018650085.1 Candidatus Magasanikiibacteriota bacterium | reverse complement strand
CCCTACTGTTTTTGCATAATGAGAGAGTGTCCCTTCACTTTTATCCTCAGATTCAAATAATATGTCATGATATTGCCAAAATTTTCCAAAAGATTGTGTACATTGTGCTGCCATAGAAGTATTAGTGGCTTCTGGATGCAATGCATTTACTGGGAAGTGTTTAAATACTATGCGCAATATAGGGCCATACTGTTCTTGGAGAGCCTGTATTGTTGGATAGGCCTGTTTACAAAATGGGCAATGAAAATCAATAAACATGACAATCGTCACTGGGGCATCTGGAGAGCCAAGTACAGGAGTATTTGATCGAATGATATTTTCTACATCTGTAGGAGTAATAATGGTTTCATCACTATAGTGTATATTTGGTTTTTTTCTAAAATCAGCTGAAAATTGAGTAGCAATGGTTTCTTTTTGGGAGTTATCTCCCAATAATTCAATCCATAAATAATACCCAAATAGCCCTATAAATAAAAGAAAAGCCCCTATAACCAGACTTATAAATCCAATACGAAAAATACGTTTTATTGATATGTGGGATTGTGTATATGTATTTTTCTCCATAGTAGTCATTTGATTACCCATAGTATAGCATAATTTCAGTTATGTCAACAGGTGTTTGTGAGATGAGGTGTTAGTTAGATAGAGTATTGTTTTTTTTTCTTATATTGATATACTAAATATAGATTTATTTTTAATATGTATATATGACTGAACAGCCAAAAAAATTCCAGCCAGGCCATGGGAGAGATGCCTATACTGAGGTAACTCAAAGACATTTTGGAGTAAAAGGGAATAAAGAAATAAACACTAATCCAGAAAAAGGATATGTTCCATCTGAGGGTATTGCTGATTCAGGTGTTCCTACTGAAGATGAACTTATTGATATAATAGATGCAGGACGAACCAAACCAGAGATGGTTATGCAGGGAGTCACGGAGGCTGGTGATGTGTTTGCTAAAGTTGTTGAAGGAGAAACGGAGGTAGAGGGAGGGGATTCTTTTGAACATTTGCTGAAACAAGAGCCAATGAAACGTTATTTTAATAGTGAATATACCAAAACTGGAATAATCTCTGAGGAGAAAGGGAGGGCAAAAAAACGAAAGAGAGGAAAAGCAGGTTGGCAAAATGCCAATCCAGGGGAAAAATGGGAAGATCGTCCCTCTTTGGAAAAAAGAATAAAAAAGAATAAAAGTTAGGGATATAAATTGTTTGCCTAAAAGATACATATAAAAAAATAGTTTATTTTGGCTCCATAGTGGTTATAGTCCTGTGGAGTCTTTTTGTATTGGGCTTTTATGGAGCCAGCGTTAAATCATGTGTAGTGCTATCTGCCACATGCATCGTGTTTTGAGTTCTATTGACATATTTCGCTTTATATAGTATAATTTTGCCATATATTTATCCCTCACTTTTGCACGTATTTATTCCTCTCACTGACCACTCAGCTGGGAATCGCAAAAGAAGGTTAAAAGGAATAACTTATGAAGACTCCTTCAATTATCGAGATGCTTCAAGCTGGTGTTCATTTTGGGCATCAAAAGTTTCGTTGGCATCCAAAGATGGCAGAGTACATCTTTACAGAACGTCACGGTGTTCACATTATTGACTTGCAAAAAACGCAAGTACAGTTAGAAAAAGTGCTACCTGAGGTAAAACAAATGGCAGCAGACGGAAAACAAATTTTATTTGTGAGTACAAAACCACAAGCACGAGAAGTTGTAAAAAAAGCAGCACAAGAATGTGGCATGCCATATCTAACAGATCGTTGGCTTGGTGGAATGTTAACAAATTTTCCTGAAATTAAAAAATTGATTAAAAAATATAATTCACTAAAAGAACAACAAGCAAATGGTGAATTAGAAAAATATACAAAAAAAGAGCGTGTCACTATTGGAAAAGATATTGAAAAAATGGATACATATCTTGCAGGTATTTGTAATGTAACAAAAATTCCAGAGGCAATCTTTGTTCCAGCAGTACAGCGTGAAAAAACTGCTGTAGTAGAAGCAGGAAGAACAGGTGTTACTGTAGTGGGTATTTGTGATACAAATGCAAATCAAACACGTGTGAATCATGTAATTCCTGCAAATGATGATGCTGTCCGTGCTATTGAATTAATGGTAAATACTGTACGTGATGCAATTATTGAAGGGAAAAAAGAATGGGAAAATAAAAAGACTCTAGATAAAAAAGAAGTGAAAGATGTAAAAACAGAAGTAAAGAGTGTGAACCCTGTAGGTAAATTTAAAAGAGAGGCGTAAGTTTGGATTTATTTTTAATATTATATAATATGGGTATTAATGCTAGTGACATTGCAGCACTTCGTGCAAAAACAGGTGCTGGAATGCTTGATTGTAAAAAAGCGTTAGATGAAGCAGCGGGTGATATGGATAAAGCACTTACATATTTGAAAGAACGTGGAATTGCAAAAGCTTCAAAAAAATCAAGTAGAATTGCAGCAGAAGGATTGCTGGGTATAAAAGTAGCAGATACACATGCGTCAGCTGCTATTGTTGAGATCAATTCAGAAACAGACTTTGTTGCAAAAAATGATAATTTCATCTCTTTAGTAGAAAAAACAACAGAACAAATATTTTCAAATGAAGTTGAAACAGTAGAAGCACTACAAGAAACTTCATATGAAAGTGGTTCTTTTTCTGAATATTTTACAGAAGAAACTGCAAAAATTGGAGAAAAAATTGTTATAAGACGTTTCCTCACTCTTCATGCAGGAGAAAACGGAGCAGTAAATGGATACATTCATTCAAATGGGAAAGTTGGAGCGCTCGTTGCCCTAAAGTGTGATAGTGTAAAAACTGCAGAGCTTATGGCACCAATGCTTCGAAATGTTTCTATGCATATCTCAGCAATGAAACCATCTGTTCTTAGTTATACAGATTTTGATCCTGCATTTGTAGAAGCAGAAACTATAGGACGAATAGAAGCAACAAAAAAAGAAAATGAAGAATTGGTACGTTTGGGGAAACCATTGAAAAATATTCCTAAATATATTAGTCGTCTTCAAATCACAGATGATGTTATTGCAAAAGAAACAGAACAGATAAAAGAAGAATTAAAAGCAGAAGGAAAGCCAGAAAAGATTTGGGATAATATTATTCCAGGTAAACTTGTGCGCTTTATGAGTGATAACACTTCTCTAGATGCAGAAGAAGCTCTTCTAGATCAAATGTATGTTATAGATGATAGTTTATCTGTAGCAGATGCTATTAAAAAAGAAGCAGAAAAACACGGTGGTACTGCAGAAATTGTTCAGTTTGTAAAATATGAAGTGGGCGAAGGTATTGAGAAAAAAGCATGTAACCTTGCTCAAGAAGTTGCAGAACAACTTGGTGAGTAAATATATTATCATAAGATAGAAGACAAGAGGATTAACTCCTCTTGTTTTTTTTCCTAAATTAGTGTACAACAAGAGCAGACAACTCAAACAACAACAGGAGCTTTTCATGAGTGAAAATAAAAAAGACGACATCGCCTATGGCCGTATGTCTTTTCATATGCCGTTTGGTTTTATCGCAGTATTACTTGTCCAAATTTTGGCTATTCCACAAAAATGGATAGAACTACTACTGCACGTCATCGTCGTCATTTATATATCCATTATTGAGATTCTTCGATTGATAGGGCAGCATTATTGGAAAAATAAAAATGATTGTAATCATCCATTACATTTGTGGTGTTATCTTCATCATAAATGTCTTAATTTTTCTTTGAAAAAGAAAATTCTTCGAGATACTGAAATTAGTACTATATCGTCTAGTTTGTGGTATGTTTTTGGAATATATATTACATATTTTCTTTTTCCTGTTTGGATTGCTGTCCCGGCTTTACTATATTTAGCTATTGGGGACCCCATGGCTCGTGCATTTGGCATTGGCTTGAAAGGAAAAAAACGCAAATGGCTTATGAATAAAACAATCGAGGGGGCATTTGGTTTTTTTATTTCAGGAGGTTTTGCCGTTTTAATAACGGTAATACTTAATGGGTGGTTTTCCTTATATCCAACAGATATAGCTCTTAGTCAATTGCTTGTTATGTTGGTTGTTGGTGATACAGTAGGTATGCTTTCAGAAATTTATTCAGGAAAAGTTGATAATTTATCAATTCCTGTCTTTTCTGGGCTTGCCATGCATTTGTATTATGGGTATGTTATTTTAGGAGTATAAAAAGTCCTTGTGGCGCGAAACACATTGCTGTTTTCTGCGCCCAAGGCACATCCCTTTTCATCTGCGTCTTCTCATGCTATAATAGAGTAAATAATACTCTATTTTTTTAATGTTTGGAATTATGAGAAAGACAAAGATCGCTATTAATGGATTTGGTCGTATAGGACGACATGCATTCAAGGTTATATTTGCACGAGAAGATTTAGAAATTGTAGGAATAAATGACCTTACAGATAATCATACACTTGCTCACTTGCTCACACATGATACTGCATATGCAGATACAGGACTTACTGTAACTCATACAGAAAATTCTCTTGTTGTAAATGGAAAAGAAATAGTGACATTGTCAGAAAAAGATCCTACCCAATTACCATGGGGAGATTTGGGCGTAGATGTAGTACTAGAATGTACTGGAGTTTTTCGCACAAAAGAAAAAGCTTCTATGCATATAACTGCGGGAGCAAAAAAAGTAATTATATCAGCTCCCGCAAAAGGTGATGACGTAGGAACATATGTCCGTGGAATAAATTGTGAGTCATACAACGGGGATAATGTCATAGATAATGCTTCTTGTACGACAAATTGTACAGCTCCTGTTATGGATGTTTTAGAAAAAAGATTTGGTGTAGAAAAAGCATTACTCACAACTATTCATTCATATACTGCTGACCAAAATTTACAAGATGGACCACATAGAGACTTACGTCGTGCTCGTGCGGCTGCACAAAATATGGTTCCTACATCTACCGGAGCTGCAGTAGCTACTACAAAAGTTATTCCTTCTATTGCAGGAAAATTTGATGGTATGGCAGTACGTGTTCCTACCATTACAGTTTCCATGAGTGATATGAGTGTGGTATTAAAAAAAGATGTGACTGTAGAAGAATTAAACAGTGCATTTACAGAAGCTGCTGATACGTACTTAAAAGGAATACTTGCAGTGACAGATGAGCCACTTGTTTCTAGTGATTTTATAGGGAATGCGCATTCTTCTATAGTAGACATGAGTTTTACAA
This sequence comes from Candidatus Magasanikiibacteriota bacterium, assembly GCA_018650085.1. Taxonomy (GTDB): domain Bacteria; phylum Patescibacteriota; class Patescibacteriia; order Magasanikbacterales; family UBA922; genus JAHJIX01. Next base: position 566 of record JABIGQ010000057.1, on the reverse strand, counting down.
AAGTAGTCGGAGGAAATTTAGTAAAAATTATTGCATGGTATGACAATGAATGGGGCTATGCAAATCGTCTTGTAGAAATGGCAGAAATTGTAGGGAAAACAGTGACTACATAATTTAGGTAATGTACTAATGTATATGTCAATTCCTTTATTAAAACAATTAAAAACATTAAAAGGAAAACGAGTGTTAGTTCGTGTGGATTTTAATGTCCCTGTAAAAAGAAAAAAAATATTAGATGATACGAAACTTCTTGCTTCTCTCCCAACAATACAATTTTTAATAAAAAAACGAGCAAAAATCGTATTAGTAACACATTTTGGAAGACCGGGCGGAAAAAAGAATTCAGCATTAAAAGTAGATGTAATAGGAAAAAGATTAGAAGAACTTCTGGGGCAACGTGTATATAAGCTAAATGTATGGAAAGGAAAAATGGCAAACCGTGCTGTACAGGAATTGGAAGAGAGCGGAGTGATGTTGCTAGAAAATATACGTTTTGATAAACAAGAAAAAAATAATACAGGAGATTTAGCAAAAGAACTGGCACAGTTGGCAGATATTTTTGTATT
>JABIGQ010000056.1 GCA_018650085.1 Candidatus Magasanikiibacteriota bacterium | reverse complement strand
TGTACATGTCATAAAAAAAACAGTATGTTATGTATATAGACAATTACGAGATACGAGAAAAACATGTAAATTAGTAAAGAAATGGAATAAAAAGAAAAAGAGTCTTTGGAAATCATTTGATTTTGTATTTTCTGTCACAGATGGTTTTTTAGCTCCAATGCAAGTAAAAAGTGAAATCCGTAAATTTTTATTACGTATAGGGAAAGATAAACCAAAGACAATTGTAGAAATTGGTACAGCAAATGGTGGTACACTATTTCTGCTTACCCGTGTCGCACACTCTCAGGCTCATATATATAGTGTGGATTTACCTGGTGGAGCATTTGGTGGCGGGTATCACATGTGGAGAAAAAGATTATATAAGAAATTTGCAAAGAATAAACAATCTATTCATTTGATTCGTGCAAACTCGCATGAAGAAAAAACAAAACAACGATTGAAAAATAAATTAAAAGGAAAAGAAATAGATGTATTGTTTATTGATGGAGATCATTCGTATGAAGGTGTAAAGCAAGACTTTGAGCTTTACCAAGATATGGTAAAATCTGGTGGATATATTGGATTTCATGATGTAGCGAAGCATACCCCAGAAAGAGACTGTCATGTAGATGATTTCTGGAATGAAGTAAAAAAAGATTATACACATTGGGAATTTATTGAACGTGCTGATCAGGGATGGGGAGGTATTGGGCTTATACAAAAAAAATAATGTTTGAAAAAACATTATTTTTTATTTTATGATATACTATCAAATAATTATTTAGCTTAATTAATTATCATATGGAGGACACAAAAACAGGATCAAAAAAAGCCCTTATCTTTGGGCTTCTTATATTACTCATGGTGGGGTATATTGTATATAATAAGCAAGTAGAAGAGCCTTTCAGCGCAGATGTATCTGTGGATACGCAAGAAGTCACAGATGAAACTCTTCCCTCATATATTGTTGTAGAAGAATTGGATAGTGGGGATAAGTTAGTGAAACATGTTAGGGATGGATATGAGGTTGTTGTTGGGGAGGAAATTGAATTAGTTGAAATTGAAAATGCCTTAGTTATTGAACCAAAAGAATTTAAAGGTTTAGTACCTGGATGCCAAGTAGAAATAGATAGACAAGAAGGCACTTTAGATAATATAGAAATAGAAAGTAAAAAGATTTGTGATTTGACAGAAGGCTGTACAGATTATCAAATAACAAATTTAGATTATAATAGTAATTCATGGAAGAAAATTGTTTTTTTAGGAGAATATCTTGGTTCTGGGATTCCTCAGTATAAATTAGAATTAGATAAAAATATTGTAACTATTTATGCGAAGTGTAATGAAAATACGTTAGGTAAAGATATTTTAAATAATTTTGCTTTATTGAAATAATATGTTTTTAAGGAGGAATATATATTTAGGGGTAATAGTTTTTGTTTGTTTAATGATACCGCAGATTACATGGGCACGTATGTTGGATGTGCCTTTTTTATCTCAGGTTCCTCCAGGAGTTTGGGCAGGTAATGCAAATTGTGGTCAAACTTCAATATTGATGGCCACTACATTTTTTAATCCACGTGTAATTGGACAAGAGGATATTAAGGCTGTAGATGACTGGATAGAAAAAAATTTGAAAATAGATCAACGTAAATATAATGGAAGTCCTACAGATTTATCTATGCTGAAAAAAATCGTTATTCAGCATTTTCATTTTACGGAAGATAGGGTGGTAGTAAGTGAAAATAATCTAGAATTAAATGATTTGAAGAATAATTTAGAAGATAATAATATAATGGTAGTAGAGGTTTATACAAATATGAGAAAATTTGGTAGTGCAGATGTGGTGCATTATATGGTATTAACAGGTATAGATGATGAATTTGTGTATGTAAATGATCCTGGTAAAACGTATGGAAAAGATAAAAAATATACGATAGAACAATTTTTAAAAGCGTGGTCTTTGAGAAACAAAAAGACATTAATATTATCTAATACAGAGATTCCTCAACAACCACCCCAATCCCAATCCTTCTGGCAAGAACTTCATGACTTCTTTTTTGGAGGATTTGTATTTGGATGGGATAATCAATCTTCTGTATATGATGGGCCACTAAGAGAAAACGCCCCAGTAGAACCAGAAGAATTTGAAATTACAGAAGAAGAGGAACCCATAGCAGAAATTACTCATGGAACTATACGTACACTTGCGCAAACCATACATGCACAAGCAGAAGAAATAATAAACATA
>JABIGQ010000055.1 GCA_018650085.1 Candidatus Magasanikiibacteriota bacterium | reverse complement strand
TCTTAGCAGCGCAAAAGGATTGAACCTTCCTAAGACTATTAATGGGAATCTTGATTTAAATAGTCTTAGTAGTGCAGAAGGATTAAACCTTCCTAGTACTCTTGGAGGTCTTTTTTTAAAGAATCTTAGGAGCGCAGAAGGATTGAACCTTCCCGAAACTATTGATGGAAGTCTTGATTTAAGTGGTCTTAGTAGTGCTGAAGGATTAGAACTTCCTGATACTATTAATGGTAGTCTTTTTTTACGTGGTCTTAGTAGTGCTGAAAAAGAAGAAATCAAAACAAAATATCCAAATTTAAATATTTATTAAATTATGAATCTAAAAACATGCTCATAAAAAAATCACAAGCAGAAGAAAAAAAAATGCCAACATGTACCGTTTCTGAATATCAATTTTCATCAAAAGATCTTGGAGTAGCTCTCGTTAATATGCACGGAAGATACCCAGAAACTGGAAAAGCTATGAATACTATTTGTGACATGATTTACCACATTACAAGTGGAACAGGGACTATTCATACAGAAAAAGACAGTTTTAAAGTAGAAAAAGGTGATTCATATTTTTTTGATAAAAATACTTGGTATTGGATCGAAGCGAATAACCTTGAAGTTTGTTTGACTACTGCTCCAAATTGGTATGTTGAACAGTATAAGACTTTGGAATAAAAAAATATGAATACAACAAAAATAGCGCTATTCAAAGGAAAACAAATTAGAAAAACACTTCATAATGATGAATGGTGGTTTTCTATTATTGATATTATAGAAGTTCTTACAGATTCAAATCGCCCTAGAAAATATTGGAATGATTTAAAAAGTAAACTTCATGATGAAGGGTATATCCAGTTGTCCGAAAAAATCGGACAACTGAAATTAATATCCACAGACGGCAAAAAATATGCCACTGATTGTACCAATACAGAAACAATGCTCCGTATTATCCAATCAATACCTAGCAAAAAAGCAGAGCCCCTCAAACGATGGCTGGCTAAAATTGGATATGAAAGAATACAAGAGATTGAAAATCCTGAGATAGCCATGCAACGAATGCAAACAATTTATGAAAAAAAAGGATATTCAAAAAATTGGATCGATAAGAGAATGCGTGGGATTGCTGTTCGTCAAGATTTAACTGATGAATGGAAAGAGCGTGGAGCAACCACATCACTTGATTATGCTATTTTAACAAATGAAATTATAAAGGGTACATTTGGAATGAAGGTTGATGAATATAAAGAATTTAAAAGTCTCAAACGAGAAAATTTAAGAGATCACATGACTGATCTTGAATTAATTTTAACCATGCTTGGAGAAGCTACCACCACGAAAATCACAAAAGATCGTGATTCAAAAAAATTCAAGGACTTAAAAAAAGATGCCTCTGATGGAGGAAAAGTGGCAGGAAGAACAAGAAAAGATATAGAAAAACAATCTAATAAAAAAGTAATTTCAAATGATAATTATACAGATACGAAAGAAAGCCAAAAAAGATTTGAAAGCTAAATAAATTTATTACATAATATTTAAACACTTCTACTAATCATATGAAAAAAACAATCCTATCACTCGCAATTATTACTATATTTCTTACAGGATGCGGAAATGAACAAACAAATATAATAGGTCCAGAATTAGATCTTGCTCCACCAGAAGACCAACTGTCTACTGATTCTCTCGAAGATTCTGAATTAGAATTGGCTGACCCAGGTGATGAAAATCCTGGGGATAGTCTTACTGATCCTGAAATCGAAGTTGATCTTGAAACTCCTGTTGATATTCTCCCTGATACTAATCTTACAGATTCAGAACTTGATTTAGCTCCCCCAGGTGATGAAAACCCTGGAGATAGTCTTACTGATCCTGAAATTGAAGTTGACCTTGAAACTCCTGTTGACATTCTACCTGATACTGATCTTACAAACTCAGAACTTGATTTAGCCAACCCTGGAGATGAAAATCCTGGGAATAGTTTAGAAAACATTCCTACGAAACCAAAAGAAACTCCACATATAGGCGGAAGCTGTAATCTTATAGCAAAAACATCTACTTGTCTTGAATATGTTGGACAATTCTGGACAGAAGAACAAATGGGATATAATTGCTATGAAGGAACCTTGTCATTTGATCCTTGTGAACATGGAGAAATAGGGGGATGTGACATAGGAAAAAATAGCATGACAGAAATGGTTATTTGGATGTATCCATATGGAGCTTCTCCAATTTCTGCAAAAGATGCCGAAGCAGCAAAACCAACTTGCGATATAAATCCTATGGGAACTTGGATAAATGCGAGATAGTTTTATATTATGATCTAAAAGAGACTCTTACACTTATCCAGAGGGTCTCTTTTTATTTATACACACATTGACATATATACCCCCCAGTGGTATGGTGTTTGCAGATATATATTATTTTATATTATGAAAAACATACAAAAACGCTTAAATAAAGTTATTGGTCAAATTTCTGGAATTAATAAAATGATTGAAGAAAAGCAAGATTGCGAAAAAATTATTGTTCAATTTCAAGCAGCAAAAGCAGCACTTGAAAGTGCATTTTCTGAATCATTAAGTAAAAACCTAGAAAAATGTATTCAAAAAAAAGATTCAAAAAATATAAAAAATATTTTAAAATTAATTTCTAAAAAATAAATATAATCATATGAAAGACAAAAAATTCTCACCACTCATGTTCCTTGCTTCACTTGGCGCAGGAGGAATAACCATTATTCCATTTGCACTATTACAATACACATTTCCTCATGGAAAAGGACTGGTAAAAATTGCTGACATTGGACATGCAAATCTTCCACTATTAAAAAATCTTTTTTTCTATTCATTAGAAGGAGTAATGCTCTTTTTCACCCTTTTACATATTGTACTTTCTGTTATTTTCTTTAAAAAATTAATTGGTTTTATAAAAAATACAGAATATAAAAATTTTATTAATGATCCATTGAAAAATTCCGCAATCATGGCACCGTTTATTTCAATTGTTATGACGATGAATGTTATGATTGGGCCTATTCGATTTTTTATTCCAGAAATAGCAGCAAATTTACAAACGTTTATGCTCCCAGCACTGATATTTTGGATATTCCTTTTTATATTACATATCAGAATGGAAATAAAATTACTAAAGATTTCTTTTGAAAAAGGATTTGATGTAGATAAAATTTCTTTTGGATGGCTTTTACATCCATTTGCTCTAGCCATGCTTACAGTAACCGGCACTGGAATTGCTGCTATGGCAACATCTGCTTCTATAGCCCATACTGCAGCATTTTTATCTTTCATATCTGGAAGTATGGGAATGTTTTTATTTGTAGTAAAAACAATTTCAATTTTCAAAAAACATTTTAATACAGAAGGGCTTGGAGATAAACAATTTCTCCCAAGTTTCCTAATTGTTATTCCAAATGTAACGCTATATGCTATTAGTGCATTTCGTATTGGACATTACCTAGAGCGTCATCATGGTTTTCATCTAGATTCATATTTCCTTTTTGTTATTGTTGGTGCATTTGCCTTTGAAACATGGTATTTATTATTTGGGATAACATTACTAAAAGATTATTTCAAAAGACATCATTTTAATAAAGAGTTTTTTGTAAGCCAATGGGGTCTTATTTGTCCATTTGTTGCCTACTCTGTTCTTGGTAGTTTTGTATATAGTGTCTTTCTGCCAAGTCCAATATTCTATTACACTGTTTTATTTGTAATGATTGTTACTATTGTATTTTATCTTGACTTACTCTTGCGAAATATGAGATGTGCTGGTATTATAAAAGGGAAAATTGAATGCGATAAATAATCTAAGATACTATATGAAAAAATTATTTTTACTCTTGCTTACTTTTGGAATAATTGCTACTCCACAAATTTCTTTAGCATCTGAATTTTTTTCAGATCCACCAACACAAGACATTTATTTAGAAGGAGAACCTGCTCAAGTACAATTTCAATTACACAATACAGAAGTAAACTATATTTATGATTTTGAAGTAGAAATAGATATTTGGCCAGCTGATAATATAGAATCTATTGAAACTACTTTTCACAGAACTGAGCGAAATCGTCCACAAGAACAAACTGAATGGACAGATAGTTCAGGAAACCGACACATTAATATTACAGAATACATGGACATAACTTCTGATATTACATTAGGTAGAGAACTTCCTGTCTTTTCCTATATAATAACCCCAAAAGAAGAAGGAATAATATCAATTAGGTACAAAGAAGGTTCAGCTAAAGGGCATGATATTGAAGCAGGAATAGATAAAGTAGTACCACTAGATATTCAAGATAATCCCTACGGAGTACCAAAAATGTCTTTTGTATATGTTAAACCCGAGCCACTAGTCGTTATACCTCCTGCCATAGGAGTTCCACTTGGCGCAACACCAGAAATTATTCTTATTGACGTTATAGAACCAGAAATACCCATCGATACTCCTACTATCCCATCTCCTGAAACTGAAATAACTCCTGAAGATACAGACCTAAGAGAAGAAATCATTATTGAAGATGAAGCTAGTGCTGGAGAAGAAGTTATTACTGAAGATCGCATTCGATCAGAAGACTTTCGAGAAGAATCTCTTCTTTCAAATACCGCAAACAGCGAGACAAAAACAAAAAATCTATTACAAAATAGTATGATTCCGTTGGCATTGCTTGGTGGAGTTATTATCATATTACTTTTAGTACTTATTTTTAAGAAAAAATCTTAAATTGAGACCACACTTTATAATATCCACTATCGTATAGACCTAGTGGATATTATTTTTTATCTAAGTAAAAACACTCTTGCAAAATATAAGATATACTGATACTATTTGGAGAAATTATATAATAAAATAATTATGAAACCATACAAACATCTAGACATTATCACAGCAACATTTGCAGTAGTTCTTATCCTCTCAAATATCACAAGTGCAAAAATAGCCTCTATTGGCTGGCTCAGTTTCGACGGAGGTACTATTTTATTTCCTCTTGCATATATATTTGGTGACATACTTACAGAAGTATATGGCTATGCAAAAGCACGCCGTGTCATATGGATAGGGTTTGCTATGAACCTACTTATGGTTCTTACATTTTGGGGAGTAGGTGCATTACCAGAAGATTCACTTTGGGGGCTACAATCCTCTTATGACAATATTTTAGGATTCGTACCGCGCATAGTATTGGGAAGTTTCGTTGCATATCTTGTAGGTGAATTTGTAAACAGCTACATCCTAGCAAAAATGAAAGTAAAAACAGGTGGAAAAAAACTATGGGCTCGTGCTATTGGCTCTACTATAATAGGACAATTTCTCGACACAACTATTTTCCTACTTATAGCCTTTGCAGGTATTTTACCATGGAGCCTCATTGGTGTGATATGGATTACAAATTATATATTTAAGATCTTAGTAGAAATTCTATTACTCCCTGTAACTTACAAAATGGTTGCTTGGCTAAAGAAAGAAGAAGATGTAGATTTTTATGATACTGAAACTAATTTTAAACCAGTCACTATAAAATAATACACGAGATTAAAATAAAAAAGGAATCCATAAATTAGGATTCCTTTTTTGTTTATTTTTTATAATTCATTATCTCTTCTATGATCAACTATACAATCAACATCGCATCCCCAAAGCTATAAAACCGATATTCCTCTTCCACGGCTTCTCTATATGATTCTAAAGTAAAATCAGTATTTCCAATCAAAGCAGACACAAGCATGACAAGAGTAGACTTTGGTAAATGAAAATTTGTAATCATAGCATCTACTACTTTAAATTCAAATCCCGGAGTGATAAAAATATTAATATCTCCAGTATACTCATGAACTTTACCAGCAAAAGCTTCAATATTAGCAAGTCCTTCTAAAGTTCTCACAGAAGTCGTTCCCACTGCAATAACTCGCCTATGTTCTTCTTTTGCTTTATTTATGTTATCCGCAGTTTCTTTTGACACTTCTACCCATTCTGCATGCATAGTATGATCTTCTACGCGTTCAGATTTAACTGGTAGAAAAGTCCCAAGTCCTACATGAAGAGTCACTTCTGCAAACTCAATACCTTTTTCTTTTAATTTTTCAATTATCTCATCTGTAAAATGGAATCCAGCAGTAGGAGCTGCCACAGAACCTTCATGCTTTGCGTATTTGGTTTGATACATTTCTAACTGATGCGGTTCATCTTTTACATATGGAGGAATAGGAATATGTCCATGTATATTTGCTAGCTTCATTACTTTATCCGCTTCAACAGGAAACTGAACTAGAATAGTTCCACTAGGTTCTTTTACCATGACATCACAATAAAAATCTTCCGCAAAAGAAATTCTCATACCGTTTGAGATGTGTTTCCCAGGTTTTCCTAATACTTTCCAGACTCCTTTATTTTCCATTGGGCGTACGAGAAAAATTTCTACATCTCGTTTATGTTCCCATAAATCCCTACCAGTTGGAGAAAGCAACCTACCAAATAATCTTGCCTTAAATACCTTTGAGTTATTCCACACAAGTAAATCCCCTTTTTTTAAATAATCTAAAATATCATAAAAATGTTTATGCGCTCTTGTGTTATTTTCTCTATCTATAACCATCATTTTAGAATGATCTCGTGGTTCTACAGAATGCTGTGCTATACGCTCTTGTGGTAAATCGTAGTTAAAATCTGATGTTTTCATATATATTCAATCTTTCTTAATTATTCATAGTATATAGTTTATACTATAGACTATACTATACTTTTATAATTTCATAAAGTTTTACAAGCTATTTCTACTTGTTTTAACACACTATATCATGTATCATACAAATAATTAATACCCTTACTAAAAACTTCTATGAAACACATATTCGGTCATAAAAACCCAGATACTGATTCCATTTGTAGTGCTATTGCATATGCAGATTTTTTAAACAAACAAAATATAGATGCAAAAGCGTTTGCGCTGGGATCACTAAATAAAGAGACGCAGTTTGTTTTAGAGTACTTTGGCATAGAGGCACCGGAGCAAATAGATAAACTTCCAGCAGGGACAGAAGTAATACTGGTAGATCATAATGAAGAGAAACAGAGCATAGATAAAATAAAAGATCTAGACATCGTTGAAATAATTGATCACCATAACTTAAAAATTGAAACGAATAAACCCATAAGTGTATTGTTCAAACCTGTGGGGTCTACTTGTACAATTATTGCAGAAGAAAAATATTTCAAAAATAATGTGGAGCTCACAAAGCCTATTGCTGGAATATTATTATCAGCCCTAATTTCTGACACACTATTTTTCCATTCCCCTACTACCACTGATATTGATAAAGTAGTAGCAGAAAAATTAAGCAAAATAGCAGAAGTAGAAAACTTAGAAGAATTTAGTCTAAAACTTTTTAATGCAAAAAGTGACTTGGGAGATATATCTGTTGAAAAATTGATAAAATTAGACTACAAAACTTATGATTTCAAAGATGGAACATACAGTATAGGAGTCATGGAAACTACAAATGCAAAATTTGGATTAGATAAAAAAGAAGATATTTTAATAAAATTAAAAGAGCTAAAAGAAAGTGAAGACCTATCAGGAATATTCTTTACAATCATTGATATACTAAACGAAGAAAGTTATACTTTCACATCTGGAGATACAGAAGATGCACTTTTTACTAAACTGTTTTCTGCAGTAGAAAAAAACAATGCACTATACGTAGATAAATTAATTTCTCGTAAAAAACAAATTGTGCCTGTTTTTGAAAAGATGTAAAGTAATATACAGCTGAAAAAAAACGCTATCATATAGCATTTTTTTTACTTATTGTGCTTCAAATTAATTTTTACCATAGACTTGTCAAAATCACCTACATATACGCGTGGACATGTTTGTGTGTCAATTGATCCATCTGTGTGACGTGAAAATTTAAGAAAAAAATTACCTGTATGAAGATCCCCATGACGTATATCCATTTTCTGAAGGACAAATATAATTTTTTTGCGCATAACTAATAATTCTTGCTTAAATCTTCCGCCAGAAACAGTAAGCCAATGCTTTAAATCAATATCAAAAAGGCCCGCATACACATCAATAGTATTTTTTTTGAATGCAAATGACTGAATCGGCTCCACAGGAACATAATCAAAGTCTTCAGCAAGCCATGCTTCATAATTTTCAAATGCAAGCATCCATCCTAAAAATGCACTTTTCTTTATGTGCCGAATAAGCAACTTACCCTCGAGTGTACCTCCACGTAAAAGTGTCATCTCTGATCCAGTTTTAGCAAATTTTATCCTACGATGAAAAGATGCTGCATTATCTTTATCCAGCCCATTTTGATCGTCAGGATATAAACGAGAAAACATAAGCGTATTTAGTAATTCTGAATCTTTTTCTATTATAGAAAATAATTCTTCCATATTAGGATGAGTTACATAATATGCCATTTCTGCTCCATTTTTTTGCTCTTCATTGTCTTCAGATTTTATAAGTCCAGAAATTAATAAAAAAGCCTCATTCATACATTCATTTTTTCCAGGCTCAGGAACATGCCGCGCTACGGTAATAGCAGCTTTTTGCATATCAATATTACCAGACCCAAGAGCTTCTAGCACAAAATCCCGCATAGAATCTTTGCTAGATTTTATATCAGGTCTCATGTATTTTAATGCTTTAATTGCAATTATTCTTACCTGCTCATCATTAGAATTCATACCAACCTCTATAAGTTTCGGCAATTCATTTATATCAGATACATCCTTTAACATTTCTGCACCATTTTTTTGAATTTCAGATTCATCTGAAGCAAGTGCCTCATTCGTAGTTTTTGTAATAGCATCACTAATATCTACTGGGATATCCGGTTGTTTATTATGAATTCGAAATAATCGTGTTACTGCTTCAGCAGCAACCTTTTTTAAATACAAGTCTTTAGTATTAAATACTTGGCGCAAAACAGATATTGCTACGCGAGGGTCGAGCCTTTTAATATATTGTACTGCAAGTATTTGAGCCTCTGTGTTATTACCATCCAATACTTTTGTTATTAACCCAGGTAAGACATCACTAGATATATAACGCATAAGCTCAGTAACATTAACCGTCCCTTGAAAATCATTAGATAATAACTGATTTTCAACATACTCGAACAATAATGTTTCGTATTTCAATCTATCATTAAAATCAGGAAGTAGTGCAATCATCTGAGCACCTACTTTTTGAACTGAAGAATCATTGTTTTTAATATATTCTTCAATAGAAGATTTTACATGCTCGATCATCACGTCAATATTGCTCTCAGAGACACATCGCACCATGCTTGCTGCCACCCTTCGTTTTTCTGGTTCTTCTGACAATAATCCATTTTTCACATTTTGGTCTACTAAATATTGCAACTCATTTTGTCGATCATTTTCTAGATAAGACACCAATTCTATTCCTGTTTTTTGTAATTGTATATCTGAAGATGTGATAGCATCTCTAAGAAGTTCATATTTATCATCTGAAGTCGGACATTCTACAAAACGTGACTTTAAAGTAATCCTTTCAAGTTCACGTTCGCCCCTCTTCTTTGCTCTAAGATATCGGTCAATATTTGATTCATCATTGCCCGGAATTTCATACATCAGTTTTTCAATATCCAAATCTCTTGGCTCTTCCTGTTCACCGTTATAAAAATTTTTCCTTGTTTCCATATAATACGAATTATGAAATTAAATATTGAAAACTTTAACCTAAACACCATTTTCAAATAATCACTACCACACCAACTCCCTTACATAAATAATGGACTACAAATTACATTAATCCCCTCCCTTCGCTCTCATGGGTTTATTTTTTATATCTCGCAATTGACCTAACATCCTTTTTAATTCTTTCACTCCATCATGATCTTCTCCTAATAAATTTCTATATTCATCATATAATTCCTGCAAACTATTTGCATTATATTTTATATCAAGTATTTTTTTGAAATCTATATCATAATTTAATAAAATAGACTCCCTATGCTTATTAAAAATCATTCCATTATTATGCTCAATTTGTATTGCCCTATAATTCAAATTATATTTCTAATATATATAATTATACCACACCTTTAACAGCCTCGGCTACCACATTAACAACCCCCTTATCTAACGGACTTGGAATAATACAATCCACCGTAGGCTCCTCTACATATTCGGCCAAAGCTTGCGCCACCACTAATTTCATTTCTGTCGTAACTACTTTTATTCTAGCATCTAGAAGTCCACGAAAAATCCCTGGGAAGGCAAGCACATTATTTAATTGATTTGGAAAATCACTTCTCCCTGTCGCTACAATATATGCCCCACCTTTTTTTGCTTCATCTGGCATAATTTCTGGAGTAGGATTTGCCATAGCAAATACAATTGATTTCTCCGCCATACCAGAAACCATATCCGCCGTTAAAATATCCCCAGCACTTACACCTACAAATACATCTGCACCTTTTAGCACACAAGAAAAATCTATACCACACTCTGGGCATTCTGTCCCCTCTGCAATTCTTTGTTTTTCTTTATTTAATTTTTCCCGA
>JABIGQ010000054.1 GCA_018650085.1 Candidatus Magasanikiibacteriota bacterium | reverse complement strand
GAGACCGAACTGTCTCACGACGTTCTGAACCCAGCTCGCGTACCGCTTTAATAGGCGAACAGCCTAACCCTTGGGAGCTTCTTCACCCCCAGGATGCGATGAGCCGACATCGAGGTGCCAAACCGCGCCGTCGCTGTGGACGCTTGGGCGCGATCAGCCTGTTATCCCCAGAGTAACTTTTATCTGTTGATCTTCCACTCTCCTATATGAGGTGGTCGGTTCACTAACTTCTACTTTCGTAACTGCGCGGGTGATAGCCCTTGCAGTAAAGCTGGCTTTTGCGTTTGCACGTCCAATCCGATTTCCATCCGGATCAAGCCAACCTTTGTAAACGCCTCCGTTACTGTTTAGGAGGCAACCGCCCCAGTTAAACTACCCAGCAGCTACTGTCTCCTTTCCCAGATTCATGGGAAAAGATTAGGTACATCACAACATAAGGGTGGTATCTCACGGGTGCCGAAGCTCCCACCTATGCTGAACATATGAAATAATATACCAATAACAACTTGTAGTAAAGCTTCATGGGGTCTTTTCGTCTAACTGCAGGTATGTCGCATCTTCACGACACTTGCATTTTCGCCGAGTACATGGTTAAGACAGTCTTCACATCGTTGTGCCATTCGTGCGGGTCGGAACTCACCCGACAAGGAATTTCGCTACCTTAGGACGGTTATAGTTACCGCCGGCGTTCATCAGCGCTTCAGTTCAAAGCTTCTCTACCGAAGTAGATAACCCATCCCCTTAACGTTCTGACACTGGCCAGGCATCGCCCCCTATACATCCACTTACGTGTTAGCAGAGAGCTGTGTTTTTGGTAAACAGTCGCGTGAAGTCTTTCGCTGCGGCCCCACCGAAGTGGGGCAGGCCTTATCCCGAAGTTACGGCCGCTGTTTTGCCGAGTTCCTTAACCAATGTTTCTCTCGTGCGCCTTGGTCTTCTCGACCTACCCACCTGTGTCGGTTTGCGGTACGGATTGATATAGCCTAGCGTTATAAAGCTTTTCTTGACACTCATCAAACATGAATCGACGTTGTCCGAAGACGCTGTCTTTATCTTGCGAAACGATCATAACCAAAAGATCGCTCTTGCCATTAAAATGTGGACCTTATAACAAACTATACCAAGTGCAGGAATATTAACCTGCTCTTCCATCGGTTACCCCGCCTTTATAACGGGCTGGCCTTAGGATCGACTAACCCAGGGACGATTCACGTTGCCCTGGAAACCTTGGGTTTTCGGCGTGGATGACTTTCACATCCATTTTTGCTACTTGTGCCTGCATTCTCACTTCCCAACGCTCCACCGGCCCTCGCGGGTCCGACTTCGACGCTGTTAGGAATGCTCCTCTACCACTCTAATCATCCGTAGATTCATAGAATTCGCAAATTCGGTATACTACTTAGCCCCGGTACATTTTCGGCGCGAAAACTCTCGACCAGTGAGCTGTTACGCTATCTTTAAAAGATGGCTGCTTCTAAGCCAACTTCCTGGTTGTATAAGAGTTAACACCACCTTTAACACTTAGTAGTAATTTAGGGACCTTATTTGGCGATCTGGGCTGTTTCCCTTTTGACCATGGAGCTTAGCCCCCACAGTCTGACTTGCATGCTTTTAATCTCTGGTATTCGGAGTTTGATTGAAAGGGGTATCCCGAAGGACCCACCTCTCATCCAGTGCTCTACCCCCAGAGGGAACACATACAGCTAGCCCTAAAGCTATTTCGAGGAGAACCAGCTATTACTGAGTTCGATTGGAATTTCTCCGCTATCCACAGCTCATCCAAACGTGTTGCACGGCGTATTGGTTCGGGCCTTCTTCCGCATTATCTGCGGAATTCACCCTGGCCATGGATTGCTCACTCAGTTTCGGGTCTACTCTACGCGACTCAATCGCCCTATTCAGACTCGGTTTCCCTATGGCTCCGTTCCAAAGGAACTTAACCTTGCCACGTAAAGTAACTCGCAGGCTCATTCTTCAATAGGAATACTGTCACCCAGAACGAATCTTGGGCTCCAGCTCATTGTAAGCATACGGTTTCAGATACTATTTCATCGCCCTCTCCGGGCTGCTTTTCACCTTTCCCTCACGGTACTTGTTCACTATCGATCATCAAAAGTATTTAGCCTTATCGCATAGTCGCGACAGATTCCGACGGGGTTTCACGTGTCCCGCCGTACTCAGGTGTACAATCATAATGTACATTATATATTTCGTTTACAGGACTATCACCTTCTATGGTTCTCCGTTCCAGGAGTATTCAGCTATATATTACGTATCTTATCCGGCTTCACAGGTTACCGAAATTGTATCCTACAACCCCTATAGCGCAACGGCCTGTCCTTTAAGTACTTATTTCAAACATATCCGAAGACACATAATCATTAAGCACAACACGCATATAGGTTTGGGCTCTTCCCCGTTCGCTCGCCGCTACTGGGGGAATCACAGCTTTTAGATTCATATTCTAATCACCCAAATCTACGAATAGATTATGGATAATTAGAAATGAAATAAAAAAGCATAATATTGTTTTCTTTTCCTCTGGCTACTGAGATGTTTCACTTCACCAGGTCTTCTTCATATACTTATGTATTGGGTATACGATATCTCAATTTTCGTTGAGATGGGTTCCCCCATTCGGACATTCCCGGGTCAAAGGTTACTTGGGACCTCTCCGAGACTTTTCGCACCCTGTAACGTCCTTCTTCGTCTTTTGATGTCTAGGCATCCACCGTATGCTCTTAATGCATACGTACGAAAACACGCAATGGTGTTTCGTACACACTTTCTTGTGTGTTGTTAATTGAAACTTACAATAATTGAATTGTAATGTACATCGGATCATTCATTATCTATCTTTTCATCCAGAGTTATATACCCCTATTCTGTTAGAGAAATACTCACTGAGTAAAAAAATCGCCTCCAAGCGATATTAAAAAATATACTGGAACATAGCTTATATGAGAATTGTAACGATACACCACGTAACACTGCTATACTCCAGAGGTCCTTACTAGGACATGGCCCGACAAGCGGGTAATAATTGATTTGTAATTGCTCGAGTATTATATACACTAAAAAATGATATGTCAAGGGCTTCTATCTCTATTTTTTACACAGGGTGTGGATAACGTAAAAATAATAGACAAAATACATAAAAAAATATACAATATATCTATGAAACATATTACCATTCTTACAATTGGGACTACAAAAGAACTGTATTGGAAGCAGGCTGAAAACGAATATATAAAACGTCTTTCTCCCTATGCAAAGATAGAAATCCTTGAAAAAAAAGAAGAAGCTTTCCGGTCCGCAAATCAACGAAATGCTATAAGGAAAAAAGAAGCAGCTCTTATATTACCTATTATAAAAAAACACGATATTATTATTGCACTTGATGAAATAGGAAAACAATACACATCCCAAAAATTTGCACAATTATTGGAAACACAAACCATGCATGGAGAGCATATACTTTTTATTATTGGAGGTCCTCTGGGATTAGATGAGTCTATAAAAAAAATGGCCCATAACACCATTGCACTATCTCTTCTTACATTTCCTCATAGAATGGTTCGCACTATTCTTTTAGAACAACTATATCGTGCAGAAACAATATTGCGGGGTAAACAATATCATTATTAAACTTCTTAGAAAACTAAATAAATGGTATACTCTATATATACTTAATTATAGGTCTTATGGAATCTCCACAACAAAAGAGTATTGAATACTTTTTTGAAAAATATGGGGTCACTGACCCTGATAAAAAAGCTGAGTTCTTGCCACTCGTCACTGATACTATTTACGACTATAATATGTTGGTTGTTGATTTTGAAAAAGAGTTAGACCAATACAGAAAAGAACAACTTATCCGTGACATGGAAGAACTCGAACAAACAATATCTTCTACATTTGAACAGTAAACCATTTCTAATTATACATACTTTATGACGCTTCGACATAGACCTGTCGCATTAATTGTGCTTGATGGATTTGGCATTGCTCCTATAAAATCTAGCAATGCTGTTTCTGTTGCAAAAAAACCATTCTTTGATTCACTCATTACCAGGTATCCTACTTTTTTACTTGAAGCATCTGAATTAAATGTAGGACTTCCACGTGGTGAAGTAGGAAATTCAGAAGTAGGACATACAACTATAGGTTCTGGGATTTTACAATATCAAAGTTTACCACGCATTGATCGATCTATTTCTACTGGTGAATTTTTCAAGCTACCTGCATTAACACATGTCGCAGAAAAAGTAAAAAAAACAAAATGTAAACTCCATTTAATTGGGTTAATTGGAAATGGAGGAGTTCATGCTTCACAAGAACATTTAGAAGCACTTATTACTTTTGCAAAGAAAAATAATATATGGAAAAGAACATTTATTCATGCGTTCCTAGATGGTCGTGATACTGCAAAAGATCAGGGAGCAAGCTCTATGGATAAACTACTTCATTATGCAAAAGACCAACACATAGCATCTATGAGTGGGCGATTTTATGGCATGGATAGAAATAACAAATGGGATCGTATTGAATTAGCATATAAAGCAATTGTAAATGCACAGGCAGAAAATACACATCGTCATCCAGTAAAGGCTATACAAGAACAATATGCAAACAATATTTTTGATGAAGAAATGACACCAACTGTATTTACAAATAGATTTGGGAAACCACTCGCTCCTGTAGAACCAGGAGATGTGATATTGTTTTTTAACTTCCGATCTGATCGTGCCAGACAACTCACACAAGCACTCACAGAAAAAACATTTGATAAATTTCAGACAACACCACTGGGTGATGTAGATATGACGACGTTTACTGAATATAAAAAAGGACTCCCAGTAAAAGTAATTTATCCTACTCATTTGATTTCTAACCCCATCGCAAAAATTATTAGTGATTATAATTTAAAGCAATTACATATTGCAGAGACAGAAAAATATGCACATGTCACTTTCTTTTTAAATGGCAGACAAGAAGAAGCATTTGCAGGAGAACAGCGTATATTAATCCCCTCTCCAAATGTACGATCATATGATGAACAACCAGAAATGTCTGCACATGAAATTACAAAAAACATTTTACAAGCTGTAAAAAAAGATGCCTATGATTTCTATGCAATCAATTTTGCAAACCCAGATATGGTTGGGCATACTGGAAATGTGGCTGCATGTGTAAAAGCAATTGAAACAGTAGATACTTGCCTTTCCCAAGTAGTAAAAGCTATTACAAATAAAGGAGGGCTAGTATTTGTTATGTCAGATCATGGCAATGCAGAAGAAATGATAAATTTATCCACAGGGAAAATGGATAAAGAACACAACATTTATCCTGTCCCATTTATTACTATTGGAAATCAATTTGAAGGAATGAACCCATTAAATATATATCACCCAGATCTGTCCATAATTTCTCCAGTGGGCATACTCCCAGATATTGCTCCTACAATATTAAATACTATGGGATTATCTATTCCACCAGAGATGACAGGCACTCCATTACTATAAACTCTAAAAAAAACATCCCGATCTAATCGGGATGTTTTTTTTATTTACATGTATTACATTCCAAGTTTTTCTTTTACCTTTGACACAACATCCTCTATCTTCCAATCTGACTTTACCAAATAATCATATACTCCCACTTCCATTCCTTCTGCTACTTTTTCAGAATCACTTAAATTTGTAAGTAAAATAACAGGGACCTCTTTTCCCCAATTATCTTCACGCAATTTTTTTAACATTGAAATACCATCCAATTTAGGCATGATGATATCGAGTAGTATAATATGTGGATGATTCTCTAAAGATTTTTTTAACCCTTCTTCTCCATCCTTTGCAACCAATACTTCAAAATCTTCACTTGAAAATTTTTTATTTAATGCATTCGCCAATGAAACTTCATCTTCTACGACCAGCAATAATTTCTTTTTCTCTTCCATATGATTTATTATTGAATAACTATTTTTTTAAATTTTTTTTTATATCATCCACAATTTGATCCAATCTATAATCTGATTTCATATAATACTTTTCCGCTCCTAAATGCATATATGATTTTGCTTTATCTGGAGTTGCAGTATTAGACACAATAAATACAGGAATATTTTTAAAATCCGGGTGTTGTTTTATTCTTGCTACAAAATCTAATCCTGTTCCTTTCCCCAGTAAATAATGATCTAACCATATGGCATCAATGCCTTCCACATCTCTCAAATGATTAAATGCTTGATCTACACTACGAGCAGTCACAACCTCAAATCCGCTTTTCTCTAACTTTATTCTAATAGCTTTTTGCAATGGTAGTTCATCCTCGACTATAAGTATTGTTTTTGTGTCCATAATTTTTTATGATAATGATTTAGCTCCCTCTTTCTTTTTCATCCCTTTTAGTGGAAGTAAAATAGAAAAAGTTGTTCCTTTGTTTTTTGCAGATTTAAACCAAATTTCTCCTCCAACTTGATCCATAATTTGTTTTATTATATACAACCCCAATCCTGTTCCCTCTGTATCTGTTTCTCTTACATTATCAGCTCTAAACAATTTTGTAAATATTTTATGTTGCTGTGATTTTGGTATTCCCATTCCAGTATCTTTTATTTCTATAAGAATTCCTGTTTTTTCTTTTTTAATAGTTAAGAATACTTTTCCTTTCTCTGGAGTATATTTCACTGCATTTGATAATAAATTTTGGAACACCATGTATATCAATTTTTTATCTAAATCTAACTCTTTCAACACTTTTGGATATATCTTACTGATCTTAATTTTCTTTTGTGCTGCTTGAATTTCTACTTCTTCTACAGCATCATTGGCAATATCTAACAATTGTAGTTTTGTTGGTTCAATCATAAATGTACCTAATTCAAGACGCGATACATTTAATAATGAATTTACTAATTCAACCATTCTCTGATTTCCTCTATAAATTTCTTGTACATGCATACTTTGTTCTGCATTCATTTTTCCAGCATCACCATTCAATAACATTTCAGCATACCAATTAATTGCAGAAAGTGGCGTTCGTAATTGATG
>JABIGQ010000053.1 GCA_018650085.1 Candidatus Magasanikiibacteriota bacterium | reverse complement strand
GACGAGGGTTGCGCTCGTTACCCGACTTAACGGTACACCTCACGGCACGAGCTGACGGCAACCATGCAGCACCTGTGTAGCACCTTCGAAAGAGGTTCTTGTTTCTAAGAACTTGCAGCTACATGTCAAGTCCAGGTAAGGTTCCACGCGTATCATCGAATTAAACCGCATGATCCACCGCTTGTGCGGGCCCCCGTCAATTCCTTTGAGTTTTAGCCTTGCGGCCGTACTCCCCAGGCGGTCTACTTAACGCGTTAGCTTTTTTCAACGGCACTGAGAGGGTCGATACTCCCAATACCTAGTAGACATCGTTTACAGCGTGGACTACGGGGGTATCTAATCCCCTTCGCTCCCCACGCTTTCGTCCATGAGTGTCAGAACTGTTCTAGCAAGCTGCCTTCGCCTTTGGTGTTCCTACAGATATCAGCGCTTATTACGACTACACCTGCAGTTCCGCTTGCCTCTCCCAGTCTCAAGTTTTACAGTATCACTAGCAGTCTCAGAGTTAAGCCCTAAGATTTGACCATTGACTTATAAAACCACCTGCGGACGCTTTACGCCCAATGAATCCGGATAACGTTTGAGGTCTCTGTATTACCGCTGCTGCTGGCACAGAGTTAGCAACCTCTTATTCATGTGGTACCGTCACAAATTCTTCCCACATAAAAGCAGTTTACACCCCGAAGGGCGTCTTCCTGCACGCGGCGTCGCTCCATCAGCCTTTCGGCCATTGTGGAATATTCTTGACTGCAGCCTCCCGTAGGAGTCTGGGCAGTGTCTCAGTCCCAGTGAGGCAGGTCACGCTCTCACGCCTGCTACTGATCGTCGCCTTGGTAGGCCATTACCCTACCAACAAGCTAATCAGACATAAGCCCCTCTCTAAGCCCCGGAGGTTTACATGGGAATGACTTTCGTCCCCCCATGCCTATCAGGTATTAGCCCAGATTTCTCTGAGTTGTCCCTGTCTTAGAGGTAGGTTACTAATGTGTTACTCACCCGTTTGCCGCTCGGTTTCCCACCGAAGTGGGCCCGTCGCTCGACTTGCATGCCTTAAACACGCCGCCAACGTTCATCCTGAGCCAGGATCAAACTCTCAATAAAGAGTTTTGCTGTCATCACGACAGCGAGAAACTTATCCGAAGATAAGTTCGATCTTGATTCTTATTTATTGTTTTTGGTTTTTTTTGGAATAGATGCAAATATATTGCATTCCTGGTTGTTTTTATCACATTCATGGTGTGAATGTGAACTGGTTGAATGAATTGTAGAGAACATCTCTTTTTTTCAAAAGAAAAAAGAGGAACGGGTATATAGATGTGGTCATCTATGCATTCGTTTCTCTTTTTCCTAGTATCCAAGTGGACTTGGGAAATTGTTGTGTTGTTTGAATTACAACTTGCCCGAGTATTATATACAGACATCTTATATTTGTCAAGCGACTGATAATGCATTAATCTGGGGATAACTACTACAAACTGTTTATAACTTTTTTTATTGCTTTTTTTTACTTTGATTTATTCTCCAATCTTTAATTTTTTTATGATCACCAGAGAGTAAAATTTTAGGAACTTTCCATCCTTTAAAATCATCCGGTTTTGTGTATTGTGGATATTCTTTTCCTCCATCTATTTGCTCCATACTATGTGTTTCTTCTTTTAATGAATCTGGATTCCCTAACACTCCAGGAATTAAACGAGCAAGCGCTTCTACGATAACTAATGCACCTAATTCTCCACCTGCTAAGACATATGGTCCAATAGAAATTTCTTCATCAATCATGTTATCAATGACACGCTGATCTATCCCTTCATAGCGTCCACAAACAAGAGTTAACTCATCTAAATTTTTCCATTCTTGTGCAATGGATTGGTTAAACTGACGACCACGTGGAGATAAAACAACTGTGCGTTTTTTTCTTGCTAACGATCCATTGAATACTTTTTTTACTTTCGTAAGACCGTCTGTTTTTCTAAAAGGAATTGCATCTATATTTTTCAATGCCTTATATATTGGTTCTGCTTTCATGACCATTCCTGCTCCCCCACCATATGGTGTGTCGTCTATAGTTCCGCGTTTATCACTAGAAAAATCTCGAATATTAACAGCACGAATATCTATCGCATTATTTTTTTGACCACGACCTAAAATACTTTTACTACTATAGTCTTCTATCATTTCTGGAAAAATTGTAAGAATATTAAATTTCATATAAAACAAACTAACATAATAATAAAACTTTATCAAGCATAGTATAACAAAAATAAAACATCATACCAATAGACTTCCTAATACTCGTGCACTTCTTCTACAGACATGATATAATAGACTTATTATATCTATAAAAAACTATGTCATATTCAAATACACATACACATTCTATGCATTCACTCTATCTTGCTATGAGTATTGCTGGCATACTTATTTTGTTTTTAATGCTCGTTGCATTTTATCCCCCGGTGATGGTCATTGCCCTAGATATATCAGTTATTGCAGGAGGATTACTCATTGTAACAATACTTGCAAATATATGGAAACATGAAATTGATAGAATTGGAAAATTATTTAAAAATTTAAATACCCAAGGATTGGCAGAACCCCAACAAGAAGAATATGAATCATATCAAATTCTAAAAAGTACTGCACAAAGTATCCAAACCATGCAAAATCAACCCATCATAGGCAAAGATGATAAAAGACGATTACGATATTTAAAAAGACAACAAACAGTAAACTCCTTTAGGCTAGTAGGCCATGCATCATTATGGATAATCCGCTTATTTTCTCCATTTAAAAAAAGTGGGTATCCCACATTTTTTGATAATGTACGTACTATTTTTTCTAACCCAAAATTTTTAGCGCTTCGAGTAGCAATTCTTATTTGGTTTCTATTTAGTTTACTGACAATGGCATATATAAGCCTTATATAAAACAATAGACTTGTTGCATAATATCAAATAAAAAAGTCCTCTGAGAGGACTTTTTTATTATTGGTTTAATATTTCTCTGGTCGCTGCATCAACATGACCTGTAGGTTCTATCTCCTTATCTTCTTGAAAGGATTGTAAGGCCTGTACCGTGTATATTCCCATATATCCATCTATCTCACCATTT
>JABIGQ010000052.1 GCA_018650085.1 Candidatus Magasanikiibacteriota bacterium | reverse complement strand
TACAGATACGACTACTGGTGAGGAGATTACACTTATCTTTGATGAGATATTGTTAAATGAGGAGTAGTAGGAATTTATTAAATAAAAACAATCTCGATATTATCGGGATTGTTTTTTGTTGCATGTTGCGCGTCGTGCTCCTGGAGGGAATCGAACCCCCAACAACGGTTCCGAAGACCGTAGTTATATCCATTTAACTACAGAAGCATTTAGAATATGTTATATAGTTTGTCTTCACCACACCTGATAAACCCGTTAAGTAACGAATAAAATAGGCTTGCTCGGCGCAGTTCAGCCCTGAAAGGGGCTGAATGAAGACGAGTGCGCCCAGAAGGACTCGAACCTTCGACCGTTTGCTTAAGAGGCAACTGCTCTACCAACTGAGCTATGGGCGCGTAAAGGAGATTATCCCAAAGGGTCTCCTGGGTTTCTTTTTAAAATATCAATCTTTGGTCCTTTCCAGCCTTTTTCTTTTATAGCATGCTCTGCTGCATTTACTTGCGCCTCTTGCTTGCTACCACCAGTTCCTTCTGCAATCTTTTCTTTATCAATATATACACCAACTACAAATGTCTTATCATGATCTGGGCCTTCTTCTTTTAGTACCCTATAATTTGGTGTAAGACCAATAATTTCTTGTGCAGATTCTTGGAAACGAGATTTAGGATCCATCCATAGCCCTTGTTCTAGAACTTCTGGAAGTTTTGAGACAATCCATCTTGTTATGAATTGTTTTGTCATATCCCAACCTTGGTCAGTATAGATCGCTCCAATAATGGCCTCAATTGCATTTGCTAAAATATAATCTCTTGCTTTTACACTATTATCCTTTGACTCTCCGTGACTCAAGAATAAATATTCTTCCATCTCAATTTCTCTAGCAACTTGTGCGCACATTTTTCCGTTTACAAGAGCTGCTCTCCAGTTGGTAAGTTCTCCTTCTGGGTTGAGATAATTTTCAAATAAATATTCTGTCACTACTAACTCTAATACTGCATCTCCCAGAAATTCCAATCGTTCATTGTGTGCAAGTGGAAATTCTCTGTTTTCATTTAGAAATGATCTGTGTACGAGTGCTTGGACAATTAAATCAGGGTTTTTAAATTTCACCCCGATTTTTTCTTCTAGTGATGAAAAGTTTTTTTCTTTGTATGCTTCTATTGGCATAATATATAATATATAAAAATATCTTTGCCAGCTTTCATCATACGAAAAAGTCCTATGATCAAAGATAGCGATGAATGGGCTATCAGTTTGTGTTATTCTTCTTTTGTTTCCTCTTCTGTACACATAGCACCTAAAATGCCATTAATAAATTTGCCAGAAGATGGTCCTCCGTAATTTTTTGCAAGCTCAATAGACTCATTGATGGCAACTTTCATAGGAATATTTTTATTATGATGCATTTCATACACACCAATGCGTAAAATATTTCTATCAATAAGTGTCATTTGTTCAATAGGCCAGTTGGTTGCAAATTTGGCAATTTCAGCATCTAATTCATCTACTTTTTCTACCACTGCATCTACCGTATCTGTGATGTAAGTACTATTTGCTTCAAGACCTGAACCAAAATCAACAAGATGTTGGTCAATAATAGCAGGCAATGCTGCTGTAGGTCTGCCACGAAAATCCCATTGATAGAGAATTTGCATGACTACAGAACGTGCAAGGTGTCGATTTGACATAGAAATATGTGAGAGTGATTATGAGATTGCTTTTAGTTTTTTTGCACGGCGTTCAGTGCGTTTTTCTACGTTTACTACTTTTGCGCCTTTGTATTCACCACATGTAGGGCAAGCTTTATGTGGAAGTGCAGGTGCTCCACATGCGCTACATTTGACAGTATTTATGCCTTTTAGTGCGTGATGTGAGCGACGGTTGTTTTTTGACGTGCTTGTTCGTCGTTTTGAGGGTAGTCCCATACGTTTTATTAACAATAAAAATATACATCTCATTTTGAGAAACTGTGCTTATTATACACTATATAATAAAAAAATCAAGGGGTGTGTTGCCCTTTTATGTGAATATAAGGTATTATATGTGTATATATGAAGCTATCTTGGAGTCATAAATTGTTTTTATGGATAAATCGTCATGTTGGTAATTGGCCAATAATGGATCGATTGGTCTATATTGTGGGGTATGGGGGGATTGTCATGCTTGTTTTTGCCGTGTCAATATGGGTAGTATACCAGGGAATTGTTGATATTATTATATTTGCATACATTACTTCTATTGCTCTGGGGCTTGGGTTGCTGGTCAGTTGGTTTATTGGCTGGATTTTCCCCCATAGGCGTCCAGCACTGGAATTACCTACTACAAAGCAACTTATCCACCCATGGAGTAATTGGAAAGCATTTCCCTCTGATCATGCATTGATTTCTTTTATTTTTATCAGCATGGCTATATATATGGGAATTGGCTTTCTTGGAGCGATTTTCCTTATTATGTTAGGATTAGCTATAGGGGGAGCCCGTGTATGGGCTGGAGTTCATTATCCTAGAGATATTTTAGGTGGAATGATATTGGGTATTTTCATAAGTATTATTAGTATTTATTTTTTTGGTTAATAGTATGAAAGCAATTATATTGTGTGGTGGAAGTGGTACGAGACTGTGGCCAATAAGTAGAACGCTCATGCCAAAGCAATTTGTAAAATTATTTGATGATAAATCATTGTTTCAATTAACAGTTGAGAGAAATAGCGACGTTTGTGATGGGCAGTTTATTGTTTCAAATACAGAACAATATTTTTTAGCATTAGATCAAT
>JABIGQ010000051.1 GCA_018650085.1 Candidatus Magasanikiibacteriota bacterium | reverse complement strand
TTTTCAGGGACAAGAGAACCGTCCAAGTGAAGATAGAGATGCACATAGAGCTTCTATGCAAGAAGTCATGAATGATAATAATTATGAAGGATGGAAAACTCTTATGACAGAGCGTTATGAAAAAGCAGAAGCTCGTCATAAAGAGATGCAAGAAAAACATTCACAAGTATTGTTAGCAATTAATTCTCCAGAAGCATTTGAAAAAATGACACAGATTCATGAGTTACGTAAAAGTGGTGATATAGATGGGGCAAATGCACTTCGTGCAGAGCTTGGATTACCAGAAATGGGGAATGGTAAAGGATTTGCAGAGGGGAAAAAACATGAAGGACGTGGTGGACGACATTATAGACAACGATAATTATAAAAGATTTAAAAAAACATCGGACTGTATATCCGATGTTTTTTTATGCTATACACAGAGGAATATTGACAGATGTCTTTGTCTATGATATCTTATATCCACCATAGACAGTAGCTTTCCGACTAAGTTGGGATTAAATACGCTACCGAGGAATACTCTTATTGTGTTTTTTTACTAAAATACGCATAAAAGTCGAAGAGATATCCTAAAGTCTGTGGAAAAACCACAGTTTTTTTATTAGACTTGAGGGTGTTAAACCCGATTGGAAAATAATCCATTATGCCTAAAACGCGAGCACAAAAAGAAGAAGCAGTTTCAAGCTTGGTAGCAAATATCAATGATGCGAAAGCAGCAGTATTTGCAAATTATCAAGGATTGACTGTACCACAATTGGAAGA
Source organism: Candidatus Magasanikiibacteriota bacterium (assembly GCA_018650085.1). Lineage (GTDB taxonomy): Bacteria > Patescibacteriota > Patescibacteriia > Magasanikbacterales > UBA922 > JAHJIX01. The sequence continues at coordinate 4,711 of JABIGQ010000051.1, read as the reverse complement.
GCTTCGTGGACAATGTCGAGAAGCTGGTGTAAATTGTATTGCCAGTAAAAAGACATTAGTAAAACGAGCACTTTCAGACGCAGGTATGGATGTAGATACAAAAGCCTTTCAAGGTGGTATTGTATCATTCTTTGGAACAACTGATGAAGTAACTCCTGCAAAGATAGTTGCCGAATTCGCAAAAAAGAATACGGTAGTTACTATTTTTGGTGGACTGTTAGAAGGACAATATATCAATGACAAAAAAGTCAAAGAATTGTCTGCACTTCCAAGTAAAGAAGAATTACTTGCAAAATTGGTGGGTTCATTGAATGCACCTGTGTCAGGATTTGTAAATGTCTTGGCAGGGAATTTACGTGGATTTGTAGGCGTATTGAACGCTATCAAAGAAGCAAAAGCATAAATATATTAAATAAATTATAATTTGTATGACAGAAGAAAACGTACAAGAAGAGAAAAAGGAAGTAGTAGTTCCTGAACAATTTAAATCTCTTGTTGAAGAAATCGAAAAAATGTCAGTACTTGATCTTGCTGAATTAGTAAAAGTACTTGAAGATAAGTTTGGTGTTTCAGCAGCAGCTCCAGCAATGATGATGGCAGCTCCTGGTGCAGCTGGTGGTGACGCTGACGCAGCAGAAGAAAAAACTGAATTTACTGTTCAATTGACAGAAATCGGTGATAAGAAAATTGCTGTGATCAAAGCAGTAAAAGCTGCAACAGGACTTGGTCTTGCTGATGCAAAAGGATTAGTAGACGGAGCTCCAGCAGCAATAAAAGAAAACATTCCAAAGGCAGAAGCTGAGGAATTGAAAAAAGCTATCGAAGAAGCAGGCGGAAAAGTAGAATTGATCTAATCATTTTCTATAAAGAAAAAAACTCCCTTTTTGGGAGTTTTTTTTATGATCTTTTTGTCCTGTGTCTAAATGCACTATCTAGTGTAGCATCATCGGCGTATTGGAGGTCACTTCCCATTGGGAGACCTCTGGCTAATCTGGTGAGTTTAATATTTGGTGTTTCTCTTTTTATAAATTGCTCTATATACATCATAGTAGTCTCGCCACGCATGTTTTGGTTTAGTGCTAGTATCACTTCTTTTATCTCTCCAGTTTTCAATCTCTTGCATAGCGCTGGGATCTTTGTGTGTGCGGGGTTATGTTCTGAGTCTACGGTACCACGGAGTACATGATACAGGCCAGTATATGCTCCCATACGCTCTATAACCTCAACATCTTGAGGTTCTGCCACTATACAAAGACAAGTATGGTCTCGCTTTATATTTGCGCAAATTGGGCAAGGGGACTGTGTGTGAAATACATGGCACATAGAACAACTTTTCATTTCTTCCATAAGTTGCTTTAGGGCTATGGTAAGTTCTCCCACATCTTTTTTCCCTGATTTTAGCAAAGAAAAGACAAACCGTTCGGCAGTACGTCGCCCAACGGTTGGTAATTGTCTAAAAGAACGTATAAGTTGTTCTATAGGTTCAGCGTATGCCATGTGTTGTTTTTTATTATGACATTCCTGGTAAGCCACCAAATCCACCCATATCTTTCATTTTCATTGCCATGATGCGTTGGATTTTCTTTTGGGCTTCTCCAAATGCTTTTTTAATGCCTTCTTGTAGTTTTTCTTTTTGTTTTGGATCCATGAGAGAATCATCTATTGCAAGCCCTGTGATTTTTAGGTTTCCATCCATAGTTAATAGGATTTTATCACTTGCTGCCTTTACTGTGACGCTTTCTTCTCCTAGAACGTCTTGTAGTTTTTTTGCTTCATTTCGAAGATCTTTGAACTGTTTTAGTTTTCCTAACATATGAGTAGTATATAGTTACATAGAGTGTAAAATCCTCTATATTCGTCCTTTATTATAGCGTATGTGGGGGGAATAATCAAGTGAGTCTAAACTTTCCCTTCCCATTCTTTATAGAATTCATTCAAATATTCTTCCATAAAGTTATGTCTGTGTTTAGCCATAGATTTCCCAGTATTGGTATTCATTCTATCTTTTAGTAAAAGAAGTTTTTCATAAAAATGATTTATAATAGTCCCATTTTTCTTTTTATCTTCTTCTACACTCATATTTAAGTTTGGTTTCTTTTCTGGATCATGAAATTCATTTTGTTTAAATCCACCAAAACTAAATGATCGTGCTATTCCCATTGCACCCATGGCATCTAATCTATCTGCATCTTGTATGACCTCTAATTCAGGAGATTGAAATGTTTGAGTATAATTTCCTCCTTTAAAAGAAATATTTGCTATTATGTTTTCCACATGAGTGATGATTCCTTCGGGGACTTTAAGAGATTGTAAAAAAGTTGTTGCTTTATTAGGACCTATCTCTTCATCACCATTATGAAATTTAGAATCCGCAATATCGTGAAGTAATGCACCAAGTTCTACAATAAATATATCTACATTTTCTATTTCTGCAATATGTTTAGATAGTTTCCACACACGATAAACATGCCACCAATCATGCCCACCTTCTGCACCAGATAATGTTTCTTTTACGAAATCTATAGTTTTTAGAATAATTGTTTCTTTGTTCATGTTTTTATAAATAAATCATTTGCTGATTATAATAGAAATGTTTCTTGTATTTGCAAGGGGACTATATTAAAGCAATCACTCTACAAGGAGAACCATCTGAATGTTCAATATGTAATGGAGCAATATAACATGTAAATCTTTTTCCAATTAATTTATCTAAATTTACTAAATTTTCAACAATTAAAATATCATTTTTTAAAAGAATCTTATGAATCTCATAGGGAGCATTGTCTGGGCTGTATGAGTCTAATCCTATTATGCTTATTTCTTTTTCAACTAATTTTTTAGTAAATTCTTTAGATAAAGTTGGCGATTCTTTAAAAAAGTTATCTGAATATATCTTATCTATATGTCCTGTATAAAAAAACACAAAATCATCTTTTTTTATTTTATCTAAATTTATTTCATTAATATTCTTATCTTTTGCATCTAGAACAATACCTTTTCCAATAAATTTTTCAATTGGGTAATCTGATAATGTTTTTCCATCTTTTAACATATGCTGTGGAAAATCAATATGTGTCCCAAAGTGAGTATTGAATGAAATTCTCTTTTCATTATATCCATCTTTTTCAATGGTCGCAGATTGTGTTATTTCTAGCTTAGGATCTCCGGGGAATATTGAAATTTTTTTATTTATTGCTAACGTTAAATCGTATATCATAATAATAGTATTTATAAATAGATATATGAAGTATAGCAAATTCTAAAACGAAGGCATACTAGCTGAAGGCAATGGTGTTGCATTTGGGATCGAAGGAGGGGATGGAGTTGGAGCGTTATGGTGTTGGTCTAAATCTTGGAAACTCGCACGAGTCGCATCGAAAAATAATTTCACCACACCAGTAGGCCCATTACGATGTTTCGCTATATGAATTTCTGTTAAATTTCTTTCATCTGGTGGAATATCCTCTAGCTTGTAATTTCTATCAGCTGATTTTCTATAAATAAACATTACCACATCGGCATCCTGCTCAATACTTCCAGAATCTCTCAAATGAGACAGTTTAGGAATAGCAGGCTTTGTTTGCTCTACAGCACGAGAAAGCTGAGAAAGCGCTATCACAGGCACTTCTAATTCACGAGCAATACCCTTTAGGTTTCTACTCATTTCTGCTACTTCCTGCACACGATTATCCGTATGAGTGGTTCTGTGAGAAGTCATTAATTGCAAATAATCTACTATAATCATTCCCAATCCTTGTTCAGATTGTAAACGACGTGCTTTTGCTCTAATTTGCATGACATTATTATTTGGGTTGTCATCTATAAAAACAGGGGCTTCAGAAAGTATGCCCATAGCATTTGCAATACGAGGAAAATCATCACTATCTGGTCTGTCAGATAAATTTCCAGTTCTCATTTTCCACAAATCAACTCCAGCTTCTGCACAGAGCATCCTGTCTACGAGTTGTTCTTTGCTCATCTCTAAAGAAAAGAGCCCCACAGGGGTATTTCCTCTTACGGCAGCATTTCTGGCTAAGTCTAGACAAAATGCAGTTTTTCCTACAGATGGACGAGCTGCCAAGATAACAAGATCAGATTTTTGGAATCCAGCGAGTAATGTGTCTAAATCTTTAAATCCGCTGGGAACTCCACGTAATTTTCCTTTATCTTGGTGTAGAGTATCAATACGCTCAAATGCACCATCTAGAACATGTTTAATAGGAGTAAAATTGGCACGAATGTGATTATTTGTAATGGCGTAAATGTGCTTCTGCGCATCATCTAGGAGAGATCCTATATCTTCATTTTCCTCTTGATACCCCAATTTTGTAATATGTTCTGCTGCAGATAATAATTGTCTATGTGTAGCTTTTTTCCGGACAATATTTGCGTATTGTTCAATATGTGATGCCGTAGGAACCATGTTTGACAATTTCACGATATAGCTATTGCCACCCACTTGTTCAATTAATTTTTTTTCTCGTAATCTATTTGAAAGAGTCAATACATCAATTGGCTCGCTTTTTGCATAAAGTTCTAGCATGGTTTCATAGATGCGTTTATGCGAATTTTTATAAAAATACTCAGCCTCCATCAAGTCTACTATCTTAAACATGGCTTCTTTATCTAATAAAATAGCACCAAGAAGAGACATCTCTGCTTCGATATTTTGAGGGGGGACACGCCCCATTTCACTTGTCTTTGGTACTAT
>JABIGQ010000050.1 GCA_018650085.1 Candidatus Magasanikiibacteriota bacterium | reverse complement strand
GGGCGAGATATTCAAGTAGATATAGAACTAGATTTCAAAGAAGCAGTATTTGGAATTGAAAAAGAAATAAAAGTAACAAAAAATAATGAATGTGATGTTTGTGCTGGAAAAGGTGCAGAACCAGGAAGTAGTATGAACACTTGTGATGAATGTAAAGGACAAGGACAAGTACGACGTGTAAAACAAACCATGCTAGGGGCTATGCAGAGCGTGGAAACATGTAATATCTGTCATGGGACAGGAAGTGTACCAGAAAAGATGTGTAAGCATTGTGGTGGAGATGGAACAGTGAGAAGTGAAAGCACTATAAAAGTAAAAATCCCAGCAGGAATAGATAATGGTCAATCAATCAGAGTATCAGGAAAGGGTGAATATCCAGGGACTGGTGGAGTGTCAGGGGATTTATATATTGTCGTGCATGTAAAAGAAAGTAAGAAATTTGAACGTCGTGGAAGCGATATCTGGCTTGATTTATCTGTTTCATATCCACAAGCTGTACTTGGAGAAGATATTGAGATAGAAACATTAGATGGAAAGAAAAAGTTCGTTGTTCCCGCAGGAACTAAATCTCATCAAGAATTCCGATTACGAGGATTAGGTATTCCTAGACTTCAAAGAAGCGGAAAAGGGGATATGTTTGTACGAGTTATCATTGATATCCCAAAGAAAGTGAATAAGAAGGCGAAGAAGTTATTGGCTGAGTTAGCGAGTGAGCTTAATGGTTGACAACTAGCTTTATTCATGATAGTCTGCATCATCCACATACGTTAATTGCATAATTTTTTGCAAGGTACGTACTCTAAGGATGATGTGAATAAGGGGGATAAAATGACAATTTTAATGTTATTGGGGGGCGGTCTTTTGATTATTCTTATAATAGGGGTTTCCCTTTTTTTGTATATATCCAAAAGAGGGTTCCCGTTAGGGAAAGGAAGATAGGAACTGCAGCTTAACACAGATAAAAGGTACACGTGTATTCGGATGCCTTTTTTTTATACAGATATATTTGTTAAAAAGAGTATTATATGATAAACTTTTTAACATGGCCGATTTGATGTTAATTTTACATCTAGGCTTGATACACACCATAAGGGGGTTAGAGCATGTTAGAATGGATAATCGGGTTACTCATTTTCACGCTTGTTACGAGTTACATTCGGGCTGAGACCTTGGCAAAAGCGGGCGTAGTCGTCTTCATTTTGTCAATGGTTGGAAAGATGGTTCTTTGATTGTTTTGTTCTTTGTGTTGCACTTCTCCGGAGGTGCTTTTTTTATACAAATATATTTGTTTGACGGAAAATGGGAAATAATGGTATTCTTTATTCAATAATAATATATTTTTTATATGAAAAAAAACCTTGTAAGTCTCATTATCCCAGTATATAATCAAAAAACACTTGTATTACAAAGGGTTATTGCTGCTATAGAAAAACAAACATATCAGGACATAGAAATTATTATGGTAGATGACGGAAGTACTGATCCGTTAAAATCACGGGATCTTGTTTTTAATATAAATATGCATATAACCATGCATAGGCAAGAAAATGCTGGAGCACCTGCTGCCAGAAATAAAGGATTTTTATTATCTCAAGGAGAGTATATCTTATTTCTAGATGCAGATGTTGTTTGTACTCCAGATATGATAGAAATAATGGTAGAGTCTATAGAAAAAGAACAAGCGGATTTTGTCTATGGAAATTTTTATTTTCCAAATGGTAAATTATGTATTGCAAAGCCATTTTCTATAGAAAAATTGAAGCAGATTAATTATATTCATAGCAGCAGTATGATAAAAAGAGAATCTGTCATTGTGTGGGATGAATCCTTGAAGCGATTTCAAGATTGGGATTATTGGCTCACACAAGCGGAGGAAGGGAAAGTAGGCTATTGGATTGATGATATATTATTTAAAACTATTGATTACGGAATAATAAGTAGTTGGTTACCCAGTATGGCATATAAAAAGCCATGGAAATACTTACCATATATTGCTCCTCGTGTTCGTGCTTATGAACAGGCTAAAGCTATAGTGTATAAAAAACATAATATTACATAATAAAAAAATGCTCTATATTATAGAGCATTTTTTATATCTAAATAGAAATTTATTTTACAGTTCCTTCTATTGCAGGTGCTCCTGATTCCGTTGTAACATTTCCTACCAAATGTTTATATATAAATACAGATGCTAGCATGGTCACTGGGATAGAAACTAATAGTCCTACACCAAATGCAAGCATACCAAGCACATTTACCAGAGTCATTATTATATAATATCCAAGTAGCCCCCATTTTTTATTCATAGTAATTTCTCCGCTTTTTGTCAATGCCTCTTTCCAATCTAATTTTTTATCTACAAGAAGGTAAAATGCTTGACTATATTTAATTCCCCAGATAATTCCAGGAACAATAAGAAGAATAAAACCACCTATGATAATGAGACTTATAATAATATAGAGTATAATTGCTTGCCCAAGTTGTTCTGTCTGTCTAAATAAGTCATTTATAGTGGTTTCTTTTTTATTATAAATCGCAAGGGCAATGTAGATAAGCCCAAGCATAAGGATAACAGAGATAACTTGAGTCACCAGATATAGTATGGAATGAGTAAGCCCATCAAATAGTTTTAACCCCCAGCCTAATCCTAGTATGATTATATGATATACAAGGAGAACGCTAATAAGATATCCTGCTCGTTTTTTAAATTCATCTATCCCGTATGAGAGTGCTTTTTTGATTGGTATATTTGCTTCCATGTGTGTATGATTAAAAATAATTATAAGATAAGTATAGCAAAATATATAAGATTTGTCGATATTATTTTCTATGGAAAATACGGTAAATATAATGAATAATTTCTTCTAGTATGTTGTGTTGTTTTGAAGCCATTACTATACACAGAGATAAAAAGAGTATTCCAAATATATGGTTAAGTGCTGGGCCAAATATTTGGATAATCATAAGAGCGCATAATCCAGCAAGTATACCTACATGAAAATCTTCATAATCGTGATATTTTCTTATATGTGATATGAGTTCAAATATAATGAGACCTATAAGTACAATAAATAACAATAAACCAATAATGCCAGTCTCTGCAAGTATTTCAAAGTATCCCCAATCAAAATGACGGGTGATAAATTTCTCATAGGTATCTGGGGTAAGAAATACCAGTGTTTCTCCCACACCAGTCCCAAGGATTGGTTGGTGTTTTATAATATCAAATATAGGAGTAAGGAGCATGTGTCTGGTATATGCGCTTACTTCAGTACTTGGTGCTACAATGCCTCCAAATCTAAGACCGAGTAGATCAAGTCCTGTAGAAGCACCTAAACTTGTAGCAAGATTAATACTAAAGAGTAAACATAAGAAAAAAGCAATATGTATAGTTCCTACTTTTATCCATTGTGAAAATTTGTGACGATAAAGTAATATAAAAAAACTAAAACCAATGCTAAGCATATAGGCTCTAGAAAAATTAAGTACAAGTATAATGTATGCAAAAAATAAAAGAGCATACCAGCCAATATGGTGTTTTTCTTTTCTCATCACTAGAGAGGATAAGAGTAATATTGCAGGAGCTACCAGAAGATGAGAGGGTTCTACAATACGAAAAAATCCAGTTCCCATGTCTGTAATTTTTGCCATGAGAAAATCTCTAAGCCATGTATAGTAGTGATCATGAATAACATGAAGATTTGAGGCAAAAACAATTTCATTATATAGGGCAAATAATGCTGTACCAATAAGCCAGACAATAAGTAAACGGATAATATAAGAATGTATTTTATCATGTGTATGAAGATGATTGAGCGGAAGGATAAAGAAAAAGAATGCATAAGGAATTAAGTCTTGGATTACATTTGCTATTGGGTGACCATTTGTAATTCCATACAGACCAGAAAAACCAAGATATAGAAGGTAGAGGATAAGAAAAAAGAATATGCGGTGAGAGATGTGTAAGTGTTTTTTCACGGGCTCTTTCGTTGCTTTTACTATCCATAATATCCCAAAAGTGAGAAGGAGAATTGTTCGCAGAGATAAGCCATATAATTCAAATAAATGTCCTGTACCACCTAAAAATAATTCTCCCAGAACAATATACCAGCCCCAAGTAGGTTTATAGAAAAAGAGTGCTGCAGTGGTAATCATGATTGCAAATACAAGGATCCCTTGTAAGATAATATGATCCATGAGCATATATGATAATACTCGTGCAATAAAAAAAATACCAAGTAACCCAAAGGTTTGGATATTGTTAAACAGGGATCGTGGTGTTATGTCTGTTGTTTGCATATATTCCCTCCTAGTAATTGACCATCTATATAAGAAAAACCATGAATAAATTCGTACGCAGTCATAGGTTTTTTCCCTTCTAGTTGGAGAGAAAAAATTTCTAGTGTATGGGTGTTTGTTCCTACAATAATTCTATTATCTTCTATAGAAACTATTCCGCAGCCCAGTGTATATTCTGTATATGGTCTTAATGATAATAATTTCAATCTTTTTTCATTCCATGTTGTCCATAGTCCTGGCCATGGAGTAAATGCTCTATATTGATTATATATATCTTCTGCATCTTTTCCCCAATCAACTTTTCCATCTTCACGACTGAGTTGCTTACAGTGTGTTGCTTTACTATCATCTTGTTTTTCTGGAGAAATAGCTCCTGTTATATACGCTGGAATTGTTTCTCCCAAGAGAGCGGATCCAAGTATTGCTAATTTTTTGTCTACGTCTAAATATGTTTCATCTGGATCTATAAGTATTGTTTTTTGGGTTAAGATATCTCCTGTATCTAGTCCTGCATCCATCTTCATAATAGTTACTCCTGTTTCTTTTTCTCCATGAAGAATTGCTGATTGGATAGGAGTTGCTCCACGATATGTTGGTAAAAGAGATGTATGGACATTTAATATCCCATGTGTTGGAGCATTAAGTATACTTGTAGGAATAATTTTTCCATATTGTGCAACTATATAGATATCTGCTGGGATTTGTTTGACATCAAATGTTTTTAAAGATGTAGGTTGATGCACAACTAGACCATGTTTTTCTGCTAATATTTTTACTGGTGGGGGAGTAAGTACTTTTTTTCTTCCTACTGGTTTATCTGTTTGGGTAATTACTCCAGTAACTGAAAATGTGGGATTTTCAATAAGTCCTGTAAGAATAGTACAAGCAAATTCATGCGTCCCAAAAAAGACAATGGATATAGGTTCTTTTATCATATGCTATATATTCCTTTTGCTTTATCTATAAATAGCACACCATCTAAATGATCTACTTCATGTTGAATTACTCGTGCTAGGAATCCATGCGCTTCAAAAGTGATTTCATGCCCCGCTCTGTCTGTGGCAATGACTTTTATATCTTTATGTCGTTTTACTTTTCCATATGTCTTTGGTACAGAGAGACAGCCTTCTGTATCCCATGCTTTTTTTCTACTAATAGGCTCCCAACGTGGATT
>JABIGQ010000049.1 GCA_018650085.1 Candidatus Magasanikiibacteriota bacterium | reverse complement strand
TATAATAAGCAAACTAAATAATTAATTTCAACCGTATGGCAATAGCAAAAAAAGGTGATGTAGTTCACATTCACTACACAGGAACACTAGAAGACGAATCTATCTTTGATTCTTCAGAAGGTCGTGATCCACTAAAATTTACTCTAGATAGTGGCATGGTTATCCCAGGATTTGATATCATGGTCACTGGAATGAAAGTAGGAGAAAAGAAAAAAGAAACCATAGAAGCAAAAAATGCATATGGAGAAGCACGTGAGGATCTCATTTTATCTGTAGAAAAAACACAACTTCCTCCAGATATGACTCCCGACGTAGGAATGAAACTACAAGCCCCAATGCAAAATGGTCATGTAGCAATGCTCACTATCACAGACATGACAGATACGCATGTGACACTAGATGGGAATCATGATCTTGCAGGGAAAGATTTAACATTTGATATTGAACTGGTAAAAATTGGAGAATAATCCATAACTCTGTTATAATAGGAATACGCATAGTATTTATGCGTATTTCTTTGTATTCTATCTTATAATCTATGAAAAAAGAAAAAATAACACCAAACAACACAACAACAATATTAAAAAAAATACCCTGGTATAAGAAAAAAGCACCTTATATTATTATTGTTACCCTTTTTATATTCTCTGGGGTTGCCTATGGGAAATATAAAGACAACAATAAACCTATAGAATATGAGACTGTCTTTGTAGAACAGGGCGAACTTGTCCAAACAGTAGACGGTACAGGAAATATTGAATCTGCCCTAGAAATTGATCTTCATTTTGAAACAAATGGAAAAGTAGTCCGTATAGATAAACAAATTAATGAAGAAATAAAAATAGGAGAAATTATTGCAGTGCTCGACACCAGAGACATAAATGCACGCATAGCTGGAGCAAATGCAAATGTAGCAAGAGCGCGTGCTGATTTAGAGACCGTTCTGGCGGGAAACACTGATGCTAAAATTAGTAGCATGCAAGCAGCAGTAGATAAAACAAAAGCAGATTTAGCACAAATAAAAGTGACGGACGAAAAAGCAATTCAAAATGCAATATCTGCAAAAGAAACAGCACAAAATAATCTAAAATTATCCGAAGGTGGGGATGATAGCCAAATAGTAGAAGATGCTTACGGTGATCTTACTGCACTATTCTATACCATCCAAAATGACATGGCACAGGCACTTACACAAGCAGATAACATTTTAGGTATAGACAACGTTCTCTCAAATGATGAATATGAAGATGTCTTAGGGTCACTAAATAGCAATACACTTACTACAGCAAAAAGTAACTATACCATAGCGCGCACAAAGAAAAACAACACAGATTCAAGTGTCAATGCACTTGGACTCATCCCAACACATACAACAATAGACCAAACAACACTCACAATCACAGAAGGACTTTCTGCTATACGGCAGTTATTATTTAGTGTCTCTGACCTACTCAATAGTACAGCACCTATTGGAGATCTCTCTACCACAGAACTCGCAGCACTAAAAACAAATATTGAAACAGTGCGTACTTCAATTGCAGGAGATCATACAACACTTATCAATGCAAACCAAGCAGTACAAACAGCAAAAAATAGTTACACTTCTTACCAGATTTCCTATGATAAAGCAGTGCTTGACCTGACCAATGCAGAAAAAAAAGCTGCTGCAAATTTAGCGACATACCAAGCGCTCATAGACCAAGCACAAGCAAATTTAAATGATACAAAAAATCCTCCACGAGATACAGAAGTAGCCGTATATAGAGCGTCTCTTTCTGCAAATCAAGCAAGCCTAGCGCAAGTAGTCGCAGAAAGAGAAAAAAGCATATTACGTGCTCCAGCTACAGGAGTCCTTGGGAAAATAGACATGAAAATTGGAGAATATATGACGAGCCAAAACATGGCTGCAAAAATTATAAATCCTGATTTTCAAATCAAAGTAGACATCCCCGAAACAGATATTGTAAAAATTGCCTCTGGGAATAAAGCTACTGTAACATTTGATGCCTTTGGGGATGATGTGGAATTAGAAGCAGTGACAGAAATTATTGAAAAAGGTGAAACAGTTATTCAAGACGTTATTTACTACACCGTTACCCTTAGTTTTCCTAAAACAGAAGGATATACCTTACTCAACGGCATGACTGCTGATGTGGTCTTTTATACCTCAAAAATAGAAGATGCACTATATATTCCACAAAGAATTATAAGAACAAATGGAATTGGAAAATATGTACGTGTCCTAAAAAATGGAGATGTAGAAGAAAGACCCGTAGTATTAGGATTACGTGGAGATAGCGGCCTTGTAGAAATAAAAGAAGGACTAGAAGAAGGTGAAGAATTGGTCGTGAGTATCGTTGAATAATATGAACAAAAAAAAGAATAAACCAATCATTGATATAACAGATATAAAGAAAGAATTTGTCAATGAGGAAGTAGTCACAAAAGTACTACATGGCATTAATTTTTCTATTGAACCAGGAGAGTTCCTTGCCATTATGGGACCCAGCGGTTCTGGAAAATCCACTCTCATGCATATCTTAGGTTTTCTCGATACTCCCACATCTGGAACATTTTTATTTGATGGAGTAGATGTAAGCAAACTCACAGATGACCAACTCGCAGAAATGCGTAATACACAAATTGGTTTTGTATTTCAAGCGTTTAACCTCTTACCTAAAACTTCTGTTTTAGATAACGTGATTCTTCCCCTCCTCTATACACAATTCTCTAAAAAAGAACGACTAGAAATAGCAAAGCAAGCAATAGATGCAGTAGGATTGACACACAGAATAAACAATTTATCAAATCAACTTTCTGGAGGAGAAAAACAGCGAGTCGCAATTGCACGAGCGCTGGTAAATAATCCACCAATTATTTTTGCAGACGAGCCAACAGGAAATTTAGATTCTAAATCTGGATTGCAAATTATGCAAATACTCCAAGATTTAAATATTAGTCAAAATCATACTATTATTCTTGTGACACATGAAAAATACACTGCAGAACATGCAGAGCGTATTATAAAATTAAGAGATGGAAAACTGGTATCTGACTCCCCTGTTTCCGAGCGAGTACTTGCAAATAATGAGACTGAGTTAAAGAAGTAATACCACCCACATGCTAGTCGAACACCTCTCAGGAACAATCAATAATATTAGACAAAACAAAACAAGAGCATTTCTTACCATGCTTGGTATTATTATTGGAATTGCAGGAGTCATTATGATTATTTCTGTAGGTGCTGGAGCACAAAGTATTATTATAAACCAAGTAAAAGATCAAGGATCTAATCTATTGGCAATATTTCCTGGAAATACAGATGAGGAAGGTCCCCCTGCCGCAGTATTTGGTATTACCATTACCACACTGACAAATGAAGATATTCTTTCTCTAAAAAACTCAAAACGATTACAATATGTAGAGGATGTTTCTTCATATGTCCAGGGTACAGATACAGTCAGTTGGAAAGGGCATACTGCAGAAGCAACATTTATAGGCTCGTCATACGCAGTCCCAAATGTAGAAAGTGCTGCAGTAGAATATGGAAATTTCTTCACAGTAGAGGATGAAAAATCTCTGCAACGAGTCGCTGTACTTGGCGCTGATATTGCAGAAAATATATTTGGGGATGAAAACCCTATAGGAGAAAAAATAAAAATAGAAAAACATAATTTTAAAATTATAGGTGTCATGGAAAAAAGAGGTTCTAGTGGATTTTCAAATAATGACACCAATATTTATATTCCTGTAACTACTGCCCAAAAACTTTTACTTGGAATAAACCATATTAGTTTTGCTCGTGTAAAAATATCTGATGAAAGTCAAATTGAACGAACGGCAGAAATAATAGAAGAAATACTCAAAGAAAGACATGATATTGATATAGGAGGGCTTGCTGATTTTGATGTAAAAAATCAAAAAGACGCATTGGATGTATTATTTTCTATTACAAATGCTATTACATTATTTCTCACATCTATTGCAAGCATTGCTCTGCTTGTAGGAAGTATTGGTATTATGAATATTATGCTTGTAGCTGTCCAAGAACGTATTAGAGAAATTGGGCTGAGAAAAGCAGTAGGAGCAACAAAAAAAGATATCTTCTTACAATTTCTTATAGAAACTATTTTTATGACTCTTATTGCTGGGATTGTAGGAATACTCATTGGGATTGCTATTTCTTATGTTATAGCTATCATTGTACAATCTCTAAATTATGAATGGCATTTTTCTATTTCAACACTTTCAATCATACTGGGCGCTGGTGTATCTGGTTTTATTGGTCTTTTATCTGGAATAGTGCCTGCCATTAAAGCCGGAAAGTTAAACCCTATAGAAGCCTTGACCTATGAATAACCATTTTATAAAAAATATACTATCTCTAAAAAGTCTGGGATATATTTATATAATTTTGAGCTGCTGCCGCCCTAGGCCGATCGAGCAAAGCTACGGGAGTTTATGAGAAATTATATAAATATATCCCAGACTTCTGAATAAAAAAATAAACAACATGTCTAAATTATTCTCCATAGCAATTCAATCTATTCTAAAACAGAAACTAAGAGCAATACTTACTATTCTCGCAGTAAGTATTGGGATTGCAGCAGTGATTATGGTGTTTTCTGCAGGGCATGGTTTGCGTGGGTTTATTAGTTCAGAAATAGAAACATTTGGAACAGATCTATTACAAATAGAAATAAAAGTACCAAATGTAGGGAAAACATCCTCAGAAAATGCTACAGGAATTGCTCAAGGAGTAAGTATTACAACATTTAAAAATGAAGATACAGACGCCATTCGAAAACACCCAAACATAAGTCATGCCTATGGCGCAGTCATTGCCCAAAAGCCTGTTAGCTACGGAGATGAACTCCGAAAAAATATGCTCATGGGTACAGGATTTGAAGCAGATATTGTAAGTAATTTTTCTTTTTTATATGGAAGATTTTATACAGAAGATGAAGAAAAATCTCTTAGTCAAGTAGTCGTACTTGGATATAAAGTATGGAAAGATTTATTTATTGATGAAAATCCTGTAGGGAAAAAAATTAAGATAGATGGGAAGAAATTTAGAATTATAGGAGTAATGGAAGAAAAAGGAAGTGCATTTTTCTTTGATATGGATAGCATTCTGTATATACCACTTCGCACTATACAAGAAAAATTACTCGGCACTGATTATATTTCATATACCAGTGCAAAGATGATTGATGTAAAAAAAGGAAAGCAAACACAAGAAGATGTAAACATTATCATGCGAGAACAGCACGATATTACCGATCCAAATAAAGATGATTTTGCTGTAAGCACAATGGAAGAAGCGGAAGACATGCTTGGAACAATCATTGATAGTATTACTATGCTTTTAATCGCACTAGTAGGGATTTCTCTTCTGGTGGGTGGAGTTGGTATTATGAATATTATGTATGTCTCTGTGGCAGAAAGAACATTTGAAATAGGACTTAGAAAATCCGTAGGAGCCACTCATAAAAGTATCTTGTCACAATTTTTAATTGAAGCAATGCTTATTACACTTGCGGGTGGAATTGTAGGTATTATCCTTGGGGCAATATTGTCATATATCGTCGCTCTTGTCGCTGCTGCATTTAATTTTGCTTGGGAATTTTATATTCCTTTTTCCTCTATTATTGTCTCCGTAGGATTTTCTGTGGTTGTTGGGTTACTATTTGGGCTCTACCCCGCAAGGCAAGCAGCAAAGTTAGATCCTATTGAAGCATTGAGGAAGTAAAAAACTACTTGATTTTCCACACAATTTCCGCTATGCTATATAGCATATGAATAAAGAAAAAAGAACAATAGAAATAATGTCCCCTGCTGGATCTTGGAGCTCACTCCACGCAGCAGTAAACGCTGGTGCAAATTCAGTATATTTTGGGGTTGGGCAGCTAAATATGCGCGCAAAGGGTGCGAATAATTTTGATATAGAAGACCTAAAGGAAATAGGAGCACTCTGCAAAGAAAATAATACAAAAACATATTTAACCGTAAATACCATCCTTTATAACCACGACCTTATCCTTATGCGTCGTGTGATAGATGCTGCAAAGGCAGCAGGAATTACAGCTATTATTGCTAGCGATATGGCTGCAATTACCTACATACATGAAATAGGAATGGAATTACATATTTCTACACAATGCAATATATCAAATATTGATGCAGTGAAATTTTTCTCAGAGTTCGCAGATGTAGTAGTGCTAGCACGTGAATTACCATTACAACAAATTGCAGATATCTGTGAAATGATAAAAAAAGAAAACATAACTGGTCCTAGTGGAAAACTCGTCCAAGTAGAAGTCTTTGCGCACGGGGCGCTCTGTGTGGCAATATCTGGAAAATGCTATATGAGTCTCGCTACAGAAAATTCTTCTGCAAATCGTGGAGCGTGCAGACAGAACTGTCGCCATGCCTATAGAGTACACGATAAAGAAACTGATCATGAATTTGTGATTGAAAACGAGTACATCATGTCGCCAAAAGATCTTTGTACCATTACATTTTTAGATCAAATATTAGATGCTGGAGTATCTGTATTAAAATTAGAAGGACGTGGAAGACCTGCAGAATATGTCGATATGGTAACCACTGTATACAGAGAAGCGGCCGACGCGTATTTAGAAGGAACATTTACAAAAGAAAAAGCAACAGCATGGAGCACGAAACTAGAACAAGTCTTTAACAGAGGCTTTTGGCAAGGTGGATATTATCTAGGGAAAAAGTTAGGTGACTGGGCTGGTGTATATGGTTCTAAATCAACGACCCAAAAAATATTATTAGGACGCATATCACATTATTTTCCTAAACCAGAAATTGCTGAGTGTAAAATAGAAACAAATGAAGTAGAATTGGGAGATAAACTATTAATTACTGGACCAACAACAGGGGTCCTCTATGTGACACCAGAAGAAATCCGATGTGAAGAAGAGTCTGTAAAACATGCAAAAAAAGGAGACATTATTACATTCAAGGTACCCGAGCGTGTAAGAACTACAGATACTATATATGTCATAAAACCAAAGAACACATAACACAACGTCATTGCGAGCGCAGCGCGGCAATCCCAGAGTTCAGCGCACTAAAGTTTGGGATTGCCGCGTTGTCCTATCGGCAACTCGCAATGACGTGTCTTTTTAAGAAAATAAAATTATAACAATACATAATACCACAATTAAAACTTTATATTACTAAACAAAAACACTATGGGAAAAGTAACTTTAAACCAAGACGATTGTATTAGCTGTGCTGCATGTACTATCGTTGCACCAGATCATTATGATATGGACAATGAAAATGGAAAAGCACAACTTACCAATGGCAAATGTGAAGATGCTATCTGTAAACAAGACATGAGTGAAGGAGAAGTAGACATTCACACAGAAGCAGCGGGAAGTTGCCCTATGTCATGTATCCATGTATTTGGTGAAGACGGAAAAGAGCTGTCATAATGTATGACTAGACAAGAACGTGCGCTCATTATATTACGTGAATTAAAAAAAATATATCCAGAAACACAAACGTTTATCCATGCAAATTCTCCATGGGAATTTCTGGTTGCTGTTATTCTTACCGCGCAAACTACAGATAAAAAAGTAAATGAAATTACTCCTGCACTATTTCATCGTTTTAAAACACTTGATGATTATCTTACTGCAGACATTACTGAGTTTGAATCATACATAAAACAAATTGGATTATATAAAAGTAAGGCAAAATATATTTTGGCAAGCGCAAAAATTCTTGCAAACAAATTCAATGGACAAGTGCCAAAAACAATGGAAGAATTACTTACGTTATCTGGGGTTGGTAGAAAAACAGCAAATGTTATTTTATCTGAAGTGCACGGAATCCAAGAAGGAATTATAGTAGATACTCATGTGATAAGATTGGCGCATAAATTCAAATTAGCAAAAGGAAAAAATGCCGATGCCATAGAAAAAGAACTGCTAGAAATTATTCCAAAAGAAGAACGCTTCTACTTTTCTAACTCCCTTATTGCTTATGGGCGAGAACATTCCCCTGCAAGGAAAAAGGAGGCTGTGGATGATATTATTTCTCAGGCACTCACAATGACGTAATGATAAATGTTTAAATGCAAATTATGAAACCAACATTTCGCGTAACCATAGAAAAATTAATCTTTGGAGGACAAGGACTTGCACGACTAGAAGATGGTCGAGTCGCTTTTGTGTGGAATGCACTTCCTGGAGAAGAAGTAGATATAGAAATTATAAAAAAGAAAGATGACTACGTAGAAGCCATAGCAAAAAATATTATTAAAAGAGCAGAAGAACGAGTGGAACCAGAAGAAGAAAGTTTTCTCTCCACCAGTCCTTGGCAAATTTTAGATCCAGAAAAAGAAGATCACTGGAAAAAAGAAATAGCAATGGAAACATATAATAAAATTGGAGATGTTTCACTACAAGCAGATGATATAAATATAGTATCTGATGATAGAAAATACGGTTATAGAAATAAAATGGGATTTTCTTTTACAGAAAAAGAAGACGGAACTATATCACTTGCGTTTTTTAAAAGAAGATCAAAAGATAAATTTCCAGTAGACGGTTCCGTGCTTGCTTCAAAAGAAATTAATGATGTAGCAAAAGATATCTTAGCATGGATACATGAAAAACAAATTCCCCTACGAAGTTTAAAAAGTCTTATCATCCGCTCAAATATGGCTGGTGAAGTCATAGCAGGACTTTTTATAAAAGACAAACTTCCGTTTAGTGATTATCCAGAATTAACAAATACACTAAAAGGATTTACCCTCTACTATTCCACACATAAATCCCCTGCTTCTGTACCTACTAAATTACTTTATTCAAATGGTGTGGAAGAATTGACAGAAGATATTTTAGGCGTAACAGCACACTATGGCTTGTTTAGTTTTTTCCAAATTAATCAACCGCTCTTTAATCTTGCGCTAAAAGATATTGCTGCATTTGTAGATCCACAAATACCACTTGTAGATTATTATAGTGGTGTGGGGTCTATAGGATTGCCATTATCTCAGAACGGAAGAAACTGTGTCTGTATAGATAGTGATAAAGAGGCAATAGCATTTGCGAAAAAAAATATTGCAGAAAATAATTTAGATGCGTGTGAGGCTCACTGCGCCCCAGCAGAACAACTGACGAAATATATAGATAAAGATCACATGATTATAGTAGATCCACCACGAGCGGGATTGCATAAAGACATGATAAAAACACTGTTAATGAGGCAACCGCCACGAATTATATATCTATCTTGTAATCTTTCTACGCAAGCTCGTGATATGCGGATGCTTAGTGAAGTGTACAGACCCGTATTTTTTAAACTCTATAATTTTTTTCCTAGGACCCCACATATTGAGGGATTAATTGTATTGGAGAAAGTGTAGAAATGGTCTATAAAAAAAATGAGTATTATAAAAGAGACGCCCGAAGGTGTCCCTTTTATTTATATGCCATTATTAAATACGTATATTTAAAGCAAATAAATATTCATCTCCTTATCATTGGCATGTCTCCATACATGCCAATTTGTAATGTTTTTGTTCCGCAAGACAATCTGGTGGATGTCCCTCATTTTCCACACAGTTATGTCCTACGAGAGCAGCGGTGTCAATGCAGATCTTTTCACAAGCAGGAACTTCTGTCGCAGATCCATCACTCAAGATGGATACACAATCGACAATCGCATTAACCTGCTCTGGGGGGATATCTTCTGATGGATCAACATTCTGCTCATCCAAACATTCAGATAAACCCTGATAATTATCCCCTATCTGAGACTCACACCAATTTATGACGTCACCACCACATCCTGCATCAACAAATAATAAGCAGGTCGCACACCCAGCAAGTTCTTCCGAAAAATGAAAGACCTCGAGGAAACACCTCTCCCCATCTGCCGCAGGGCAGAGGGGATCATAAAGGCAGTTCACACACTCCCAGTACGGAGCATATTTCTCCGGGGCTTGAATTTCAATATTTATCTCCGGAGAGTCCATATTGTAATGTTGATCACAAGCCAGTGCAAAAACATTCAAGATTAATAGGGCGAAAATGGCCAAAGTGACAAGTTGCTTATGCATGAGAACTCCTTTTTGTTTAACATAACATATACCTATTTTCATGTTTTTGTCAAGTATCAACACCCCCCTACTTGACAAATTGATCAAAATAGTGTACAAAGTTTAGCACAACTGAAAACGTACGCACTAGATGCGTACACCACCGGGGTGTTATGCCCCCATACGAAAGGAGCATCATGCGACACGCATATATGCTTTTGGTCTCTCTTTTTTTCGTCGCCCCCGTAGGGTGCGACGATACCACCATAACCGCCTGTCCAGAAGGACAGGCTTGGGACGGCGATCGATGCAGCGATAACGCAGACGAGGGGGTATACGAACCTCCCGCCCCATGCGATGTCATTGACATAGGCTCCACCTGCACGGTAGGTGAGGGAGTCTGTCGTTCAGAAGGGCTCTGGATCTGCAACGCTACAGGTGACAACGTCATCTGCGATGCAGAACTTCTTCCCGCCAGCGAAGAAACCTGCAACGGTTTAGACGATGACTGCGACGGTAGAGTCGACAACATGCCAGTCCTGGACCCCGGAGAAACCGCCCAACCCGTTTCATGCCAAACTGGTATGGGAGGGATGTGCGAGTGGGGAACTGTAACCGGATGCCAAGACGGTGAGGTGGTTTGTACCCCATCCGGATGGACAGAGACGTGCAACGGCATGGATGATGACTGTGATGGTGCCATAGATGAAGACCTAGAAGGATGCGGCTGTTATCCTGGTGGTGCGTGCCAAATCGAAGGTCTCAGCGATCCCTGTTCTCAGGGAGAATACGCCTGTCCTCCAGTAGACCCGAACAACCCCACTGGAACAACATACAGAGTGTGTCAACAACGAGTTTTCCCCACTGATGAAATCTGCAACGGCGTGGATGACAACTGTGATGGAGATATAGATGAGACATTCCCAGAGAGCCAAACATCCTGTGTAACAGCGTATCCCGGAGTTTGCTCCCAAGGACAACTGGTATGCCCAAACGGAGCTGGGATGCTCGAGTGTGAGAAAATCATCGAACCAGGTTCAAACCAAGAGATTTGCGACGGCTTGGACAACGACTGTGATGGCCAGATCGACGAAGAAAATATCTGCGATCCGGACACGGGAGTCCCAATCGCTGATGCAGGACTTCCTGATGTCGGGCCTGACCAAGGCATTGATTCTGGCGTCGATGCACTCCCAGTGGCGGATATCATTCCCACCGTCGATGCGCTACCCCCATTAGATTTAGGGATGGAAGATGTGTCAATAGACACCCCCACTCTAGACATGCTTCCTGTAGATGCAACCCCTGACCCTGCTGTGACGATTAATCCGATCAATGTCACGGACACGGTGTCAAACTGTGACATGGATCAGAACTGTGATATGCTCACTATCAGACACGAATATTCGAACCATGATGGGAGCCTGGGAGCAACGCGGAATGTAGAATTCTATCTGGTAGATGGGTATCTGCGAGTAATCGTATATAACCACATCGATTTCATGCAAATGAGCTACGTCTACTTCACCGCCCACGACGAACAGGGACGCCCCACGGACGGAGCAAACTGCTCTCCAACAGTGATAAATCAGTATAGTCCATGCAATGATGGAGGTGAAGATACATTGCACAGAGAGGTTAGATACACCTACGAAGCAATAAACTCCCTCTTCTCTGAAGAAGGAGCTCTGATGGGGCTATCACAGATCACCTATGGTGAGCCGGCTACTCCGTTTATGACTCACTCCTATGAAGGAGATACCCTCACAGAAACACACGAAACTGCAGGAGAGGTTGGATACCTCAGATACTTCACCGCACTCGAAGGCGTTAGGGTGCAATATGATGCAGTCACCCATGGTCCTCAAGATGGAGGGACCTTCGAGCGGGCCATCATCTACCCACCAGAATCACTCGAACCGCTGGGCATACCAGCCCAGTAAAAGATAAAAAAGACGTCTTCTGAGGAAGATATAGACATGCCCAATAACAAGGAGAAAGGAGGGCATAAAAAAGCATTTCAAGATTGGAGTGCTTTTTTATTTTGCGAAAAATGAAAAAATACTGTATTGTATAGGAAAAGTACTTAACTATCTAAATAAAATATTATGAGCACCATCATTAGCGGTTCCCTTGCATACGACTATATCATGGACTTCCCAGATACATTTAAAAACCATATCCTCCCAGACCAAATTCACATACTCAATGTCTGTTTCGTAGTAGATAAATTACAAAAAAACATAGGTGGCTGTGCCCTAAACATAGGATACACCATGCATTTACTGGGAGAAAAACCAGTCATACTTGGTTCTGTAGGAAGTGACGGAGATGACATAATTAATTTTTTTGAAAAACAAAATATAGATGTAAGCTATATTTCCAAACATAAAGATATTCTTACATCCATGGCGCACATTACGACAGATAAAGATGATAACCAAATTATTGCCTTTTATAATGGTGCAGGAGAAAAAGCAAGTGATCTCTCTATAGCAGAAGTAAAAGAAGAAAGCACATTTGCTATTATTGCTCCTACAAAAAAAGAAGCCATGCTAAAACACGCAAAAGAATGCTTTGATAAAAAGATTCCATTTTGTTTTGATCCTTCTCACCAGCTTACAGCATTTAGCGCCCAAGAGCTTATGGCAACTATAGGTATGGCAAAGATGTATGTGGCAAATGATTATGAAATGAAATTAACAGAAGAAAAAACTGGTTGGGATAAAGAAGAAATGCTAAATCATGTAGATGTACTTATTACAACGCTGGGAGAAAAAGGATCTGTTATAGCTACAAAAGACAATGTATTTGAAGTCCCACCATGTCCCCCACGATCTGTAGATGACCCTACAGGGGCAGGAGATGCCTATAGAGGAGGATTTTTCGCTGCATATGGCCAAGGACATGACTTGGAGACCTGCGCCCGTGTAGGGAGTGTAGCTGCTACATATGCTATAGAAAACTATGGAACCATAAATCATGCCTTTACACACGGAGAATTTGCCCAGAGATATGAAGAGGCTTATGGAAAAAGTATAAATTTAGCATTGTAATTGCTTGCATTATCATTTAATGCTACCCAACCCAATACGTCATTGCGAGCGTAGCGCGGCAATCCCATACTTTAATGCGCCAAACTCTGGGATTGCTTCGTCGTACCTCCTCGCAATGACGTGTTTTTTTACTTGATTTTTCATACATTTTCTAGTATACTTCCCATAGAAAATTAATAATCATACACACTTTATGATCATGCTTTATATAGCGCTTCTTATCGTCGGGCTTGTTATTTTAATAGCAGGTGCTGAATACCTTGTTCGAGGTTCGTCATCCATGGCACGAAAGATGGGACTTTCTACCATTGTTATTGGGCTTACTGTGGTAGCATTTGGAACCTCTGCCCCAGAATTTGTGGTAAATCTTATGTCTGCCGCAAAGGGATCTACTGATCTCGCTATTGGAAATATAGTAGGAAGTAATCTGGCAAATATTCTACTTATCCTAGGAATAGGTGCTACAATTAAAACATTAAAAGTAAAAGAAGGAACTACATTTAAAGAAATACCATTTGCACTCCTTGCCATTGCTACCTTGGCAGTTATGGGAAATGATGTGTTTTTCGAAGGTGGCGGTACAAATGTCGTTGGGAGAATCGACGGAATAATACTTCTAGCATTTTTCGTTATCTTCATGTATTACACCTTTGGAATGAGTAAAGTAGAAGGTGAACGAGAAGGGGTAGATGTTTATCCATGGAGTAGATCTATTGGAATGTTTATTGTAGGAATTGTAGGACTCACCCTTGGGGGAACACTTATTGTAAATAATGCTATTGAACTTGCTAGCCTAGCAGGGCTTAGTGAAGCACTTATTGGATTGACAATAGTTGCTATAGGAACATCATTACCAGAACTAGCAACAACCGTTGTAGCTATACGAAAAGGACATACTGATTTAGCTATTGGAAACGCCATTGGTTCAAATATCTTTAATGTGTTCTGGGTACTTGGTGTCTCTGCGGTTGTTCGCCCACTCCCATTTGATGTTCATGGAAATATAGACGTATTATTTACTACTGCGGCAACGTTTGTTCTATTTATTACCATGTTTATCCATAAAAAACATACCATACAACGCTGGCAAGGTATTGCATTTATTTGTACCTATGTTGCCTATATTACTTATGCAATTATCCGATAATTAAAATACTATGGACGAAACACAAGACTACAAAATCAGAGATATCTCTCTTGCAGAATTAGGGAGAAAAGAAATAGATATTGCAGAACAAGAAATGCCTGGTTTAATGTCAATTAGAGAAAAATATGCTGCCACCCAGCCACTAAAAGGTGCCAATATCATGGGGAGTCTTCATATGACTATTCAAACAGCAGTATTAATAGAAACACTTGTAGCACTTGGAGCAAATGTCCGTTGGGTGAGTTGTAATATTTATTCTACCCAAGATCAAGCTGCTGCAGCAATTGCAAAAGCAGGGATCCCAGTCTTTGCATGGAAAGGAGAAACCATAGAAGAATATTGGTGGTGTACAGAACGTGCGCTTGACTTTGGAGAGGACGAAGTAAGCTTGATTGTAGATGATGGAGCTGACGCAACACTTCTTATCCATAAAGGAGTGGAAGTAGAAAACAATCCTGAATTATTAGAAAAAGATTATAGTAAAGAGCCAGAAGATCTAAAAGAAATGATGGCATTATTAAAAAGAGAATATAGTAAAAATCCTACACGTTGGCAAAGTGCTGCAAAAAACGTAAAAGGGACATCCGAAGAAACAACTACAGGAGTTCACAGACTTTATCAATTGGCAGAAGCAGGAAAACTTCTATTTCCAGCAATTAATGTAAACGACTCTGTAACAAAAAGTAAATTCGACAATGTCTTTGGGTGTCGTCATTCTGTGGTAGATGGATTAAATAGAGCCATGGATGTCATGCTAGGCGGAAAAGTAGCAGTAGTCTGCGGATACGGAGATGTAGGAAAAGGATGTGCTCAAGCACTACGAGGACAAGGCTGTCGTGTTATTGTCACAGAGATTGATCCTATCTGCGCATTACAGGCTTCTATGGAAGGATATGAAGTAACCACACTAGAAAGCACACTTGGTATTGCAGATATTTATGTCACCACTACTGGAAATAAAGATATTATCACAGTTGGAGACATGGAAAAAATGAAAAATGAAGCGATCGTGTGTAATATTGGGCATTTTGATAATGAAATCCAAGTAGATGCACTAAACGAACGAAAAGATGTGGAACAATTAAATATAAAACCACAAGTAGACAAATATACATTCCCAAATGGAAATACCATGTATCTCCTAGCCCAAGGACGCCTGATGAATTTAGGCTGTGCTACAGGACATCCAAGTTTTGTCATGAGTAATAGTTTTTCAAACCAAACACTTGCCCAAATTGAACTTTGGTCAAAAGATCATGACATTGGTGTACACCGATTACCAAAGGTATTAGATGAAGAAGTCGCTCGCCTCCACCTAGAAAAAATTGGAGTGAAACTCACAGAAATGACTACCGAGCAAGCAGATTATATAGGTGTCCCAGTAAAAGGGCCGTTTAAACCAGATCATTATAGATATTAAATAAATATCTCTTAAAACGTCATTGCGAGGAGGTACGACGAAGCAATCCCAGAGTTTAACGCAATAAAGTATGGGATTGCCGCACTATCCTAACGGCACACGGCGCAATGACGTGTTTTATTTAACTAACTTCAAATAATTCCGCTCATAATATATACTAGATAACATATGCAACTTGATCTCACAATCCTCGTCATCCTCCTAATACTCTCTGCATTTTTTTCTGCAGCAGAGGTTGCTTTTATTACACTAACAGACGCAAAAGTTGAGTCCATGGTAAAAAGAAAATTGCCAAAAGCAAAAATAATACAAAAACTAAAAGCAAAACCCAGACGATTACTTATATCAATACTCATTGGAAATAATATCGTCAACATTGCTTCTGCGTCATACGCTACCGTTATCATGACAAAACTATTTGAATCAGCAGTCATTGGAATTACTACGGGAATTATGACACTTATGGTTTTAATATTTGGTGAAATTCTACCAAAGTCATATGCCACAACGCATCAAAGACGATTTGCTATTTTTGCAGCACCACTTCTACGATTCTTTCAACTAGCCATGTATCCATTTGTTATTATCTTTGAATGGATTACTCTTATTGCCACAGGAAAAGATACACCAGATGCGGTGAGCGAAGAAGAATTATTAGCCCTAGCAAAGACAGGAACAAAACAAGGAGCTATTGAAAAAGATGAAGGGATTATGATAGAACGATTATTCAAATTTAATGATATTACTGCAGAAGACATCATGACACCACGAGTGCTCGTCTCATATATTCGTGAGACAGATACCATAAAACGTGCTGCAAAAATCATTGAAGATGAGATGCATACCCGCTTCCCTATTATAAGAGAAACTCCAGATAATGTTATTGGATTTGTACATGCTAGAGATGTGCTTCTTTCATTTCATAAAGATAAAGAAGATGAAACAGTAAAAGAAATTATTCGCCCGCTCGTAACTATCCCAGGACAAATGCCTATAGATGATGTCATGCGTGAATTCCAAAAACACAGAACACACATGGGCGTAGTGGTAGATGAATTTGGTGGCACAGAAGGAATTGTGACATTTAAAGATGTAATAGAAGAACTTGTGGGAGAAATTACAGACGAGCATCAAATAGAAGATGACCTTATAAAACGTATTGATAAAAATAATATACTCGTAGCTGGTGATACTGATATTCGTGATATCAATGACTTTTTCAATTGTAATATTCCGGGAGATGAGCTGGATACTATTGCTGAAATTATTTTAGACACTCTCCAAAAATTACCAAGGAAAGGACACACTATAAAGCTTGGAGATATCTCTTGTCACATAGAAGAGGTGAAAAAAAGAAGAATAAACCTAGTACGAGTAAGTAAGAAAAAGTAAGCATGAATAAAAATGCCATTATACACAATATTATAAAAGACCTACAATCTCACATAGACCCTGCGTATAAAAAAGGATGTACTGCTTTTTTCAAAGAATCCATAACCATTTACGGAGTGCGCACACCAATAACAAGAAAGATCGCAAAAAAATACTGGCAAGAAATAAAAGGAGAGTCAAAAGAACATATATTTGACCTCTGTGAGATGCTTTTAGAAAAAGGCTATATGGAATTGGCTATTATTGCATTCTCATTTGCTAGAAATCTGGAGAAACAATACTTAGTTACAGATTTTAAACGTTTTGAATCGTGGTTAAAAAAGTATGTGACCAACTGGGCACTGTGTGATGACTTTTGTACCCATGCCTTTGGCGCATTGGTGTATACATACCCAAAAAAATTATTATCAAAAGTATTTGCCTGGACAAAATCAAAAAATAGATGGGAAAAACGAGCAGCAGCAGTAACATTGATTCATTTTGCAAAAAAGAAAACATGGACTGACCAATATTTAAAAACAGCAAAAGCACTCATGCATGACCCAGATGACCTGGTACAAAAAGGATATGGCTGGATGTTAAAAGAAGGAAGTAATGTATGGTCTGCAAAAATATTTAATTTTGTTATGGATAATAAAACAAAAATGAGTAGAACCGCACTGCGCTATGCTATAGAAAAATACCCAAAAGAAATGCGGAAAGAAGCACTAAAAAAATAATCGAATAATTACAATCACTATGAAAATAAGACTAAATAAAGCAATCGCTCAAATGGGGATTTGCTCTAGAAGAAAAGCAGATGAACTTATAGCTATAGGGCATGTTTGTGTAAATGGAAAAGTGGTAAGAGACATGGGGACAAAGGTAGAAGAAGGAGTAGATAAAATTACGATAGATAATGGATACAGAGAAATAATAGAAAAAACACTAAAGACCGCAAGGCATGTATATATTGTACTAAATAAACCAGTAGATTATATTTGTAGTACTGCCAGCAGACAGGGAGAAACGGTTATTGACCTCATCACCCCAGATAATTTTTATAAAACCACTACCGACGAAGTGAAAAATAAATTAAAAGATGTACGATTGTATCCTGTAGGGAGATTGGATAAAGATTCTGAAGGGTTGGTCTTGCTTACAAATGATGGCGGGCTTACAAATACTTTAACTCATCCACGCTACGAACATACAAAGGTGTATGAACTTTCTATCCCAAAACCACTAGATCAAAAAACCCAAAAAGTATTGGAAGCTGGTATGTCTATAGGAAGAGGAGAACATGTAGAAGGTATTGATATTAAAAAAACATTTAATAAAGGCAGACAAACTATCGTGACCATAGTATTACGTGAAGGGAAAAATCGTCAAATTAGAAAAATGTTTGGAATACTTGGCTATCATGTGCAATCACTACGGAGAGTTTCTATGGGGAAAATAACATTAGGGACAATTCCTGTTGGAAAATGGAAATTTGTAAAAAGAAGTGATATAGTATAAATATATATTTTTAATCTTTATTTTATGGGGGAAGTCATACCTTTTGAACCACCACCAACCCCAGATTCAAAACCTCCTAAACCACCTCATCAAGAAAATAAAGGTCTTAATTAAAAAATAAAATAGTCGCACTCGTACAAGATAGAATGAAAACAAAAAATGTTACATTTGCAAAACCTGATAATATATATATAGTCGTATACATCCACCTTGGAGAAATATTAGAATTAGACCGTGAAGATTTTACACTTATTAAAGATAGCAACTTATAAAAAAAAATGCTATAGTATAAATATATTAATTTTAATTTGTTTTTATGAAAAGTGAGCCACCAAGATTTGCCCCAGACACTATGTACAATCCAGGTAAACCAACAGATAAAGAATTGAATGGTAAAAACGTTCAAGAAGAATTAGCAAAAGCAAAAGCTAGAATTACAGTAGAAAAAGGAGAAAGACCACCAGAACAACCACCACTAACAAAAGAAGAATTATATGGTAACACTACAGAGCAAGATAATGAAACTTTAGATAAAACAATCGGCTATCCAACCCAAAATCAAGAAGCAACAATTAAAGCATTAGAAAAAGATGTTTTGGACGTACACGTAACAGAACGAGAAGAGGCTTTACGTGAAATGGATGTAGAAATAAAAAGAATAAGTGATGGAAATGACAACGTTTACAACATGTTACGTGCAACTTTCAAAAAATTAAAATCCCAAGGAATAAAAAATGATAAAATAATAGAATACCTAGAGAGAAAAAAGAATGAAGCTTTAAAGATCATTGAACAAACAAACAGAGAAATTGGAGAAATTCCAGAAGAAGACATTGATCAATTAATAGGCAATATTGGAAAATAAAATTTCAAAATAAAAAAAGAGCCACTCCTAATTAATAAGAGTGGCTCTTTTGTTTAAATTTAATTATATAAATATAAAAGCATGTTTCCTCCAAAAACATGCCTTTGACAATTTGTATGTTGGAACAACCCCCTACCGCGATAGCAATAGACAGCACACCCCATATTTTTTATCTTATTTTTCTTTACAAGAGATCCATAGCAGATTAAAAAAATCAATATCAATAACTCTTCCACCAGATAAAATTTTAATACTAGGAAATACAGAAACTAATCTTCCTCTATACTTCTTAACTAATATAGGATCTAGAGGATTAACTGTTCCATAAAAAACAGTATATAAAATCTCTAGACCCACCCAACGAGCAGGCAGGTCACACCACTCCGTGACATATTCAGGAAACAATCCTGGATAGTCCCGAATATTCTTCCTTAAATAGAAATTATAAGGAAGAGAAATAAGTTCACCATTAATATTGCGAATTATAAAAGTTTTTCTGAATTCATTAAAATTATTATAAATAATAACCCTCTCACCAATACCAATTTTAAAAAGAACATACAAATCAGAATTCTCAATAACCTCAACCCCCTCAGAACACCCATAGGTTCTCTCTACCAAAGGAAGCTGAACCCACAACAAAACAGGCCCCCCAATGTGGGGAGCCTGCTTTTGGCCTCTAATCTCCCCCTCTACCCAGAGGGGAATGTTTTTATCCATGTCCCCTCCTTTTTTTTTATTTGTTGATTATATGCATATAACCATTAATCCACGCACTTGTCAAATTTCCTATATGAAAAAATAGTGCTTTTTTCATAAAAATGATATAATTCTCCTATATATTTTTAATATTTTTTATGGCATTTGATACAATCCCACCGCCACAAGAACGATACCTCAAATCACCTCCTGAAACACCAGTAGACACCGGTGAGAACAGAGAAAAAGATAATCTAGATGAATACCAAAAAACTGAACTTATGATGATAGACGAATATCATTGGCTCAAATTTGATGAAAACTTCAGAGAGGATTTCCGAAATCAAAAACCTCAAGCAACAATACCGGGAACAACTTTTATTACAATAGTAACACTTACTGATGCACACGGAGAAAATACATATTATGAAAAACCTTCTAATACTGAAACCCCAGCAAAACCACCCTCTTTCCTCAATGAAAATGAAATTACATATGATACTACAATATATAAAGTCTATCCAGAAGCTGTAGATCCGGAAGAAAAACTTCTATATCCTATAAGAAAAGTTGTTTATAATAAAGAAACTAAAAAATGGGGACATGATAAACCAGAACTTCCACTTAGACCCGAAAGTCTAGTAGACCCAGATTTTACTCCTATAAGAGGTGGACGTTCCCATAAAAACGATTAAACAAAAAAGGACTTTCCAAATTAGAAAGTCCTTTTTATTTTCAAATTTTTTACGCCTTCCCCATTATCTTTACAAACTCTTCTTGCTCCACAGTTTCTTTTTCCATTAGTACCTTTACCAATGCTTCCATTTCTTTTTTATGTTTCATCAACGTTGCTTTTGCAGTCTTTTCTGCAGCATGTAATAATTCACTAATTTCTGCATCTATTTTTTCTGCAGTTTTTTCACTGTAATTCTTTTTATCATGAATTTCTTGCGCAAGGAAAATCATTTCTTCATTATCTCCATATACACGTGGCCCCAGATCAGCGCTCATACCAAACTGCATAATCATTCTGCTAGCTGTCTTTGTAGCGCTCTTCAAATCACTAGATGGCCCTGTAGAAAGTTGGTCATCTCCATACATCATTTTTTCTACCACATACCCACCCATAGTCATAGCCAGGCTATCACGAAATTGCGCGACTGTCTGGTAGCGTTTATCTGCAGTTGGCATAGAAAGAGTATATCCACCTGCCATACCACGCCCTATAATAGATACTTTCCGTACAGGATCACAGTTCTCTAGGAAATGTCCTACTATTGCATGCCCTGCTTCATGATACGCTGTCATTTCTTTTTCTTTTTTAGATAATATACGAGATTTTTTCTCTGGTCCTAAAAGGACTTTGTCTATACTTTCTCGTACAAATTTATCTGTAATTTCTCTTTTATTTTTTTTCACTGCTAAGATTGCTGCTTCGTTTAACAAACTTTCTAAATCTGCTCCACTAAATCCAGGAGTTCGCTCTGCAAGTATTCTCAAATCCACATCCTTTGCAAGTGGTTTATTTTTTGCGTGTACTTTTAATATTTCTTCTCTATCTTTTATATCTGGCATGTCTATGACAATTCTTCTGTCAAAACGTCCCGGACGTAAAAGAGCTTTATCTAATACATCTGGACGATTTGTCGCTGCCATAACAATCACTCCAGAATTAGGTTCAAATCCATCCATCTCTACAAGGATTTGGTTTAACGTTTGCTCACGTTCATCATGTCCACCGCCTAATCCTGCACCACGTTTTCTACCTACAGCATCTATCTCATCTATAAATACTATTGCTGGAGCTGCTTTTTTTGCTTTATTAAATAAATCACGTACACGGCTCGCCCCTACCCCCACAAACATTTCTACAAACTCAGATCCACTCATATGAAAAAATGGGACTTCTGCTTCCCCCGCCACTGCCTTTGCAAGTAAAGTCTTTCCTGTCCCAGGTGCCCCCATAAGAAGAGCCCCACGTGGAATCTTTGCTCCCATGTCTGAATATTTCTTTGGATGTTTTAAAAAGGAAACAATTTCTTTTAATTCTTCTTTTGCCTCCACTGCACCAGCTACATCTAAAAATCTTGTTTCATGTTTTTTTTCTTCTTTCTTTGCGTCTTTTGCTTTTGAAGACCCAAAGCTCATAGCTTTACTATTTGCACCCTGCACTTGACGGCTCATAAAAAATATTAATCCTGCCACAAGTAAAAATGGCAACATAAATGGTCCAAGTGTCATAAGCCATACTTTCCATTCTGGATCTTTTTTTACTTTCACATCTACAGATGCAATTTGCTCTGAAGACACCCCAAAGTTTTCCATTAGCTCAGTAAATGGTTGACCGTATTCTTTTTTTACTTCTTGTTCATTTGCATCTTCATTATATAATGTAATATGAAGTGTGTCCCCTTCTATTTCTACCATTTTCACTTCTCCGTCTTGGACCTCTCTTGCAAGACGATTTATTCCTATCTCTTCTGGTTCTTCTTTACTTAAATCTGCAAAACTTCCCAATGCAGCAATACTAAATAAAACAAGAATAACAATTGCAATGTTTTTTACTAGTGATTTCATACGTATGATATATATTATTAACTAGCTTATTATAGCGAAGAAATAGGCTATTTGTCAATGGGGTGTCATTGTCAAGATATGTCTGTGTCTAACATAAAAATAAAAAACCCCATGATTCTCCTATCACGGGGGGGGCAAAGGTCTTGTGTTCTATAAAAATATATATTATTGATTCAAAAACTTCTAAGTTCTATAACATAATCTCTCCAATAATAATCTTCTGGGTCAATAAGTTCTTCCATAAGAACTCTAAGGACTTCCTCCTTATCATAACTATCCACAGAAATATCTCTTGATAAATATTCATAAGAGTATCTCTTGGATGTGTATGCGCAATAAACACTTAAATCAAATATAGCCTTAACACTTATCACAAGCAACCTCTCTTTTTATGTTATAGAACAATTTATGATCTTTGACAAAAACTTAACATAATTACTTTAATATGTCAATTATATGGGGGAAATAAAAAACCACGTGATTCTCCTATCACGTGGGCTGTGGGTTGTGCTTTGTCATAAAAATATCTTGTGCTATTACAGCGATACTTTCATTACTTAGTCGTTACGAGATATGAAATCCCTAAATCTCCTCAGACAGAATGTTTACACCGATGATACGATGAAGTGAACCAAAGCGTCCCCCTTTCATCTTCACGTACAGTGGAAAAATCCCCATACGAGTCAACTGATCGTAGACACTGTAGGGTGCCACGAGCAGCACTTCTGGTGCACCAGCTCTCAACATTCTATGATGTACTTCTTTTCCATCACGAAATGGACGAGGAGATTCCTGTATCGTAACATGCTCCCCAAAGAGTTTCTGTAGTTCAGCTATCTCTTCTGGGGAAGCTGTATTCTTTGTTACACGCAGAATCTTGATCACTCCAGCCATCTCCGGCACTGATCGCAAATCCAGGCTTACACCAGTGACTCGCTTGAACCCAGTAAACCAGAACCTCTTACCTCCATAACTTAAATCTGACTTCCCAACCCCAATCTCTTTCATCTCTGCCCAGAGAGGTGTTACTCCCTCTCGACAGATGTGGTCGAGTGTGCTAAGCGGTACTACACAGACTATGTCTGCGTATACACCAGTCCGAAACTCCTCAGCAATCTCACGAGAGTTCGAGAGATCAGAACGCATGACTCTACAGTCAGTACCATACCTTTTTTGCAGAACTCTCAATTGCTTCCTTAGAGGAGCATGACGTGAAATCCACAAGACCTTCTTTGGCATCATCTTTTTCTCCTAGTCCAGTTGATGATATAACACCTTAGAATATTTTTTATGTTTTGTCAAGGATATGGGGGAAATAAAAAAACACTAGATACGTATATCTAATGCTTTTAATGCTATTCACCTTCCTTCTCATAATAACGTGTCGGATATAGAATTACCCATGTAGAGAGAGAGTTACTCAAACACTTGGGCCCGAGTAACACGGGCGAGTCTACACCAGACTATTGTCATTATGAGAAGGAGAACGAATAAAAAAAGGTGAGTGGGGACATACACGTGCAATGCATGTCCCCACTCGAAAGGTAGCTAAGCAACTACACTTACTCCAGCGCTACCGTTACTGGAGTAAGATTACGGAGAATCGTCCCAAAGGAATCTAAAATCTCAGCAATGTAGATCTCGGATTCCTTCTCGAGCTCTAGAAATACATCTAAGAGCTCTTGAACGGTATCGGCATAATCAAAAGACCAGCCTTCCCCCGTACGGATACGAAGGGCAAACATATTGTTTCCTCCATAATCCTGCAAGGATCAGCCCTGCGCCGTTACCACACGAATCGTGGCAGAATTTCTAACGATTGTAAGTAGTATAATTCTTTACTTACAACCCTATAGAAATCCCATAGTAATCAAGTGCATATCATACGATGGGAAATGAGTGTAATGCAAAACCTGCATCGGGCAAAGCCTTGCCAGACTTTCAGTTTATACCTGCATTACGTTTTATCGAGCGTGTGGTATACACGGACTCTAGATCCAAACACAAGGAGTGCTCGGTCTTCTCTACATGGTAGAGCTTCTCACCGTTTATAATGAGATTTTAAAAAATAAAAAAGATTAATTAAATACAAAAATTCAATACTTTTGTCAACACAAGAACTGCCGTACTGGCATATATGAATTTAATAAAATCTTCAGGCTTCACCCGATCTGCAAATCTTTGGGTGTCCTCTATAAACGAATCTAAAATCTTAAACATGATGATTCCTTTGCGTACATCCGTACACACGAGTAGAGCCCGCAGGCTCTAGTTGTAATGCGGTGCCTAAAGCCGCTAGAAAAGGCATGCTATACACCAGTTTATCTATGATATATACTATGCCTTTCCCAGCAAATGCTCCAGTGTTAAAACCTATTTCAATCTTTTTTTATTGTTTTGTAAAGAACTTTCTAATTTCTAACAATTGTAATTATAATACTTCTATACTTACAACCATGCCTATTTTATAATAAACTAAAAGCAAGGATCTGGGTAGATCCTTGCTCGGCATTTGCATTCTCAACCATCACGAAAAAAATGCAAAGAGGCCTTGCAAGGTACCCCCTTGTATTTCAGCTTTCACTGAAATTGTGATGATTGATGTGATGGTTGAATCCCACTAATACATGGGAAACAAATTGTCTTAACATATTATCCCCTATTTGAACATTTGTCCATACAAATACTCAAATAGGGTGAGGATATATGTAGTGCACACATACATCCTCTTTTTCCCCAAGTGCTCTACTTGTTTTGGACAAAGTCCGCAACTTAACGCTAATGTAGTCGTAGCGTATCCCATGTGATTAGTCTCAGAATAACTAATCTGTATATTCCATCTTCTTTAGAGAAGATTCTTCTGCGTCAAGC
>JABIGQ010000048.1 GCA_018650085.1 Candidatus Magasanikiibacteriota bacterium | reverse complement strand
TTTTCATATCCACGCTTTGGAAATTGATCTGGAACTATATGCCATACTTTTATACCCACAAGATTACCGTGCACACCTCTCCCGTGCGCAAAGACAATATCAATATCTGTTTTTTTCTTTAAACGGTATTCTTTTGGTAACATATAATATAAATATGAAATACAAGATTAATTTTTCTTAAATAAGCCACAGAAAATTAATGGCAGGAGAGTTAATATATTCTTATATGATTTTGAGCTACTGCCGCCCTAGGCCGAGCGAGTTGACCCTAAAATAACACGCTAACTCTATTATACCAAAAACCCCGCATAATGCGAGGTCTTTTGAAAACAGTATAAGTATTTATCGAGTTTTTCGAGTACGTTTACCCTTTTTCTCATCACTCACTGTCAATTTTTTTCTACCCTTTGCGCGACGACGTTTTAATAGATTACGTCCATCTTTAGTCTTCATTCGTAAACGAAAACCATGAGTTTTTGCGCGCTTTCTCTTTTTTGGTTGATATGTTCTTTTTGGCATATACTACATTCATCATTAATGGCTAGTATTATATAAAAAAAGTAAAAAAAAGTCAATAGGCAGTATGCACACAAAGGCATAACTGTGCATAACCAACATTATATGCAGTCATCAAAAAAAAGCTTTTCATTGAGGGGATTTTATTTTACACTTATCCACAGTATGCACAAGTTATCCACATGTTAATAACTTCTTAGCTTTACCCAGCCATTTTTTTATAAAAAGACTTGTGCTAAAATGAGCATACACACATACATATACACATCTTACTCATATTAAACACAGCCCCTATGACAAATTATGAAATCTGGCAAGCGGTCCTTGCTGAGTTTGAACTAAAAGTTTCAAAAGCAAACTTTACCACATGGTTTCGTAGTACAGGAATAGCATCTTACGTGGAAGGGCGTGTCACCGTGTGTGTCCCAAATACGTTTACAAAAAGCTGGCTTGAAAAAAAATACAACTCAGACCTGGTAAAAACAATTGAACGAGTAACAGGAAAACCAGTAAAAAAAATGGAGTATAAAGTAGAAAATGTAAAAAACATAGAAGAACAGGAATGCTTTAAAAAAGAACTTCCTACTGTGTCTACACCAAAAACACCAATGTATTCAAATACGATAAAAAAAGCTTCACAGTTTGGTCTTCAAACAAAATATACATTTGATACATTTATAGTGGGGAAACAAAATGAACTAGCGCACGCTGCCTCACAAGCAGTGGCTGCAAAACCAGGCGAAGCATACAACCCACTCTTTATATATGGAGATGTTGGACTTGGAAAAACACATCTTCTCCAAGCAGTGGGACACGCAATACTTGCAAAAAATCCACAAACAAAAATTCTCTATGTCAGTTCAGAAAAATTCACCAATGAATTTGTGATGTCTGTAAAAGAGGGGCGAGCAAAAGAATTCAAAGACAAATATAGAACAGTAGATCTTCTCCTTATTGATGACATTCAATTTATTGCCGGGAAAGAACAAACTCAAGAAGAATTTTTTCACACGTTCAATGAACTGCACCAACATGGAAAACAGGTACTCATGACAAGCGACCGACCACCAAAAGCAATCCCTGCGCTCGAAGAACGCCTTCGTAGCCGATTTGAATGGGGAATGATCGCAGATGTTTCTGCCCCAGATCTAGAAACACGAGTTGCAATATTACAAGCAAAGTGTCAAGAAAAAAATATACAACTCGAAGAAAAATATCTTCAACTCATTGCAACACAGGTTCAAAATAATATTCGTGAATTAGAAGGTGCTCTTAATAAAATTTCAGCATTTCATCAGCTCAACCACATAACACTAGACGAAGAGGGTATTAATTCTATTCTAAAAACAATTGTAGACAGTCATGCAAAAAAATCTACAACACCTCGTGAAATTATACAAACCGTTATGACATTCTTTGATATTACTCATGATGACATCATGGGGAAAAGCAGAGAAAAACGTGTGTCACTCCCACGACAAATTGCAATGCATCTTCTTCGCCAAGAACTAGACATGTCATTCCCAAATATTGGTCAAGAATTAGGTGGACGAGATCACACAACAGCAATTCATGCGCACAATAAAATTAAACGAGAAAAAGATCGCGATTTGAAAATAAAGCAAGATGTAGAACTTATCAAGCAACGCCTCTACTCGACAAACAATTAACATTTGTATAGACTATTGTTAACAAAACAAAAAGTTATAACAAACATATACACAAGTAACACAAACATTGTCCCCCAATAATACACATGTTAATACATCCGTGGATACAAAACTGAATAACATATGCACAACAAAAAAGTTATCCACTAAAATAAAAACTAGAAAAAAACAGTGGATAACTCTTACACAGCTTTTCCTACAATTTTTCCTCAATTCATGCACAGCAGGGGTAGCAAAAACAAAGCATGAATTAGCCAAATTTTCGAGTTATCCCCGCTATCCACACCCCTTACTACTACTATTACTAGATTTAATATATATAAATAAAGAATTTATCCCTAAACACTTGTTAATAATATGAAATTTATTTGTACAAAAGAAAATCTTATACATGCACTACAAATAGTCTCTGGTATTGCAAGTAAACCAGGACATCTACCTATCTTGGCTCATATACTTATACAAGCAACTGAATCCGGAGTAACACTTACTACAACGAATTTAGAAATTTCCATAAAAACACATATTCGTGCAAAGGTAGAAAAAAGTGGAAGTTTTACTGTTCCTGCAAAAATGATAACTGATTATGTAAATCTATTGTTAGATGATCAAGTTGAGATTACACAAGAAGGAATGGAATTGCTTATAAAAAGTGGAAATGCAAGTACAAAGATAAAAGGAATCCCAGATGATGAGTATCCTGTGATACCAGAAATAGTAGAGCAGTCCGGATATGTTATTCCTGCAATAGAATTAAAAAAAGCATTATCAAAAGTAGTATTTGCGGCTGCAAAAAATGAAATACGACCAGAATTATCTGGAGTATACTGTGGATTTTTTGTGAGAGAGAAAAAGGGAGTATATTTTGCAACAACAGATTCTTATAGGCTTTCTGAATATTATTTACCTTTGGAGCAGACAGGTGAAGAGTATGAATCTATTTTACCTGCAAAAACAGCATATGAAGTTGTAAGACTTCTTACGCACTCACTTTCAAAAGGAGAAAAAGAGCAAAACGTACGTTTATGGGTAAGTGAAGGACAGCTTGTGGTGAGATATGGACAGTATGAATTAATCTCTCGTATGATAGATGGAAGTTATCCCGACTATACACAGATTATCCCCACAACATTTAATACGAGTGCACAAGTATCTGGTGCTGTGTTGAAAAGTAGTATTAAACAAGCAAGTTTATTTGTAACAAGTGGAGTAAATGCGGTGTCATTTAAAGTTGATCCTGTAGCGGGTTCTTTATCTGTGTCATCTATGAGTAGTCAGGCTGGAGAGCATGAATCTCAAATAGATGTTCAAGTAACAGGAGATGAAAATAGTATATTGCTCAACTATCGTTATGTGCTGGAAGGAATGCAACATATGGATACTGATGAAATTATGTTTGAAATGAATAGTGCAGATTCTCCTTGTGTCTTTCGTCCAAAAGATGGAGAAGCATATCTCTACATCGTCATGCCTGTTCGTCAGTAAGATATTCTTTATTTAGGTATATTAAAAATCATCCTGTATAGGATGATTTTTTTTGAGGTACCGGCGGGAATCGAACCCACGATAAAGGTTTTGCAGACCTCTGCCTTACCGCTTGGCCACGGTACCATTATGTATAAAAGAGTGCTTGACTTGCTCTGAGGAGTATATACTAAGATTGCTTTTTTTTCAAGAGATTTTACGGTCTCATCCCCATGATACCCACAATCATTCGACGTGCCCCAAATGAACGTGCAATGGTTCTTGATCGTAATTGATCAATATTTCCATCTGCATCAGCAGAAGCTACATAGATATCAAATCTACCTTTTCCTGTAAATTTTTTATTCATTCTGTCTGTGACAGTAAAAAACATAACAGGTTGGTTTTTGTCATCTAAGGTAATTATTTCCGTAGGTACATTTGTGTTTCTTGTAAAAATAGGAGGAAGCATTTCTGTAGGAATTGCAACGATTGTTCCCAAGGGGAGATCATTACTTGCTATGGCAGCGACAAACCCTTGTTTTTCCATTGTTGCTCTATAATCTACTCCATTTGCAGGAAGAAAAGGAGTTGAATCTGTTTGATATGGGTCACTTGAGTAGGCTGTAGCAAGCATGTGATACTCGGCACGCGGTTGTGCGTTTTTTGAGATAGGGTATGAGCGTTTTGTTTGTGGAAAAATAATATATGGAAGATCTTGCTCTGCTGAAACTGTTTGTGGAAGTAGCAAAGAGGTAAGTAGTGTGGTTATGGTTATAAGTGTGGATATAGATAGGTGTATGTCTTTTCGAAGAGTGGTCTGTATTTTTTCTAGGGCTAATTGGATGGCAATCATATACAATACTTGAAATTTCTCTAATTATAGGGTAATATTTATTTAAGCACCTTACGTATAGGTGCGCTTATTTGTTCTCAAAAAATTTGCAACAAGTTTATTAAATACTATTACGCATATGGACAACCGAAAAAAACGGTCGTATGGATACGTAGAGAAGGATACACAATTTTCACAAAAAACACAACCAAGAAGAAGAAAAGTTAGTTCGGCAATAAAAAAACAAGCGCCGTTTGATTGGTTTTCTATTATAAAAAAAGTTGTTCATTTTTTTTGGTCTATTATTGTATTTTTATTGGCAGCACCATTTCGACTTTTTGCTATGATTGCGAAAAAATATGAATATACAGGAAAAAAACTTTGGAAATTATTTTTTTGGCTAGGATTGACCGGAGCAGTTTTTGGTTTTTTATTTATTACCGTCATGTTTGCTTTGGTCAGTAAAGATCTTCCGGATCCAGATAAATTGACAGAAAGAACTGTAGCGCAGAGTACAAAAATTTATGATAGGACTGGTGACCATTTATTATATGAAATTTATGCAGATAAAAAACGGACATTGGTAGATTTTGAAGATATTCCTCCCTATGTGATAAATGGGGTTATTGCTACAGAAGATAAAATTTTTTATGAGCACATGGGAGTGCGTCCATTAAGTATTATTCGTGCAATTGTCATGGCGCCATTTCGTAATTGGAAAGTAAAAGGAACATCTACACTGACACAGCAGTTGGTGAAAAATGCTATTTTAACAAATGAAAGAAGTGTACTTAGAAAAATAAAAGAATTTATTTTAGCAATTAAATTAGAACGTGTTTATACGAAAGATCAAATTTTGAAAATTTATTTTAATGAAATTCCATATGGGTCAACGAATTATGGAATTCAATCTGCAGCCCAAGCGTATTTTGGGAAAGATGTTCAAGATCTTACATTGTCTGAGGGGGCTGCACTTGCCGGTCTTCCCCAAGCTCCAACGACATTTCTAAATAATCCTGATTTGTTCAAGCAGCGACGTGATTTTGTTTTAGCACGATTATATGCAGAAGGATATATTACAGAAGAAGAAAAACTTGCAGCGCAGGCAGAACCTTTGGAGGCAAAGCAAACAGTAAATAATATTCATGCTCCGCATTTTGTGATGTATGTAAAAGAACAATTGGTAAAAGAGTATGGTGAGCAAAAAGTAGATACGGGAGGATTAAAAGTAATTACTACGCTAGATTGGGATGATCAAGAAGCGGCAGATACTGCTGTAGAAGAGGAAAGTGAAAAGCGTTTTGAAGATGCAAATGCAAATAATGCATCGTTGGTCAGCATGGATCCAAAGACGGGGCATATTCTTGCCATGGTAGGATCACGTGATTTTCATGATCCAGATATTTCTGGTCAATTTAATGTCGCAACCCAAGGGCGTCGTCAACCGGGGTCTTCATTTAAACCTATTATTTATGCTGCGGCATTTGAAATGGGGTATACACCGCAGACTGTATTATTTGATGTGCTTACAGATTTTGGTGTAGGGGCAAGTAATTATATGCCAGCGAATTATGATTTGAAAGAACGTGGTCCTGTGACTATAAGACAAGCATTACAAGGATCTCTAAATATTCCTGCAGTGAAAGTAATGTATTTAATTGGGAAGTATTTTGATAGTGGTGAAAAGGCAGGTATTGCATTTTCAGAAAAATTAGGATATTCCACGTTGGGTGATGGAGATTTTGGATTATCTCTTGTGCTTGGTGGGGGAGAGGTAACATTGCTTGATCATGTTTCTGCATTTTGTGTGTTTGCAAATGGGGGAGAGCGAGTAGAACCAGTGACTATTCTACGAGTAGAAGAATCAGATGGAACAGTATTGCAAGAATGGGAAAAACCAAAAACCGAACGAGTTATAACACAACAAACTGCCGCAATGATATCCAATGTCTTGAGTGATGATGGAGCGCGTGCATATCTTTTTGGGGCAGGTGGTATATTAACATTGCCAGATAGACTAGTAGCCGCAAAAACTGGAACAACAAATTACTATGTGGATGCATGGACTGTGGGATATACTCCAAGTGTCGTTTCTGGTGTGTGGGTAGGAAATACAGATAATACTCCTATGACACGTGGATATGGCGGAAGTAGAGTGGCTGCACCGATTTGGAATAATTTTATGCGCAAAGCACTTGAAGGGAAAAAAGTAGAAGCATTTCCAGAAATGGAACCTATAGATATTCAAAAACCAGTCCTCATGGGTTCAGAAGGCGGAGCAATTACACTGAGAATAAATAAAGTGACAGGAAATATTGCTACAAGCTCTACACCAGAAAAATATGTTGTTGAAAGAACATATACTCAGCCACATTCGATTCTTCATTATGTGGTGAAGGGAGATCCACAAGGAGATCCGCCAGATGAACCAGCTGTGGATCCACAATATCAGCAATGGGAAGACGCAATACAAGATTGGATAAAGAGAAGAAAAGAAGAAAATCCAGACTGGGAAATTTCATTTGAAGATCCACCAGCGCAGGTAGATGATGAATATGCACTGGAGTTTATTCCAAGCATGGAAATTGTATATCCC
This sequence comes from Candidatus Magasanikiibacteriota bacterium, assembly GCA_018650085.1. Classification (GTDB taxonomy): domain Bacteria; phylum Patescibacteriota; class Patescibacteriia; order Magasanikbacterales; family UBA922; genus JAHJIX01. The sequence continues at coordinate 87 of JABIGQ010000048.1, read as the reverse complement.
GCAAAAAATAGTATTGTTTTTTCAGAAGTTATTGACACAGAAATTATTTTTACTGCGCCACGCGGTGTTTCCCAAGTTATATATATG
>JABIGQ010000006.1 GCA_018650085.1 Candidatus Magasanikiibacteriota bacterium | reverse complement strand
TCTTTAATTGTTTGATAAACACGGATAATCATCCCAGGTTTAACATCATGTCGTATATCTTGTTCCATATGTATAATTGATTGGAGAGGTTAGTCAAGCATCCGAAGATCTCGCTAACATCACGATAATGAATAATAATGAGGAAATTGTACACTATATGCTTCTATCTGTCAAGAGGATGCAGGGTTATTCACTCTGTACTCCGGTAGCTTCTACGAGGTAATTTACAATGCTATCTACTGCTTTTTCCATCTTTCCATCCTCATTTACTACTCGTAAATCATATATTCCAGACTGTTCTACTTCTTTTTTTGCTATTTCTAATCTCTCGTCAATAGAATCATCTGATGTTCCACCACGTTTTTTTATTCTATCTCGTAAAATCTCAAAATCTTCTGGTAAAAGAAAAATTGATATGTGAGGAACTCCTTTTTTATCTAAATGTTTTTTCCCATTTACTTCTGCCTGAGAAAATACTAAATCATATTGTTCTAAAGCTTCATTGAGATCAGTCCACTGTGTGCCATAAAAATTACCATCATATTCATTGTACTCTACAAACTCCCCTGCTTCTAATTTCTTTTTAAATATTTCTTTATCTAAAAAATGATAATCTACACCATCTGCTTCTAGAGGACGCATATCTCTAGTAGTAGTAGTGACCAACTGTGTACTATGTGTAAATTTTTTTAATAATGCACGAATAATAGCATTCTTTCCCCCACCAGAAGGTGCCGATACGAGCACAAATGTTCCTTTTTTCTCTTCCATATTATGCTGATAAAGTATTTATGTATTCACGCATTTTATCTGGAACATGAGAAACAAATGTAACTCTTTTTCCATCTATATCATCAAATGATAATTCTGCTGCATGAAGAAACATCCTTGGGGCATTGTCTTTTTCTTTTAATTTCTTCTGAATATAGAGCTTATCTCCTGCTACTGGATGATTGTATGCAAACATATGCACACGAATCTGATGGGTTCTTCCAGTATGAATCTGCACACGTAACCATGTGTGATTTATAAATCTCTTTTCTACCCAAAATTCTGTCTTCGCTTGCTTTCCTTCTTGCACCTTTCTTACATCTGATAGTGCCTCCACAGAAACATTTGGCCGAGACGCCATTTTTCCATCTACTCCACGACTAATAAGAAAATCTAATATATCATGATCTGGTTCTATAATGCCATGAACTAACGTATGATATATTTTTTTTACTGTTCGTGATTGAAATTGTGTTTTTAATAAGTCAAACATGCGCTGTGTCTTTGCGACCACCATCACACCAGATGTTTCTTTATCTAATCTATGCACAATACCTGGACGAACTTTATCTTCTCCTACTGATATAATTTCAGGATATGTCCGTTTTAACCAGTGAGCAAGTGTTATGTATTGTTTTTCATTTGAGGGATGCACCAATAATCCTGCTGGTTTACTGATAACTAGATAATCGTCCGTTTCTGCTATTATTTTTATATATTGGTATATAGAATCATCTGGAGCACTGGTCTCCTCATCTACAGTCTCTGCAGGCGCTGGTAGTGGATGCACCACCACCTCTGTATCTGTTTTTAACATAATTCCACCTTTTGTAAATGGAATGTTTGCGCCATTAACCACACATTCTTGTTTTATGTGTGCTAATATCTTTGTGCGACTTATACCAAGTTGTTCTACTAAAAATTTATCTAATCGAATACCATCGTGGTCTTCATCTATAGATAAATGGAGGGTTTTTTCTATCATACTCTTATAGAGTGAAAAATACTGTCTTCGGGAGTATAGCAATATAGACTTGAAAAATCAAGGGTATTCTGTTATAGTACTTTCGTATATCTATTATTATACATAAATACGGGCCAGTAGCTCAGGGGTTAGAGCACAACGCTTATAACGTTGGGGTCGGCGGTTCAAAACCACCCTGGCCCACATATGTGCATCATATATAAAAACGAGTTATTAAACTCGTTTTTATAATACAATGTTTTTTTAGTACAAACCAAACAATCACTGAAATAACTTTGTAAGAATACACGCACTCACACACTAGTACGTCATTACACATTTTTTTTATTTACAAAAAAGTTATGCACAGTTTTTTCATAAAAAAGATGTTAAAAAAGATGAAAAAGTTTTATACTATGTTTACGAGGTCGATTGCAAGATTTTTTTTGCATGAAAATGTTACGCCGATGCTTGTCGTGTAAACATTTTCTCCCCTGTGTTTGTATAATCATTTGGTGTGTGCCATGGTTATATCAAATAAAAACAAACACAATTATCCTACCCAGAAAGGAGGAAAAACTATGCCTATAAAAAAACGAAGCGTAAAAAAACGTAAACCTGCTGCTAAAAAAACAGTAAAACGCAAACCTGCCGCTAAGAAAAAAGTTGCTAAGCGCAAACCTGCGAAAAAAACTGTAAAGAAAAAAGTAGTAAAAAAGAAAGTTGCTAAGAAAAAACCAGCAACAAAGAAAAAGGTTGCGAAAAAGAAAGTTACTAAGAAAAAAGTAGTGAGAAAAAAAACTACTAAGAAAAAAGTAACTGCCAAAAAACGTAAACCTGCGAAAAAAGCAACAAAAAAGAAAGTTGCTAAGAAAAAAGTAGCGAAAAAGAAACCGGCAAAGAAAAAACCAGCAAAAAAGAAAGCTGTTAAAAAAGCCGTAAAGAAAAGAGTAGCGAAAAAACCAGCAAAACGCAAACCTGCGGCGAAGAAAAAAGCTGCACCAAAGCGTAAAAAGGTTGTACGTCGCAAGAAGAAATAATATTCTTCTAAAATAAAAATCCCGATTTCTCGGGATTTTTATTTTTTAAATATTTTTACTATCCCAAACTCTCCATCATACCCCGGGCGAACATAAATATCCCCTTTACGCATACGGTCAATAGCTTTACTGATTTGTTTTGTTGTATGTTTTTCTATTGTTTCAAGTGATGCTTCTATAAGAATATAAAATTCATTCCCAATATTTTCTATCATAATCTGGTACATATTCCCCACCTTCTTCGTATTTACTCCACAATCAAAGACACTCGCTAAAATCTCTGGAAGTGGTACTATGCTTTTATACGAAATTTTATGTGCATGATCTTTTGACGTATCTTTTTTATCTGCCAATTCATATACACGATTTTCCACACCAATAATTAATGGCTTTTTACACTTTGGGCAACGTCCTTTTAATTTTTTTGTTTCCTTTGGATTGCAATAAAAGTTACAATCCCTATGTCCATCTGCATGATACTTTCCTTCCTCTGGATAAAATTCTATGGTATATAAAAATTTCTTTTTATCTCCTTCACGTAAAATACGCATGATCTCATCATAGGTAATTTCTTCCTCGCTTTCAAATGCAAATACATTTGCTTCTCTCCCTAATTTCTGTGGGCTATGTGCATCTGAATTTGAGATAAGGGTAATGTTATCCAATGCTGAAAGTTTCCAATTCATAGCAGGATCACTAGAAAGTCCTGTTTCAATTGCAAAAATATGTGGTGCCAATTCATCAAAAGCTTCTTCTAGTGAATCATACCCCCCCTTTGACCCAAAGATCCCAAACCATGGCGTCCACGCATGCGCTGGAATCATGACCATATTTGAATCCACATCCAGCATTATCTCTAATATATTTTTTGATGGTAACCCTAAAATTGGTCGCCCATCTGATCTTAGATTAAACCCCATTTTATTTAATCTTGTATTAAACTTTTCTACTACTTCAATACTTGGAGCAAAAAGACAAAGATGTACCCGCCGTGTTTTTTCTTTATGTTTTTTTATACTTGCAACTTCAGTCCCTAAAACAAATCTTGTTTTACTCTCCCCGCTTTTTAATTTATATATCCCTTTTGTATCTTCTTCTAAATGTTCTTTTATGTGCGCAAACCATTCTGGATGGGTAAAATCTCCAGTAGAAACTATATCTATCCCCCGCTCCTCACATGCTTTTGCAATAGTTGGAAGTTCTAGATACTTAGAACAAGCTCTGGAGTATTTAGAATGAATGTGTAAGTCTAGTATTTTTTTTATCATAAATTCATATTCTGTCTTTTAAATCTTCAAAATTTAAATTTACAAAATTAATAAAATCTTCTGGATTACTTGAAACTTCTTCTGCATATTTTTCTAGTAACTCAATCTTTGGAGAAACACTCTCCAATCTATTACTTGATATATCCAATATTCGCAAATTCTTCAATGAAAACAAACACTCTGGAATTTCTGTAAAATTATTTAACCCCAGATACACTTCTTCAATGTGATATAATTCTCCAAATTCTACGGGAAGAATTGTTAAAGACATCTTTCTTAAATCTAATACAGGATCATCTATATTTTTTTGTACTTGATTTAATTTTTCTTTTAGTTCTGCATTCATAGACATTACCCATTCTTCACTAAATAAATTTCTTTTACTCTTTTCAATTCTAAGCTCAAAAAGTATTAGACATTACATTCAAATTAAAACTAGACATTGCTCCAGTAAGTATATCTAGGTGTTCTTCATTAAAATAACAAACCCATGCAGCTCCATCTCCTGGTTTTACAGTAAGTCCCTGATATTTCTCCATAGTATTTTCAATAAAAGTAACAGGAGTTATATTTAAAGGTTCTATATAAGATAAGACTTCTGATTTCGTTTTACTCCCTGTAATAATTTTAAGTAATTCATGTTTCTCCCCTGGTAAAACCCCTTCATATAATTCTACGTCAGGAAAAGATAAATCTACCATTTCAATATAAATATGAAAACCTAATTTATTATTTTTTATCATAACATTTTCTAGCAATTTTTTGTTATAGATATAATCACTATTTTCATCTTCACTTGAATACAACTCATCTAAAGCTTTATAATCATATTCCGTTTTATACCCTTCTGGAAACCCATACACTGCCAAGTATTTATGTTCTATTGGTATATCTAATTCTTGCGTAAAGCCAAGTAACCTTAATAATTTAATTGCCTTGGTACCATCCACACCTCGTTTTACATGTAAAATAATACGCTCTGGCCTATCTTTTACTCCCTTTTCCTTTTTCAAAGCACAAGTTTCGCTTATATCCTCAGGTAAACTAGGTAAATTTAATATATCTATAGTTTTTTTTTCTTTGATTTCTGTTCTGTTATAGTTATACACAAATGTACCCTTTTCATTTTCTATACTAATTTTCATATAAAGATTAAAAAAGATAAAAATAATAGCAGATAAACTAAATATCACAAAAAGTATTTTTTTCATATGTTTTTATTAATAAATTAAAGCCCTGTTATTATATCACTTACACACTATATAATACATAAATTTTACACATACAACAAATTTTAGTGTATAATAGCCCTACCCACTAATAAATTAATTTTAACTTAAGCAATACTATATGCATAAAATACTTACTGTTCTACTTAGTATTACACTTCTTACAGTAATAAGTGGCTGTGGACAAAAAGACACTATACCAAATCAAAATAACACCATTGATCTTAGCTGTGTTAGCGAACCTGGGGCATCTTATTTCCAAGGAACTGAACAATGTTGTGAGGGATTAAAAGGAACTACCTATTCTTCACTCCCAGATGGAACGTGTGTCTTGCCAAAAGATGATATGACTTCTGGTGCTGGAGTCTGTATCCCATGTGGAAATAATATCTGTGAAAAAGAATTCTCAGAAAACGAATGTAATTGTCCAGAAGACTGTGCTACTAAATAATATAATATGGAAAAAGTATATTTACTTCAACACTCATATACACAAACAAATCTTAGCTGTGACTGTTCTGATGATGAACGTGTAAAAGTAATTGGAATTTATTCTTCTAGGGCAGAAGCAAAAGATGCTGCAAAAAGAGCTGGGAAATTACCAGGATTTAAAAAATACCCTGCTATTATAGACTATTCATCTACCACTGATGAGAATGAAGATGGCTTTTATATTGATGAAATAAAAATAAATAAAGATTCTTGGACAGATGGTTTCTCTTCATAAAATGAATTTATAACAAATTAAATATGAAAAATAAAATATATAACATTCAAATGATTTTAATTTCTTTTTTTTCAGCATTCATATCTTTTGATATATATCAAAAACAAATTAATGGTTATGGAGAATTATTTAAAATGATTATATTTTGGGTGATACCTATATCTATTATTGTTTTTTCTTTTATTTTTGGAAATAAAATATATAAAAAATATCTAATTAATAATAATAAAAAAAAGTTATTATTATCAAGTCTTTTCCGCTTTATCCTTCCTATTATCTTACTTTGTATAAGTTATTATATTTGGTGGTGGATGACATCACCAATACAAATCATTAATCCAAGTCTATAAATAATTAATCAACTTGATTTATCTGTGAATCAATAAGATCCATACGGAAATTTTTTCCGTGATCTTTGAATCCATATTTCACATAAAACTGATGCACCCGTTCTTTTTCATAACGACTTTGACATAATAATTTATAGCACTCTTTTTCTTTTGCTAAATCAATAATCTTTTCTACAATTTTTTTCCCGTATCCTTTACTCCGATAGGCTGAATCAATATATACATTTTCCATAATACCATATGGTTCTTTATGACGATCATTAAATACCACCACTAAAAATCCCCACCCTACTTCATTTCCAGATTCTTTTATACTGACACGCAATTGATAATTTTTTTCTTGTTTTTCAACGTGTATTTCCATATTATACTATTTTGATTGAATAAGATCATATAATATATGAGCTAATTTTTCTGAACTTAAATCCGCATTGGCATGTTCAAATGATTTATTTATAATAGCATACCCCTCTAAATTTTCTACATCATGCTTTATTAATTCACAATGATGTTTTTTATAAATATCCAAACGTTTTTTTGTTCTTCTGACACTATTAAACACCACTGTATCAATTTTCCTTGGAAGATAAGATTCCAATGTATGGACAAAACCACTCAATGTGGTAGGGCCTGTTTCTTTTTTATTTGAGTAAATATTTCCTGGAATATGAATAAGATGAGCCTTTGAATTAGCTATAGCCTCGTAAATTCCTTTTGGTAAAATGGATGCTATAACGCTTGCATGTAAGCTCCCTGGAGAAAAAACAATATAATCTGCTTGCTCAATCACAGACAAGGATTCCGGGTATGCAGAAACTTCTGGTTCAAGAGATAATTTTTTTATAGTAATAGATCTATCATATGTAGGGTCATCTATATGATGCTCACCAAATATAATATCTTCATTTGATAATTCCGCTTTTAAATCACAGAGTTCAATAGACGCAGGATACACAGTCCCACCAGCTTCTACTGCTTGTTCCAAGGCACGAACAGCCTGAACGAAATCACCACAATATTTTTCTGCCAATACGAGAAACATATTCCCAAAACTATGCCCGTCAAATTTCCCCACACCCGAAAAACGATTTTTATAAAAAACATTTTTCATTCCTTTTTTATATCCATACTGTGATAATGAAATGACAGCTCGCATAATATCTCCTGTGGGTAGGGTATTAAATTCTTTTCTGAGCCTGCCAGAAGAACCACCAGAATCACTCATAGTCACTACTGCAGAAATATTAAAAATATCTGCATGCTGTTTAAGTGCACGAAGTGTAAGTGCTGTTCCATTTCCTCCTCCAAATACAACAACATTTGTTTTTTTTGTTTTCATAATAATTTAGATTACTCCACGGTTACACTTTTTGCTAGATTTCTTGGTCTATCTACATCTCTGCCCAATTCCTTTGCGACATAGTATGAAAATAGCTGAAGTATAACGGTATTTAATAATGGCTGGAGTAATTCCATAGTTTTTGGGGTATACATAACATGCTCCCCTAATTCCTTTGCCGTATCATCTCCCTGTGATGCAATTAATATAACTGGTGCTTTCCTCGCACGTACTTCTTCTATATTACTTCTCATTTTATCATAGAGCTGATCTTTTGTCATAATACCAAATACTGGGAAATCCTCTGATAATAGCGCCATAGGACCATGCTTTAATTCCCCGCCTGGATATGCTTCACTATGAATATATGAAATTTCTTTTAATTTTATAGAACCCTCCAATGCCACAGGATAATTGATACCACGACCAATAAAAAACATATGATCATAGTTTGCATATACTTTTGCAATAGTTTTTATCTGTTCTGCTGTATCTAAAATTTCATTCATTTTTTGTGGAATTTCAAGCAATGCGTGAAGCATACGCTCTCCAGTAGCAAGAGCAACTCTTTTCAAACGACCAAATTGTAATGCATATAATAATAAAATAGCAACCATGTTTGTATACGCTTTTGTAGAAGCAACTGCTAGTTCTGGCCCTGCGTGAATATATGTTCCTCCATCTGTTTCACGAGCAATGGTAGAGCCAACTACATTGACAATACCACGAACAAAAGCACCTTTTCTCTTTGCTTCACGAAGAGCCGCCAGTGTGTCTGCTGTTTCACCAGATTGTGATACACCAAATACCAATGTATGCTTATCTATAATTGGGTCACGATAACGAAATTCACTAGCGACATCTACTTCTGTAGGAATTCCTGCTAGACGCTCAAATGCATATTTCCCTACCATAGATGCATAACTCGCTGTTCCACACGCAATTAATACAATACGTTTTACTGAATGCATTTCCTCTTCTGTCATATTTAATCCACCCAGATGTGCCGTTCCCTCTTCTACATTAAACCTTCCACGAATTGCATCTTCAAACACTGTAGGCTGGTCATGAATTTCTTTTAACATAAAATCTTCATACCCTTGTTTCTCTGCTTGTTCTTGATTCCATTCAATTTCTTCTACACATTTTACTACACATTCATCTTTTAAATTAAATGTTTGCATATCTGTTTTTGATACACAAGCAATCTCACCATCTTCTAAAAATATTACTTTTTTTGTATATGCGAGCATTGGAGTAGCATCACTGGCAATATAATAACCATCTGTTCCTACACCAATAACAAGCGGACTCCCCATACGTGCAACAATCAGATAATCTGGAACATCTTTATGCATGACAACTAATCCATATGTTCCACGGACTTCTTTTAATGCACACTCTACTGCCAGACGAAAAGATTCTTCTGTTAATTTTCCATCTGACTCTTTTATATGTTCACCTATCAAGTGCGCTAAGATCTCTGAATCAGTCTCTGAGTTATAGATGTGTTCACTTCCTAACTGTTCTTTTATTTCTCTATAATTTTCTACAATTCCATTATGAACTAAGACGAGTGACTCTGACTGATCTGTGTGTGGATGAGCATTTTCTTCTGTCACTCCACCATGGGTAGCCCAGCGAGTGTGCGCTATTCCTACCGTACCTGGTAATTTTTCTGTGGCTGCTCGTGCTGCTAAATTTTCTATTTTCCCTACACTACGAACACGTGCTATGGTATCTCCATCTTGAATTGCTACTCCTGCGCTGTCATATCCTCTGTATTCTAATTTTCGCAGTCCTTGAATGAGTATCGGTGATGCGTTTTTTTCTCCTATGTATCCGATTATTCCACACATATTATTAATTTATTATCTAAACTTCTTGATTATTATCTATCATGGTAAATAATTGTTGTAATTTTTCTGTTCTAATGGCTAATTCTTCAGGTAATTTTAAAGTTATATAACTCTCATCATATAATAATTTTAACCCACCTAATTCAACACAACACCTTTCTATAATATTAATTTTTCTAGATAAAATATCTCTATCCAAACTTTCAGAAATACCATGCTCTCTCAGTGGCATCATTAACGAAAATTTAATATCTTTTATTCCTTTTTGATGTAACAATTTTATCGACAAGGCTAAACTTACCACAGAAGCAGGATCTGCACCACGTAAATATTTAAACTTCTTATTATTTAACCCACCAGAAATAATTTCATTCACTCTTTTCATTATTCTACCTTGTCTATCAAATTCAGCTTTTGCTTCTTTTAATCCTACTAATTTATTTAATATTTTAAAAATATTATCATAATACCCTTGTGGTTTATAAATTATTTCTTCTAATATTTCTTCTTGACTAAGAGCATCCATTCGTTCTTTTATTATATGAATACTACTTATAAATTCATCTGCTTTTATACCCTTAGTAAATTGAGCCAAAAAACTATCTTCAGACATATAACCATACAAACCTGACTCATTTTTCTCAAAAAATGCTATCTCTTTACGTGACAATCTATTGATATTTCCCAATTGAACGGCTGAAATAACCGCTTCATTTTCTGAAATACGAGCAAATCGTACAACTGGTAATCTATCTGAAGGTCTTACTTTACCACCGTCTGTAAAGGCACATGTCACTTCATTAGGTCCTTCTAATATGGAATTTATTTGTGTAGATATATTTATAAACATATCCTCATGGTGGCCATCTTTAAAATCAAATCTTCCAATATTTTTATTTTCCATCCAATGCGAAAATGTTTCATCTTTTAGTGCATTTAACATTTCTTCTAAAAATTCTTCTGGCAATAAAAAATCTTTTTTTGTTGCATTACTAAATAATTGAAACAAGCTTTCCATACCTTTAACCCACTCATAACTTTGTCCGTTTTCGTCATCCTGCATTTCCTTAAATTGATAAAATAAAGTAAAGATTTCTGAAATATCATGTATATCTAAAGTAGCTTTTATATCTTCTTTATTATAATTACCTGAGTATTCTTGTATATTATTAGAGTCATAATCATCTATATGTTCTTGACCTTTCACACGAAGAATAATCCCTTTTTTTATAAGAAAAAACAGACTTTTCATGAAAGCCTTTGTTCCTTCTTTATTTTCTTCCGAAAATTCTACAAGAGATTTTAGCCTTTCTTCTCCTCCTGGCACAATTTTTTTTTCTTCGATTTTTTTATCTAAAATTAAACGTTCTATTGGCATTGGTTCCATAAACTTTAATTAAATAAATATTATATTAAGACACACCCAATCCAAACTCAAACGCCTTTTTATTTTCTTCCCATCCCGCTTTACTACTCAATTTCTTTTCAAGCAATGCAAAAATCTTCTCTGAAGTGACTATC
>JABIGQ010000047.1 GCA_018650085.1 Candidatus Magasanikiibacteriota bacterium | reverse complement strand
GCTTGATACATTCATTATTATAAATAATGATTCCAAACAAGTAAATTTAAATGCTGCAGAAAAATTGCTTTGTCTTAATTTTGCAGACAAAATTTGTCTAAACCACATTGATCAATCTATGGGTGGAAATGCAGCAAACGTCGCTGTAGGGACAACCAAGTTAGGATTAACAACAGGACTAGTATCAGAGCTTGGAGATGATATAAATGGATATACTATTCATCACGCACTAGAACACGCCGGAGTAGATACTTCTTTTGTTCAAATACGAAAAAATAAAGAAACACGCTTTTCTATTGTACTCAATTATAAAAGTGAACGAACCATTCTCTCCTATCACGCCCCCAGAACATATACTTTACCTAAATTACCAAAAACAGATTGGGTTTATTACACCTCTTTAGGCGCAGGATTTGAAAAAATACAAAAAAAAATAGAGTCGTATCTAGATAAACACCCAGACACAAAATTGGCAATGAATCCAGGCTCTTATCAAATGAACAATGGGCTAAAAACAATAAAGAAAATATTACACCGAGTAGATGTCCTCTTTTTAAATAAAGAAGAAGCAGATAAATTAATTGGCGAAAAACACTCTATAAAACAATGTATAAAAAAACTACACACACTTGGTGCAAAAAAGATAATTGTCACAGACAGTATAAATGGTTCATATGCTTCTGATGGAGAAAACGTCTATTTCATGAAAATTTATCCCATAAAAGCAAAGGCAAAAACCGGAGCAGGAGATGCGTATACCAGTGGATTTTTATCTGCTACAATACTTGGAAAAGATCTACAAACAGCGATGTCTTGGGCTACAGCAAATGCAGGAGGGGTTATAAAAAAGATTGGTGCCCAAAATGGTTTGCTCACAAAATATGGAATCAAGCGAATTTGTAATACATATAAACATATTTTTCCAAAACAAATTTAAGCCAATATTTACATAGGCTATATTGACTTTTTTATCTATTCACGCTATAGTTATAGCGCTTTTATAATTCTTTTTACACCACCTATGTCTCATCTTAAACCAAAAGATATAAACCTTTTTGTAAATAAATTATATAAGCAAGTCAAACAAACTGCAACTGGAAAAATGAAATTTAATCATGTTGACATGGCTCAGAAAAAAACAAATCAAAATATCATCCTTTATGTAGGAGCTGTATATGGCCACATGATTGATGCAATAAGAAAATACGAAAAAGAAACAAAAGAAAAATACCGTATTGGTCTTATTTATCACAGCAAACAAAAGTTGGATGAATTCACTCAATCACAATTAGATAAAATTGATATAATCTTATCATGTGATCTAAACAATGATGATGCCATCCAAGAAACACTTCTTCCATACAAAGATGAAATTGTTACATTGACCTGCAGACCAGAATCATCAATCCCCCACTTGAGTAATATTATTCCACATCTTCCGTATATAGAAACACCTACAGTAGAGTCTCTCGCATGGTCCACAGATAAGATCCAAATGAGAAAACGATTACATGTCTGTAATAAACGCCTTAACCCCAAATTTACTGTTATCAATGACGATAGCAAAAAATCCATAAGACAAATTATAGAATCTGTAGGATTCCCACTCATAGTAAAACCTTCTGGACTTGCAGCAAGCCGACTAGTCAGTATCTGCTTTCATCAAGAAGAACTAGAAGTGGTACTAAAAAAAGTATTTAAAAAGATAGACGCAGTCCACAAACAAACAAATGGGACATGGACTCCAAGAATACTGATAGAACAATTCATGGAAGGAAACATGTATTCTGTGGATGCATATGTAGACAGAAAAGGGAGAATGAAATTTTGCCCAATGGTGTATATAAAAACAGGGAGAGAAATTGGATTTGACGATTTCTTTGGCTATGAACAACGAACACCTACTATTTTAAACAAACAAAATAATGACAATGCACAAGAAATTGCCAAACAAGCTATAAAAGCAATTGGACTAAAAAACACATCTGTTCATGTAGAGCTCATTCGTGAAGAATCTGGATGGAAAATTATTGAGATGGGCCCACGTGTAGGAGGATTTCGTCATATGATGTATGAACAATCAAACGGAATAAACCACACCATGAACGATGTGCTTAATCGCATAGGAAAAAAACCAATTATTCCTAAAAAGAGAAGAGGGTATGCAGTGGCAATGAAATTCTTTGCAAAAAAAGAAGGGAGACTTTCTAAACTTACTGGCATAAAAAAATTACAAGAACTCAAATCATTTAAACGTCTCTATACAAATAAAAAGATAGGAGACATGTGTAGATTTGCAAAACATGGGGGAGGCAGCGTGTTTAATATCATTATGTGTAATCCAGACAGATCAAAACTCTTGGCAGATATAAGAAGACTAGAGCAAATGGTAGTGATAGAAGTGGAATAATATGAACATACATATACTAAGGTACGCTTCAAAAAAAATAATACACAATATAGAAGCGACCTCTACAAGAAATTTTAAATTACTTGAAGAATCCGCAAAAAAAAGCGGGCATACACTTATAACAATATTGGCAGAAGATTGTCAACTTTGTTTTGACAAAAAACCATATGTACTTATACATAATAAACGCCCCCGAAATATCAACGTCCTCATTACTCGTGCAAATTTCCCCGGAATGAGTGAAAATTTACATAGCCCACTTATAGAGCAATTTGAATTGGCAAATATTCCTGTTATAAATAAAGCAAAAGCAGTAAGTGATGCAAAAAATAAAGTAAAAAATATACAAATTCTCACCGCAAATAATATTCCCATACCAAAAACCTTTGTTATACGTTCTTCTCAATATATCGAAAATGTTGTAAAAAAGATAGGAAACTATCCTGTTATTCTGAAAACAGTTGGCGGGTCACAAGGAGCAGGAGTTTCTATTGTGGAGAGCCAAAGAGGATTGCGCTCTATTATTGAAATGATGATAAAAGATGAGACATCTGCCCCACTTATTATCCAAGAATATATTAGTGAATCATCTGGGAGAGACTTACGTGTATTTGTTGTACATGAAAAAATAGTAGCAGCCATGGAACGCATTGCCCAAAAAGAAGATGAATTTCGATCTAATTTTAAATTAGGTGGAAAAGTACAAGTAGTTGAATTATCTCGCAAAGAAAAAAATCTTGCAATAAAAGCCACGAAAGTATCTGGTCTAAATTTTGCAGGAGTAGATATATTGCGTACAAAATCTGGCCCAAAGATATTAGAGGTCAATGCAAATCCAGGACTAGAAGGAATCACAAAAGCGACAGGGATCGATGTGGCCGGAGCAATCATAGACTATGCTGTTAACATAGGTGAAAAAACTATCCATACGAGATTGAAAAAACAACGACAACAACAACTGAAAAAAACAATAAAAAAATGCATAACAAAAACTCGGAAATAATCCGAGTTTTTTCATACACACATAATGTTTAAACAAGTGCTTCACGAATTGCCATACCAAATGCTTCTGCAGCCATGGGCCCTTGTGCAGTAAGAAGCTTTGCGTCTATAACTACTGGTTCACGAATATATACAGCATTGACAGAATCAAAAATTCCAGCAAGTTTTTCATCTCCATCCCATCCTGTAACTTTTTTTCCTTTTAGCACGCCCGCATGTGCCAATATGCGTGGAGAAATACAAATAGCACCGTAATAAATACCCGCATCTTTTGCTTCACGAACTATCCTATATGTTTCTCCATAATCTAAAAAAGTCATTGCTCCGGGGCCACCTACAATAAATATTCCATCATACTCTGCGACAATCACATCTGCCAATACTATATCTACCTGTGTTGTGGAATTATCACTTGCAGTAGCTTTCCCCTCCACATTACTTGCGGTAACCACAGACATTCCAGCATCCAATAATATTTTTTTAGGAATCCCATACTCAATTGGTTGATACCCTTCTCCAGCAATAATAAAAAGAATTTTTTTCATATACACAACTATTTATTTCCAATATTAATTTGATCTTCAAACCATTCTTTTTTCTTTACCACTTTTTCAAGCGTTGGTCTTTCCTCTACATTAGCAAAACCAGATTTTACAAACCTGACATATTCATCAATTTCCGCATCCCATTTATCTCCTGTTTCTTTTAACAAAACTATCTGATCTAATACAGCTAAAATACTGTCCCGCTCTCTCATATAGTTATCTACCAAGGCATCATAATCTTCTCCTTTTTCTTCTGCAATAATATTTCGTACATAACTTTTTCCATGATCACCTGCACTCATAAATGCATCTTCAATAATAAGATTCTCCTCTGGAGTAAATGCATCTTCAAATTCTTGACCAGCACGATAGTTATGAACACTTCCACCTTTTTCAATAAATGATTTCCATTTTTCTTGCAATTCTTCTGGAAGCACGTTTAAAAAAAACGCCTCTTCCTGTTGTTTCCCATATTGTTTATATAATACCATTTCTGCTTGCGTATATGGCCAAACCTGCTTTCCAAATGCAATCATTATTGTTTCTACTTCATTATCACTAGCGTGCCCATCTTGTAATCGTTCATATGCAACTTGTGCATCTTCAAATACTTGCGGAGATACACCGTATGGATATGAACGAAGTAATTGTGAAAATAATTCTAGTGTTGGATTTTTCATAAGACGTGTCTATGATGATATTTATCTTTTTTTCTTCCTTGAAAATGAAGCGGTGCTACACAAAGAGCCTTATGACTTACCTTTGGCCCAAGTAAACTTACTCCATATTCAAATGTACGAATATGCTCCCGAATTTCTAAAGAAAGTTCTGGATGTTCACTCTCATCTTCTGCCATAGCATGTAACCCAGAAATTAATTGTTCCATATCTGCAAATAATATTTGAAATTCTTTTATCTTTTTAAGATATGCCTGTTTATCCGTAGAAACCACACGCTGCTTACTATATTTCCAAATATCTTTATCTACAGCAATCAAATGTACGCAAATAGATTGACGTTCTTCTGGAGTAAAAATTTCAATAAGAGATGCCCCTGTATAAAATGCACGAAAAGTTCCACCGCTTTTAAAAAATTGTCCTACATGTTTTCTCACACTTCCTTGTAATTTTTGTAATAATATTTTTTCTCCCAACTCTCCCTCATACAAACGAAAAAATTCAAAAAAAGCTTCCCTATAAGGCCACAATTTTTTCCCAAACACTATCATAGTATCTTCTAATTCTTCCAAACTCAAAGACATGTTATGTTCTGACTGATTGTATGCCTCTTTCAAATCAGAAATAATATCTTCTGGAACCAAAGGAGGAATTTGTTCTACCAATTTTTTAAAAATAACAAGCGTGTGTTTAATAGATGACATAAAAAAAATAAAAAAGATATACCACATCTAGTATACCCTAAGAAACAACATTGGTAAATATATATATAAAATTATTGAAATAAAAAACCATCTATATTTAATATAAGATGATTTTTTATTTCCAACTTATTCTAAAATAAAAATTATTTTTGTATAGAATAAAATAAATAATAGATCTCTGGAAGAACCACGATTTTAGAATCCCAATTTATTCCATAAGATACTTTTGCAGCACTTACGCTTGGTATAAGCCTAATAACACTATCTCTTAATACTTCATAAACCATAGGGTTATACGGAAACTTCACTAAACCAACCTTAGGCTTTACAGACATTGGTTTACCCAAAGGAATTGCTTCCATTTCTTTAGCTGTTATTGTTTTAAGTGTATCAAAATTCTTATACCAAGTATGATACAATTTTGAATTAGGGAAAGGTCTCCTTTTTCCATTTTCATATCTATAAACAGAAGGATGTATAGGAGATTTTATCAAATCCATATTTTTAAGCCCTTCACTCTCCAGTACTTGTGGAATGATTTCATCAGATTCCACTACAACTCGTTCTTCATCTATTTTTAAATTAAATATCACCTCATTATCATCATAATTTAAATCTGATAAAGAACTGTCCTGTATATACAGAGACATTCTATTTACACCAACGCTAAGATAATCATTAATAGTATGTTTTGCTGAAAAAAAATTTTCAGCAAAATTAATTGGGATAGAAAATGTTTTTTCCTGATTTCGTTTTAATTCTCCTATTTGGACACAAAATTTATTTGGGACAATATCATATGCCAAAAGACCAAATTCTTTTCTTCTTACACATACGCGCCCAATTTCATCTGAAAAAATTAATTCTCCCTTATTTTTTACTGTAAAATCGATTGTCATTTGTGTTTCTTTATTAATTTCTTCTGGAGATACGACAACATCATTTACAGATAAATCATATCTTTTTTCATCCGGACTGATAACATCTATAGGCACATTTGTAAAAGAACAGGCCTGCTTAAAAGAACCATCTGGAGAATATACTGTAAATAAAATATTATTAACAATATCAGAATTATTATTTGTAACCTTAAATATCTTTGAGTCTACTACAAAAGACACTGTCTTTTGTATCGATGTATTTGATTTTATTGTTAATAAGTCAGATTCTACTAAAAGAGTAGCTTCTTCTAAATCCCAAAGAACACAAGCCGCTGTAGCAGATTCTTGATCATAACTAGGCAAGTGATAAACACGTATTTTAGCATTAGAGTTAATATCAGAACCATTCCGTATTTGAAATTTTGCATTTACTGTACTTCCCATTACAGGCTCAAAATTATTTAAAGTACTTTTCACCCAAGAAGAATCTGATTTAGGAATTGGAAAATACTCATGATAATTATCATAATTATCAGTAGCAAAAACTTGCAATGTAGAAGAAAAAACAAAAGTTAAGACTAATACAATATAAAATATACTTTTTTTCATAAATTAATTTAAATTAGTAAGTTATATACACTATTTTAATGTATTATTTACACGACCTTTTATATAGGAAATATACACTATTTTTATATAAAATACAATATATACTACATTATCATTTTACACAATATTTACTAATTAACTTAACACATACATAGCCACCCCAGCAGCAATACTGACATTTAAACTTTCTTTTTTCCCACACATGGGAATATGTACTGTGTAATCAACCACATCTAAAATTTCCTGTGAAATTCCATCCACTTCATTTCCTACAATAAGTGCCATACGATTTTTTTCTATCTCTGAGGGAAATGTTGCAATATCTATACTCGTTTCATTTTTTTCCAGAGCAACAAGCGTTATCCCCTCTTGCTTTAATTCTGTTAATAATGAAAGTAAATCATCTTTTGCTTCCCACGGCATCCATGTTTCTGCCCCCAAAGACACTTTATCTATCTGTATTTTGGGAGGATGAGCGGTATAGCCCACAAGAAATAATTTTTCAATCCCAAAAGCATCTGCCGTGCGAAACATTGCACCTACATTATGACAAGAGCGAATGTTTGGTAAAATAAGATACATAATTGTGTTTAAAATTTTGCTCGTAATTCAATTCGTCGTGGTTCTGTGGGCGCTGGTGGAATAACCACTTCTGGTTCTTCAATCTCTACTTCTACTTTTGGCTCAACTGGTGGAGATGTAATAACTCCTTGTTGTATTTGTTTTCTTACTTGTGGTAATGGAGTTACCTCTGTAGGTTTTTCCAAAGGCACAGGTTCTCGTTTTTGTACTTCAGTACGCTGTCTTTGTGTTGGGACTACACTTGCTTTACGAGAAGGTTCAACACCAGCTCCTTGCAAAGAATCTTGAATAACAGCTCTTTGTTCTACACGTGTATGCACAGCTTCTTGTCGCTTCTCACGTAATGCTTTTAACTTTTCTACAGCTTCCTCGCTTCCATCTTTTATTTCTTGTAAAAGCCCCCTATGTTCTTCCTTATATTCAAGTAATTGTTCATGTTTTTCTTGTATAACATTTTTTACTGATTCTACATGTTCACGAATATTTTTCCCCTGCTCACCTTTAATAACTTTATCTAAAAAATCTTGTGCTCGTACTTGCATGTCTTCTCGTCTTTCACGTAAACGATCTGCTGTTTCTACTGGAAGTTTTTCTTCCAAACCATCTAATATACGCTCACGATTCACTTGATGATTTGCTACACGTTCTAATAATTTTTCAACTTTTTCTCCTTTTTTTTCTAATAATACATCTGCTTTTTCTTCTATACGCTTCATTAATGTCTCAGCACGCTCAACCATTTTTTCCGCCTGTGCTTTTACTTTTTCATCTGTTGCATTTGTAGCAATAACTTCTGCCAAATGAAGTCGTTCTTCTGCATAACGCAATTGTTTTTCTGCTTTTTTTACTGGATCAAATGTTAATCCAATATTTACTCGCTCCCTGATACCACGCCAAAATAATCCAAAATTACTAGGAACCTCTTCTATGACTTTAACTTCTGCTGTTTCCAATACTTCTTCTACTTCTACAGACTCAACAACAATGTCTTCTGTTATAACTGTAGAATCACTTTCTACCACATCAACAGATTGGGCAAGTGCTGCAGAACTATAGCCAAATAATGCTACGGTAAGTATAAATATAAGTGAATATATACGCATATGTGTTTTGTTATGAATAAAAAATAAAATAATAATGTAGATAAATTATCCAGAGATAATCCAATCCCTATGTGTTTTTAAATACTGAAAGAGCCCATCATATAACTCTTCATCATACTCAAATGTTTTTTCATGATCCTTCCCACGCAATATCACTGCTTTTAACTCCCCCAAATACAAATCTGTATCACGAAAAGACATCTTGTACTCATATAATATTTTATGAAATATATCATATAAATACTCCTTGCGCTCAGAAAGAGGAGATTCATATTCCTCTTTATATAAATTTTGGTCCTTATTCTTATAATCTAAATATATTTTCATTAATGCCACTATTCTATTAAAAGATTTTCCTTTTTCATCTATGACCTCTGGAAAAGTAGCTGAGTGCTCATTTGGTTGTAAAACTGGTGTCTTTACATCACTTTTTTTCTGTACTTGCTCAAATAATCCTTTTTCACGTCTCATAAACCCTAACCAACCCATGACATATTCCTCCATTGACCCAAAATATTCCCGCCCTTGCTTCCCAAGAATTTTTTGCAACCTACATACAGTAGTAGAAAAAATTTCATGAAAAGAAGTCAAATCTGTTACTTCCGTTAAAACTTCTTTTAATATAGGAGCAAAAAAAATCTCCAACGCTTTCTGCCGTTCTCCATTAGCCGCGCCAGGACACGCAAATTTTATTGCTTCTGGTAAGCATTTTTCTAAACTCCTTTCTGCTTCAGCTCGTTCTCTGGGTCTTTCAGGAAATTCAAACCTCTCCATAATATAATAAAAAAAATCTCGTATATATAGTATACGAGATTTTATAAAATTTAGCCAATTGCAATGCGCGGTAGAAATACGCAAACAGACACCAATAGTGTCACCCCTACCATTAAATACATGTAAACGAAAGACATGTCAGACTGTTTTAGTGCGCCTGAAACACTAGCATTTTTGTTTGCCATATGTTTTTATTTTTATATGTATATTTGGCATGAAGATTTTTATTTTTGATCTTCATACTATTACAAGTATAGCACAAAATTGACGTCTTGTCAATGGTGTCGTACAATAGATATATACTTATAATCACCAATATGAAAAAATATCTTAGACAATTTTTAGAATATTTAGAAATAGAAAGAAACCGCTCCGCCAAAACTATTCAAAATTATGATTTTTATCTCAGACGTTTTTTTGAATGGTTTGGTATGGAAAAGAAACCAAAAGATATCACCTCTGACGATGTAAGAAAATATAGACTGTGGCTCAATCGCCTTATTGACGTACACGGAGAACCCTTGAAAAAAAATACACAAAATTATCACCTTATTGCTCTACGTTCATTTTTAAAATATTTATCAAAACAAGATATTGAAACACTTGCCCCAGAAAAAATTGAACTTATGAAAATGCCAGACAGGCATGTGTCTTTTATAGCAGGAGCAGAGTTGGAACGCTTGTTAGAAGCGCCATCAAAAGTAATTCCACAAACACTTATGAGCTTGCGGGATAAATCATTTTTAGAATTACTATTTTCTACAGGACTTCGTGTTTCAGAAATTGTACAATTAAAAAAAGAAGATATAAATCTAGAACAAGATGAATTTACAGTACTTGGGAAAGGTGGAAAACGACGAGTTGTCTTTTTATCAGGGCAAGCACGTTACTGTATAAAACAATATATAAAAAAACGACCAGACATGAACCCGTATTTATTTATTTCCCACGATAAAAGATCAAAGACGAGACAAACTGACACACCCATTACCCCAAGGACTGCGCAACGCATGATCCAAAAATATGCAAAATTAGCAGGAATTACAAAACCTGTGACTCCACATACACTGCGCCACTCATATGCCACTGATTTGCTAAGAAATGGGGCAGATATTCGTAGTGTCCAAGAGATGCTGGGGCACTCTTCTATCACTACAACACAAATTTATACACACATTACAGATAAGGAACTCCGAAACACTCATAAAAGATTCCACAACAAAAAGAAAAAAAATATTGACAAAACTGATGATTTGCAGTAGGATCTAGTATGTAAGAGTCTATTGAAATGCCCCGATAGTTCAATGGATAGAACACCAGCCTTCTAAGCTGGCTATGTAGGTTCGATTCCTACTCGGGGTACACCAAAAACTATACAAAAAAATATCCACTCGTCTGGATATTTTTTTGTAATATATATATTCTTCCGCTACCCTGTTCCACAACTTTATGATATAATATTGATGGAGGCATGTTTATAATCATTGTCTGACATTTTTTTATGTTACCAAAAAAAATTTTTCAAGAGGTATTGAAAAAACAATATAATATTGATAAAAAAGCGATTGCCTCTTATGAAAAGGAAGCAAAGAAATTTAAAAAAGAGCTGGAACAATATATCATTGACGAAGGTGTAGTAGATGAAGTAGAACTATACACTATTTCGGCAGACATGATGAAGGTCCCATTTATTACAGTAAAAGATCAAGAAATTAAAAAAGAAATTCTTAACCTCATTCCCCCACCACTTGCGCAAGCGCATAAAATTATTGCATTTAAACAAACAGAAAAAGAAATTTATCTGGCAATGACTGATCCGCAAGATATTCAAACGATTGGATTTGTAGAGAAAAAAACAGGAAAAATAGCAGTGCCTCATCTTACTACTCCTACAGACATAAAAGATGCGCTGCATAGATACCACGCAGACCTAGAGCAAGATCTTCAGGTAACACAACTCAGTGATGGTGAAGAAGATGTAGACGCAGGAGAATTAAAAAAAGCAGCAGAGGAAGTATCTATTATTAATATTATTAATAGTATTGTTGAACATGCTGTTTATGAAGGAGCTTCAGATATACACATTGAACCATTGGAAAAAGAAGTAGATGTGCGTTATAGGGTAGATGGAATACTGCGCACAGTCATGACCCTCCCAAAAAAAGTCCAAAACGGAATCATGGCGCGTATAAAAATCTTGGCAAATTTAAAAATAGATGAACACATGCTCCCCCAAGATGGGCGCTTTAAAATTCAGTTGCAAGAAGATAAATTTTCTTTTCGTGTTTCTATTATTCCAGTATATGATGGAGAAAAAATAGTGATGCGTCTTTTACACGAAGGACAAAAACCTATAGAACTAGATCAGCTAGGTTTTCTCCCAAAGGCAAAAGAAATTGTAGCGGCTGCCATAAAAAAACCACATGGAATGATCCTTGTTACTGGGCCAACCGGATCTGGAAAATCTACAACACTATATTCTATACTTGGAATGTTAAATAAACCAGATGTAAATATTTCTACCATAGAAGACCCTATTGAATATCATGTAAAAGGAATTAACCAAAGCCAAGTAAATCCACGAGCTGGGTTTACCTTTGCGGGCGGATTACGTGCCTTTTTACGCCAAGACCCAGACATTATCATGGTTGGAGAGATCCGTGATAAAGAAACAGCAGAAATTGGTATTCATGCTGCTATGACAGGACATTTGGTACTCTCTACCCTTCATACCAATGATGCGCCTACCACCCTTCCCCGCCTTTTAGATATGGGTGTTGCACCATTTTTAGTAGCGTTTACCATGAATATTATTGTCGCCCAAAGATTGGTGCGTCGTATTTGTGAGCATTGCAAAGAAGAATTTACTCTGGAAGCTGCTGCGATAAAAGAATTAGAACGTATTTTTCAAGTAAAAAATATTGTCACTTTTTTTGAATCATATAATGTATCACTCAATAAAAAAGAGAAAGATCTAAAATCTATTACATTTTATAGAGGAAAAGGTTGTCGTCGTTGTGGAAATTCTGGATATAAAGGAAGAATAGGAATTTATGAAGTATTGGAAATGGATAAAGAACTCCAACAAAAAATAAATGAACAAGCAACTACGAAAGAAATAAAAAAACATGCCATAGAAAAAGGCATGACTACCATGCTAGAAGATGGCATGATAAAAGCAAAACAAGGAATAACAACTATAGAAGAAATTCTACGTGTTACTCGTGAATAATAAAGTTATAGCATGGAAAAAGATAGCACAATAATCCAAAAAATGAATGAGTGGGTAACCATGCACCTCACGAGTATTCCGTTTGTCCAAAAAATATTTTTTGTAGAACATCTGCGAACTATGGTTCATGCAGGTATTTCTTTAGTAGAAGCCCTCCGAATCCTTGGAAAAGAAATGGAAAATCCACGTTTTAAAAAAATTGTTGGGTTTATAAAATCAGAAGTAGAGGGTGGGAAACAACTAAGTGAAGTCTTGGCAAAATATCCAGAAGTATTTCCTTCTGTATATATAAAAATGATTGGTGCGGGAGAAACATCTGGACAATTGGAAACATCTCTTGAGCAAGTAGAACAACAAATGAAAAAAAATCAAGAATTAATTTCCAGCATCCGCGGCGCAATGATTTATCCTTCAGTGGTGCTTGCCGCTATGGGTGGTATTGGTATTTTAATGGTTACAGTAGTACTGCCAAAGTTAATTGTTATTTTCAAAGATTTCGATGCAGAGCTTCCGCTAGCAACACGAATGCTCATAGTGCTCACTGACTTTATGAGTAACCCTGTAAATTTAAGCATTCTTACAGTAGTAGTCGTGGGTCTCATTACTACATTTATAATGCTCTTACGTCGTGTCCCAAAATTTCGCCATGGGGTGCACACGCTCAATTTACACCTTCCCATTGCAGGGCCTATTATCAAACAAATAAATCTTGCAAGGTTTTCTCTTACATTATCATCATTGTTAAAAAGTACTATTCCTATTATTCATGCGGTAGAAATTACTGCAGACACCTGTACAAATATTCGTTATAAAGAAGCAATCACAAGCACAGCAGAAGAAATAAAAAAAGGTATAAATTTATCAGACACCCTTGGTAATTATCCAAATCTTTTTCCGCCAATTGTTACTGAAATGATCATGGTGGGAGAGCGTTCTGGACAAATAGATCAATTACTCCAAGAGCTCGCCACCTTTTATAGTAAACAAGTTGATAAAACAATGAAAAATTTTGCCACCATCGTTGAGCCTGTTATTATTCTTACTTTGGGAGTAGCAGTAGGAGGAATGGCGGTTGCTGTTATTATGCCTATGTATTCTTTAGTCCAAAACTTTTAATCCCATGTTAACAAATCCTTTTCCACAAGCCTTTGGCATAGACATAAACGACTTTTCTATAAAGCTCGTTCAGCTTAAAAATACCTCATTTTTAAAAAAATCACCACAATACTCTCCTGTCCTTGTGCGCTCAATTACTCTACCAAAAGGATTAATAGTAAAAGGAGAAATAGTACAGCCTGAACCAGTCCGTAAACGATTGCAGACATTACTTGGGCAAACAAAAAAATATTCTAAAATAACAAGCCCGTGGGTTGTTGCTTCTGTCCCAGAACAACGATCATTTCTAAAATTAACAACAATAAAAAAACAAGTTGGAGATGTAAGTACTGCAGATATAAAACAAATGATTGCAAAGCATGTCCCCTATGAAGAAGAAACGTCTTATATTGACTGGCAAATTATGCCACAAACAGAAAATGGGCATGGCACAAATGTACTTATAAGTGTGGCGGATAAAATGATCGTGGACTCATATACATATTTACTTGAAAGCGTGGGCCTAGTGCTTATTGGGACAGAATTAGAATCCTTGGCACTCTCTCGTGCAATGATTACTGCACCAAAATTATATAAAAATGAAGCGCGCGCACTCTTAGATATAGGCGCAGATAAAACACTCCTTGTCATTTATGATAATGATAGTGTGCAGTTTAGTATTGTACTTGATTACTGCGGAGAAGGCGCTACACAAGCAGTGGCAAAGGCCATTAACCTTGAACACAAAGAAGCGGAATTACTAAAACATACAGTAGGTATTGTCTATGACAAAAAATATGAAAAAGTTTGGCATGCGCTTATGCAATCCACCGAACAATTATTTACAGAGATAGAGCGTGCCTTTGATTTTTATACTTCCCATTTTCCACAAGCCAATAATATTACGCACATAACCATGTCTGGTGGTGGATCTATTATGAAAGGACTTGGTCCGCTACTCACAGAAAAACTGGGCGTTGAAGCAGCCCCAGGAAAACCTTGGAAAAATTTAGGTTCTAAAAAAGCAAACCAATTATCACAGAAAGCAGGGGAAAAATATGCCCGTGCCATAGGGCTCGCACTGCGCGCTGCAGATAATCCTTATTTTGATTTTGATACTATTTAAATATGTTTCCCACTAGAATAAATGTTATTTCCCCAGATAAACGAAAACGTATTGAACGAATTGTTCATGTGCAGTTCTTTCGTACCCTTATACAAATGGGGCTTATTATTGCATCTATTGCAGGAATAGTTCTTGTGGGTGGAGAAATAATACTTGATGAATACTTTGAAGGTATCATAGAAATAAATAATATAAACACCCAACAAAAACAAGGGGAAACAAATAAACAAATAGGAAAAATAAATAATACTCTAAAAAACACAAGAGCACTCCAATCTGTATATACGCAATGGAGTGATGTGATTGTAACACTGGCAAGTAGCACTCCATCTGGTATTGTATTTTCCGACATTCTCCTTGATACAAATACAAAAAAATATACATTTAGTGGTTTTGCATTTACCCGTGATGACTTGCTCGCTGTAAAAGAACAACTAGAAACTATACCTGAAATAGAAACAGTAACCATTCCCCTTGCTCATCTTACAGAGCAAACAAATATTTTATTTACCATCACTGCTGATCTTAAATAATATGACACTTACTGTAAAACAAAAAATCGCAATTGCTCTTCTGGTTTCAACACTAGGACTTATTGCTATTACGAGCTTTATTGTCATACCACGCATTCTACATATCCAAAAATTAAATGCGCAAATTTATGAAACAGGAAAACAGCTAGAACTCCAACAACAGCAAGCTTCTTTACGTCGCAGATCATTAGAACGATTAGAAAATACACTTGAGTTTACAAATGAGCTCTCGAAAACAACTATAGTACGTGGCGAAGAATTGTCTCTTATCCAAATATTTGAACAACTAGCCATCACACATAATATCGACCAAACACTGGAAGTAACACTTATTGAGCCAGATAAAACAGCAAAACCGATAAAAGAAAAACCTACAGCACTCGATATTGCGCATCTTACATCATATTATCAATTTTCATTTTCAAATATTGGTACGTTTACAGATCATGTGAATTTTCTAAAATCACTTGAATTATTACCATATTATGTTATCATTGACACGATTCACTTAAGTGTAGATGATAAACAAACCGCAGAAGAATATGCTGATGTCATTACTCTCGATTTTTCTGCAGACATATTTATTAGACCTCTTGTACAATAACTATGGATACTCCATCTCACACAACTCAAAGAAAGCAATTTGGGAAAAAACAGACTTCTGTAAAAACCTACAGATTACTTGAGCTACTTTCAATTGGTTTTTTTATGGGACTCATTTTTTTATTTGGTTTTTTTATTTATAGTAGCGTTTTTCAATCACTGGAACAAATCAATGCTATCGTTATATTAAAATCGGATCTAAATATTGACACAATCGATTTCACATTGCTTGGAGAAGCCCAAGAAGATTGGAATAAAAAATATAATAATGAAGCGCCCACATTATCAAGAAATCCATTTGTCCTTCCAAACATAGAAACATCTATACCCACAACCACTCTATCAATACTAGAACAGATAGTACCGCCTCCACAAACAGAAGACCTGTCTGCAGTAAGATCAGAGTTATAATTAATTAAACAAAATAGTATATAATATGCTTTACCTTTTTTTCCTTGGGAACCATCCAGATATTTCTGAAGCAGAAATAAAAATGGTGTGTAATAACATGGTAGACGATGCAACATATACCAGAGAACAAAAGCACCTTTTTTTAGAAACAGAGCAATCACTCGCAATAGAAAAACTCATGGATACACTTGGTGGTACGATTAAAATTGCAGAGCGCATAGCCCCCAATGCCACTGACCAAGATATCATAACTTACCTTCTTTCAAACACACCAGAAGGAAAAATTGTTTTTTCCCTCAATGAATCAGAAAAAAAAGGAAAACATGGTATTGATCTAAAAAAACAACTGAAAGAACATGACAGATCTATCCGTTATGTAGAACCAAAAAATACAGCAACTATTTTACATAATAATCTAGTAGGAAAAAAAACAGATCTTACTATATATCAAGATCAACTATTTGCTACTGTAGGAATACAGCCTATAGAATCACTCAGTAGCAGAGATTATGACAGACCAGGGAGAGATAGTAAAAGTGGTATGCTTCCACCAAAATTAGCAAAAATGCTTATTAACCTTTCAAATATACACACAGAAGATACCATCCTAGATCCTTTTTGTGGTTCTGGAACCATTCTTATGGAAGCTGCTTCTATGGGATACACAAATCTTACAGGGACGGACACTTCCCAGAAGGCTGTAGATGATTCTATAAAAAACATGGAGTGGTTAGAAAAAAAATCCGTCTCCGCAAAAGCTGCGCCGTACAAGCCAGTCTCCACTATAGAAGACATAAACATATTTAAGGCCAATGCAGAACATATAAATAAAGAAATAGCAAAAGAGTCTATAGATGCGGTGATTACAGAACCATATATGGGCGTACCTCTTCGTGGACATGAAAACAAACCATTCCTCCAAAATCAAGCCAAGGAGCTTTCTCTTCTCTATACGCATACATTTAGATCACTTTACGATATTTTAGCCCCTAACGGGACTGTGGTGTTTATTATGCCACAATTTAGACACGACAACACCTGGGTTATCATCAATTGTATTGACCGTATTGTAGAAGCTGGTTTTTCTGTAGAACCTCTTACAGAAAAATCAAAAAGTCTTCTCTATTGGAGATCAGGACAATTTGTAGGACGCATGATTTGGAAATTTAAAAAAGTGTAAAAGTTATACACACTTGTAAATATTTCATAATACAGTATAATGCATACTATAATAGTATGTATTTATATTTAACCAAATTATATGGAAGAAACAACTAGAATACCACAAACAATCATAAACACACAGCTCCCAGATATGAGCCTTGAAATATACCAGGATAATAATATCAAACGAGTAAATCTTTCTGATTATAAAGGAAAATGGCTTATCCTGTTTTTCTACCCTGCTGATTTCACATTTGTTTGCCCTACTGAACTAGTAGAAGTTGCAGATATGTATGATAAATTCAAAGAACTTGATGTAGAAATTATGTCTGTGAGTACAGATACTGCCTTTGTACACAAAGCATGGCATGATAACTCACCGTCTATAGCAAAAGTAAACTACCCAATGGCCGCAGACCCTACAGGAAGACTTTGTCGTGCACTTGGAACCTATATTGAAGAAGAAGGGCTTTCATATCGCGCAACGATTATTGTAGATCCAGAAGGAAAAATCAAAACATATGAAATACACGATAATAGTATAGGACGAAGTGCAGAAGAAATGATGAGAAAAATCCAAGCAGCACAATTTGTAGAAACACATGGCGGACAAGTTTGCCCCGCAAGCTGGAAACCAGGAAAAGAAACATTAACTCCAGGAGTTGATTTAATTGGAAAAATATAATAAATTCTATGTATATTAAAAAAGACTACGCACACCTTCTGGGATTAGCAGGTTTTAGTGATGCACTTTTAGAAGACCACTTCATGCTCTACGCAGGATATGTAAAAAACACAAATACAGTAATTGAATTGCTAAAAAAAGAAGAAAAAAATACTCCGCAATACAATGAACTTACACGCCGTTTTGGGTGGGAATTCAATGGAATGCGTCTCCATGAATACTATTTTGAAAATCTTACAAAAGATGCAACTCCTATTAATACAACAAGTCCACTTGCGGGAAACTTAATAGCATCATTTGGAAGTATAGAGGCCTGGGAAAAAGATTTCAAAGCAGTGGCAAGCATGCGTGGTATTGGCTGGGTAATTTTATCATACGACAAACAAGAGAATCGTTTATTTAATACCTGGATCAATGAACATGATGGCGGACATCTAGCAGGGGCAACTCCCCTACTCGTGCTCGATGTATTTGAACATGCATTTATCCGTGACTATGGGTTAAAAAAAACAGAATATTTGGATGCATTTATGAAAGCTATTGATTGGGATGTTATAGAGAAAAGATTAGTGTAAAAATAAAAAAATACTCCGATTTAAATCGGAGTATTTTTTTTGTATTGTTTTATTATATTTAATTTCCTACATGAAAATAACAAACATCCCCATCTTTTACAATATAGTCTCTCCCAACTAATTGCATTTTCCCTTTTTCTTTTACACCATTCCAACCACCATATTCTACAAATTTTTCACAATTTGCAACATCAGCTTTTATAAACCCCTTTACAAAATCTGTATGTATTACTCCTGCTGCATCTGGTGCTTCTGTCCCTTCTGTAATAGTCCAAGCACGTGTTTCCATTTCTCCAGAAGTAAAATAGGTTAATAAATTTAATAAGCCATATCCTGCTAAAATAATTTTATCTAATCCTGTCTTTTCTAATCCTAGGTCTTGCATATATTCTTTTGCTTCATCGTCTGAAAGTTCTGCAAGTTCTGCTTCCAAATGTGCACTAATATATACATGAACCACACCCTCTTCTACTGTGATAGGATCACCTGTTACCTCTTCGTCAATATTAATTATATACATCATTGGTTTAGCAGTAATAAGACAAAGTTGTTTTATAAACAATGCTTCATCATCATTGTGATCAAATACACGTGCAGGCTTCCCAGCTTCCAAATGGGTAAATAGTCTATCAAGCATTTCACGTTCTACCTTGTGTTCTTTTTCTCCTATGCCTTTTGATTTTCCTTTTACTGATTCCAATCGTTTACTTACTGTCTGCCAATCTGCTAAGATAAGTTCCAAATTTATAATATCTGAATCCTCCTTTGGATCAACTTTATCATGCACATGAGTAACATTGCTATCAGAAAAAGCACGCACCACATGGGCAATAGCATCTACTTCACGAATATGCGCTAAAAATTTATTCCCCAATCCTTCTCCTTCTGAAGCACCTTTTACCAATCCTGCAATATCTACAAATTCAATAGCTGTGGGGATTAGTTTTTTTGATCCAGAAACATCTGACAATTTTTGCATTCTATCATCTGGTACTTCTACTACCCCCACATTTGGTTCAATAGTACAAAACGGATAATTTTGTGCATCTGCTTGTTTACTTTTTGTAAGGGCATTAAATAATGTGGATTTCCCAACATTTGGTAGTCCTACGATTCCAATTGATAACATATGTTTTATACTATTTTGTTTAAATAATTTTAGCTAGATTATAGCAAAAAATGGGAAAAAAGCAAGGTTAATAATTATAAATAGACAAATTAATCAATAAACTAATAATCTTACTTAGATATAAATATTCCTAAAAATTTAAAAAGCAACCTTATTCAAAAGATTGCTTTAGCAAAACAAAATACTCTTTAAATATTCCTAAAATTCTATTTATTTAGCGCGGGATAAGGCTCACATGCTACTGTTCTTGTATCACAGGCAAATCCATTCATACATACTTCTATGTCCTGAACACATTCTCCATTCCTATCAGAAACAAACCTTACAACATCCAATCCACTACAAAATGCTTGTTGTCTACACTGATTATCTATATCACACATATCTCCAATTCCATCATTATCTACATCACTCTGATCTGGATTAAACGTATTTCTACAATTATCTCTTCCGTCAGGAACACTGTCACTATCTGTATCAACAACTCGAGGAATCCTTCTATCTACATAATCAACACAAAATAAATCTTTTTTAAGTGACTCTTTTTTCTTACATAAACCCATTCTTTCTAATTTATCAGAACAGCTGTCATTATCTAAAATAATTGGACAATAAGTAAATGTTCTGGAAGACAAAATAGAACCTTTAGTCATTTTACTATCCCAAGTTACAGCAAGACTCACTGCCGGAATAAAGACAAGAGAAAACAAAATAGCAACTAATACACGCTTCATATGTTTAAATTAATAAATAACTTCTACATATATCCATACCATGAAATTAAAATTTTGTCAATACCCCTAAATTTATTGTTCCTCCGCTACAGGATCTTACACTGGCGGAGCCTCGGGCTCTTGTGGTGAATCTTCTACAACTGGTTCCTCGACAATTGGTTCTTCCTCTGGCGCAGGTTCTTCTACTACAGAATCTGGAACAACTTCTGGTTCCGGATCCTCCACCACTGGATCAACTTCAGCCACTACCGGTTCTTCTGCTGGCGGAGCCTCTGCTTCTTCTGGTGGATCTTCTACAGCTGGCTCCTCGACAATTGGTTCTTCTACTATAACAGTTTCTCCTTTTCTTTCTGCTATTACCACCCAATCAAACGTTGAGCTACTTGTTCCACTTAATAATTCTTTTACAGTAAATCCTGTCTCATCTTTATCTGTTACATATACACCATTTGCTTCTGCTGTAAGTGTCACGGTTACTTTTATTGTTTTATTTGGATCTATAATATCTTGTGTTATATCATCAAAAGATATTCTACTTTCTCCTTCTGTTAATTCTCCTGATCCAGAAAACACATACTCTGTTTGTGCAGATTGCAATGCATATAAT
>JABIGQ010000046.1 GCA_018650085.1 Candidatus Magasanikiibacteriota bacterium | reverse complement strand
TCTTAGTGTTTTATGCGTTGTAGTCGTTACTACATCTGCGATTCCTACAGGATTTGGATGCACACTACCAGCGACTAGCCCTGCTACATGGCTCATATCTGCTAGGTGGAATGCCCCTACTTCATCTGCAATTTCTTGATATTTTTCCCATTCATATTGTCTGGCATATGCACTTCCTCCAGATACTATTAATTTAGGTTTATGTTCATGAGCAAGTTTACGCATTTCATCTATATCAATATATCCATCTGCGCGACAGCCATATTGAACGCTATTAAAAAATGTACCAGAAAAATTAACTTTTAGGCCATGAGTCATATGTCCTCCATGGAACAATTTCAATCCCATAATCGTATCACCAGGATCAAGTAGTGCGAAGTATACTGCAATGTTTGCTGGGCATCCTGAATGTGGTTGAACATTTGCATGGTCGGCCCCAAAGAGTGTACACGCACGATCACGAGCAAGGTTTTCTACTTGATCTACTATATCGCATCCACCATAATAACGCATTCCTGGGTAGCCTTCTGAATATTTATCGGTAAGCCTACTTCCAAGTGCTTCAAGCACTGCATTTGATGTATGATTTTCAGAGGGAATCATTTCAAGTCCTGTGTTTTGTCTATTTGTTTCTTTGTCAATAAGGTTTGCAATATCGGGATCTTGATTTTTTAGAAGTATGTTGTTCATAGATTTTTAATTATGAATTATAAATGATAAATTATGAATTATTTTTCATACAATTCATCTATTATACATGCTCTAGGGATTTGAAGATCATAAGGCTTTATTTATTATTGATTGTGTTTTTATAGGTTTTTACAACCGCATGAACATTTGGGGTGACATTTTCTGGGATATTATCTATATCAAACCAACCCCATTCTATAGTTTGTTCTCCTGGGAGAACATCATTCAATCGTTTTGCTAAATAGTGAATGAGGATAACGACTCCAGATGTTTTAGGGTGGGGGATCATAATTGTATCTAGCGGTTGAAGTATTTCAATATCTAATCCCATTTCTTCTTTTACTTCTCTTTTACATGTCTCTGCAAGGGGTAGGGAATAATCTTCTATTTTTCCACCTGGAATCATGAAGTTTTTATGTTCTGTACCATCTGCATCTTTTTCACGATTGAGTAGAATTTTCCCGTCTTCTATAATAACAGGACCTACGGCGACGATTGATTGTTCTGGGATAAATGTCATACTTATTTAATTATGAATTATCAGGCTCCACTAAAGTTGCGCCCGATAAATTAAATTATGAATTAAAATTTTTTTATAACATATGTTTTCACTTTTCTATATCCTAATTTTCTATAATATCCTCTCACTCCTACGCCAGAAATAACAGCTAATTTTTTCAGGCCTTGTTTTTTCACTATTTCTTCAGCTGCTTCCATGAGTTGTTTCCCAAATCCTTTATGTTGGCTGGCTTTTTTTTCTTTTTGTCCAATATGCACGAGTTGTCCATATACATGAAGTTCTCGCACAAATGCACAATCATTAATTTCTGGAAGTAAGCTATGTAGTTTCTTTGTCTCTTTTTTATTAATCCATGATTCATCTGTATTTTTCGTAGGGATACGTAGGCGTAAAAATCCATATACTGCTATACGCTTTGGGTCTTCTATGCTTAGGAAATATTCTTTTCCACCCGTTGTTTCGTATTCATCTATAAAAAGTTCTGTTTCTGTTACACCTTTTAGTGCGCTTTTTTGTCTGGCAATTTCACGACAACGTAAGCATAGACATCGTTTTCCTGTATCTTCCAGTTCTTTATGCAGTGCTTCACGTAGATTTGTAATAGTATTTCCTGCTTGTATGTCTGGTGTAGGAATATCTCGAATAAGACGAGAAATACGACAGTACCTCGGTGTAGCGAGTTTCATGTTGATTAGTGCATTAAACAATGCCTTGTCTCCATATGGTTTATATCGTCCATCTTTAAACCATTCATATAGTTCTGCTGTTTCTATAACTGTATTTGGGTATATTTTCACCATGTCTGGCTTTAGTGCCGGATCAGAAAATAATAATTCATACATCTCTACATCATGTTCTGGCGTAGTACCAGGTAAATCTGGCATGAAGTGAAGGTCCACCTTGAACCCAGCTTCACGTAGTAAGTACATGGCAGCGCGAAAATCATTTACAGTATGCCCACGTTTTGTCAGTGTTAAAATTTCATCATCAGGTGCTTGAAGTCCTAGTTCTATACGTGTACATCCAAGTCTTCTCATATGGTGTATGGTGGTAGCAGTTACCGCATCTGGCCTAGTTTCTAGCGTAAGCCCTATGATACGATGCTTTGCAGATTCATTGTATGTCTGTTCTTTATCTACTTCTTTTATTAATTCTTCTAGTGGTGC
The DNA here is from genome assembly GCA_018650085.1 of Candidatus Magasanikiibacteriota bacterium. Lineage (GTDB taxonomy): Bacteria > Patescibacteriota > Patescibacteriia > Magasanikbacterales > UBA922 > JAHJIX01. Next base: position 2,293 of record JABIGQ010000046.1, on the reverse strand, counting down.
ATGATCCCAATCTTTTTCATTTGTTTGTTTTGTGGGTGTTCTTCTAGATAAATTATTACATGCACGAAATGATTCTAATATATACCAGTATTGATAGGGAATGGTATACGCATTCCATGTACCACCTTTTATAATATATTCAATTTTATCTGTGGGGTGCCCATTTTTTTCTAGCATTTCAATTCGTTTTTGCATGAGGGTATATGGATTGAAATTGAGCGTTAGTGATCGAGCTGCTGCAGGCTCTGAAGATAAATAGCTTTTTGGCATGCGTGCTTCTGTAGGACAATAAACACATTGCCCAGGGCAGGGATATGGTTTTGTCAAAGAAGTAATAACCGCTATCCCAGATTGGCTGCGAATACCTGCTTTTCTAAAAAATATTTCCAAGTGCGGTTGCTTTACTATTCTTTTCTTTTTTACTAAATTCTGGTAGGCTTGTATAAGGAGACGGTTGGCTGGCTGATTTATTCTTAGCCTACTACACGTTTTTCTCCGGATAGCATCAAACTGAGCCTTTGAATTAGGCTGCTCTGCTATGATATCTAATACAATTGTTTCTATATTTAGCGTATCCATTATGAAAAATTACATTGAACAAAATAAATCTGTGTACGATAGTATATCTGCTATATTTGCCCAAACTCGTGGGTATGTATGGCATGATATCGCTCCATTAATTTCCTATACAAAGGATGGAGATATTGTTCTTGATTTAGGCTGTGGTACAGGTAGATTATACCAGCTTTTCAAAGATTTTCAAGGGGAAAAGGGAGTTTCCTATATTGGTATGGATAATAGTGATGGGCAAATTGCAGTAGCAAAGGAACAATATAAGGGCGTAGATTTTCGTGTGGGGGACATGTTAGACATCCCATTGGAGGATAATAGCGTTGATATTGTTTATAGTATTGCAGCATTTCATCATTTGGCAGATGAAAAAGCTCGTTTAAAGTCTCTTTCTGAAATAAAGCGTGTATTACGTCCAGGTGGCATACTTGCTATGACAAATTGGTTTCTAGACAGTACATATGCTAGAGCAAAACTTGATTCTGGGAAATGGCATTATGGGGAGACGAAAAAGGATGTGATTATCCCATGGAGAAATGCAGATGGAAGTGTGGTAGGGGAACGGTATTATCATGCATTTGATATGGAAGAAATGGAAGAGCTTTTAGAGCGTGCTGGATTTTCTATGGTAGATCAGTATTTAAGTGAGCCAGCACCAGAGAGTAATGATGTAGAGGGGAAGAATTTTATTACTGTGGGGAGGGTGGAGTAGAAGAAGGAAATCAACTGTCCTAAAAATTGGGACAGTTGAAAATGAGAGTTTAAGATGGGAAAATAAAAAACAGCTTTATAAAAGGCTATTTTTTTATATAAATATTGTTTCTCTATCACGCCCCAGTAACCACACAAACCACAGCACCGTCCCACTTCCAGCCATTATCTATAGCTTTTTTTAATCCTACAAGACCCAATATACCATTTGGGGAGAGAGTCATCTTTGTGGTTTTCTTCACCAGATCTATCATGGCTTGTATTTCTTTATCACTAACCACCCATCCACTTCCTTTTGTATTATTTATTGCATCTATAACAGGGATTTTTCTATGTGCAATTTTATCACAAATCGCTGTAGCAATAGATGAATCTGTAGGAGTGTAGTTTGTATCAAAAATACTTGCCATAGGGGCGCATAAGCTCGTTTGGACAATGTGGATTTGTGGCGGGTGAGACAATTCTGTAAATACTTCAGAAATCCCTTGGGCAGTTGCTCCAGAAGATGTGGGAATAAAAACAGCCTGTACATATGGGATTTTACTTATCTCTTGTCCCAGTGGATAATATCCACGCAGTGCTAGATCATCTGTAGATTGGCGAAGAAATAATGCTTCTCCTCTTTTATTTTTTCCAAATGCTGTTTGTTTAGGGTTTTCTACTTGTTCTATAGTAATAGACACATCTACGTATGCATCCAGCAATTTTCTCTTTTTTTCTGTAATTCGTGGGCCAACTAAAATTTCTAGTGAGATAGGATCGTCTGTATTATTTTCATTATATTTTTGCACTGCTTTTGCGGCAGCGAGCGCTGCATTCCCAGATGAAGATATGACAAAATGACGAACATGATGTCGTTTTCTATATTCTTTTATCATTAATGGTATAGCTCTTCCTTTATGAGAACCATAGATGTGTGTATCTTCTCTTTTTAACCAGAGTTCTTTTATACCAAGAGCTCGAGCTAAAATAGGGTATGGTTTTTGAATAGTTTTCATAATTATGTTACACT
>JABIGQ010000005.1 GCA_018650085.1 Candidatus Magasanikiibacteriota bacterium | reverse complement strand
TGAAGTGTTTCCTGATTAAATCGTCTCCCCTTACACACATCGCAGACGATAGATACACTTGGAAGAAAATGCATCTCAATTTCAAGCATTCCTTTTCCTTCACAATGTTCACATCTTCCACCAGGTCTGTTGAAACTAAATCTTCCCACTTTATACCCACGAATTTTTGCCTCTGCAGTTGCTGCAAATAATTGGCGAATAGCATCATATGCCTTTGTATACGTTGCGGGGTTACTACGTGGAGAACGCCCAATAGCGCTTTGGTCTATACGGATTATTTTATCAATATATTCAATACCAGTAATTCGTTTATGTTTCCCAATTCGTTTATCTACATGGTTAAGCTTATTTGCTACTGCACGATAAAGAATCCTATGCATTAATGTAGATTTACCAGATCCAGAAACACCGGTTAAACAAACAAGTCGACGTAATGGAATCTCTACATTTATTTTTTTTAAATTATGTTCTTCTGCTCCATAAATTTTCAATCGTGGTGTTGCTCTATCTACAGAACGCCGTTTATCTGGAACATCTATTTTCACCTCTCCACGTAAATATTTTCCTGTTAATGATTTTTTAGCAGAACCAATTTCTTTACATTCAAACTTATCACCCTTATTTTTTCCATCCAATACATTTTCTAGTGGACCTGAATATACTATTTCTCCACCATGCACACCCGCACGAGGCCCTATGTCTACTATCCAATCACTTGTTAAAATGGTATCTTCGTCATGCTCCACTACAATGATGGTATTTCCTATATCACAAAGATGACGCAGTGTAGAAACCAACTGTTCATTATCTCGCTGATGCAATCCAATAGTTGGTTCATCTAGCACATACATAGCACCTACCAACTGTTGTCCTACCTGAGAAGCCAGACGGATGCGCTGAGCTTCCCCACCAGAAAGTGTCCCCGCTTTTCTATGAAGCGTTAAATAATGTAATCCCACATTATGCATAAATCCTATTCGGTTTTTTATCTCACGAAGTGCTGCCCCTGTAATTTCTCTCTCCGTTTCAGACAGATGCGTTTCCAATGTCCCAAAAAATTCTTGCGCATCGTGAATTGTCATGGCAGTAATATCATAAATACTTTTCCCCTGAATTTTTACGCTTAGCGCATAATTATTTAATCTCTTTCCGTCACACACAGGACACACGTCTTCACTAAACAATTCCTTTGTCCCAAGTCCTGTACATGGTTTACAATATCCATATGGACTATTGAAACTAAACATACGTGGCTCTATGTCTGGGAATTTCGTTCCATCTTCTGGCAATACATACTGTGTACTATATTCCCTTTCCTCTCCATTTGGATACAGCACAACACAAGATTCATTTGATAAATCTACTGCTTGCTCTACAGCGTACGCCAATCGCTCTTGTTCTTCTTTTATACTAAAATCTGTTTTTGCAGGAATTTCATCTATGATCACTTCAATGGTATGCTTTTTATTTTTTGACAATACTACTTTCTCACGCAAGCTTTTTATCTTTCCATCCACTCGCACCCAAAGAAATCCAGTATTGTATAAATCATAAAGCATCTGATAATACTCCCCTTTTCTTCCACGTACTAGTGGAGCAAGTATACGAATTGGTTCACTTTTTTTTGCTTTTGTTTTTATATGCTCGGATGTTTCTATCCTATGTGTTATCTGATCTGTTGTCATTTTTTCTAGCGACTTACCACTAATTGGAGAATGTGGAATTCCTATGCGTGCATAAATAATACGGAGATAATCATAAATCTCTGTAATAGTAGCTACTGTAGAACGTGGATTTGCACTATGTGCTTTTTGGTCAATAGAAATGCCCGGAGACAACCCTTCTATTTCATCCACGTCTGGTTTATTCATACCTCCTAAAAATTGTCTCGCGTACGCTGAAAGACTTTCTACATAACGTCTCTGCCCTTCTGCGAAAATAGTATCAAAAGCAAGGCTACTCTTTCCAGAACCAGACAATCCTGTAAACACAATCATTTTATTTCGTGGTAATTCTAGATGAACATTTTTCAAATTGTGCTCACGCGCACCTTTTATAGTTATTTTATTTTGCATATATACAACAAAAAGCCCCTTATATGGGGTTTATATAAATAAAGTAAAAAAGAACGGGTAACTAGATAATACTAGCAGTTTTTTATTGGTTCGTCAATGAACACACTTGCATTTTTTTTCTCTTTCAATTACAATAAATAACGTACACATTATTCTTCTAAAGGAGTGGTATGAAACAAGGAGGCATTGTTTTTCTATCAATTATCATCATATGTATCACCACGGGATGCCAAACCGCCATGGTTTTTGATACCCAAGAAACACTTGCCATAACCCCAACCGTACAAGAAGAAAAAACTCACGCTTCCACACATGTACAACAAGGAACGATTACCCTAACAGGAAAATCACTTGGAAAAAATAGAGCAAAATTCTCTTGGGATCTCAGCGAGGAAGTATATAACACAGAAAAATTAAGACTGGTCAGAAGTGATACCACAAATCCAGTATTTGATGAAAAGAATTATTGGTTTCAAGTACATAACACCCTAAATGAAATTATCTGGATAGACCTCCCAACTGGAGATCATAACTTTCGAATTTGTACATTTGAAGACAATCATTGTGTACAGTACAGCAATGATTTAGAATTGTACGTAGAGTAATATTTCTTAAAGAAAAACAAAAAAGCATAAGATATGCTTTTTTTATTTTCTGATAATAATTAATTATACATCTTTGGTTCAGGTTTCGTCACCTCTACCTGCCACCACCCTTTTAACCGCGCCAATACTTCCCTACCAGTCATAGACCAAACCCTTGTATGCAAGTTATACTCTCCTTCATCTGCAGAAACTCCTTTACTTACTAATCCAAATGTATTACACATATATAAAATACGAGAAAGATGAAATTCATGTGATATAACAAGAGCATGATCTAATCCAAATTCTTCTACTGCTCGTGTACAACTTGCATAAGTATTATATCCATGCGGATCTACAGATATATCTTCTGCAAGAACACCTGCATCTATTGCCATCTTTTTCATAGCCCCTACTTCACTTCCCCTCATAGCACCATCATCCCCTGTCATGATCAATTTTTTTACTACACCACTTTTATATAATTCAATTCCTTTTTCTACACGCTCACGCTGTATCTGAGACATTTCATGTTCATCTACCATTCCAGCTCCAAATACAAGAGCAACTTCTGATATTGGGATATCTTCTTCTACAATAAATTGATTATACTGTAATATATTTACATTCGCTGTTAATAATATAATCACGCCAAACAAAAAAATATTCATTCCTATAATAAACGCATAATGTTTTTGTCTGTTTGTTATGTTCATATATATTTATTACTAATCAAAACTTCGCCGATAAAAATAAATTGAAATCCAGTGTATGTCTACTCCTCCTTCACCGTCTTCAATACACGAATCTCATCACGTAATATAGCCGCCAATTCAAACTCCAAATCCTTTGCAGCCTCTTTCATCTTCTTTTCCTTATCACGAATAATTTCTTTCATAGGTCTATCATCCCCCAGCAGATCCAATTCTAATAATCGTTTTTGTTTTTTTGCTCTCCCCGTATGTTTCCCCTTTTTTGGAGAAATACCAAACTCTTCTAAAATATTTTTTATATTCTTTTCTATTGTCTTTGGCGTAATACCATGCTTTTTATTATATGCTAATTGAATCTCACGACGACGATCTGTTTCCTCTATCGCTCGTGTAATTGATTTTGTTATATTATCTGCATATAATACCACTCTTCCATCTGCATTCCTAGCAGCACGCCCTATAGTCTGGACTAGACTCGTTTCATTACGCAGGAATCCTTCTTTATCTGCATCTAAAATAGCCACAAAAGAAACCTCTGGGATATCTAAGCCTTCTCTTAATAAATTTACTCCCACAAGCACATCATACTCCCCTTTACGAAGCTTTGAAATAATATCTATTCGCTCAATTGTTTTTATGTCACTATGTAAATATGCGACTTTAATACCTTTATCTTTTAGATAATCTGTTAAATCTTCTGACATTTTCTTTGTTAATGTTGTCACCAATGTACGATCCCCTTTTTTTACTTGTTTTTCAATTCTTTCAATCACATCTTCTACCTGAGATTTTTGTTTTCCTTTTCCTGTCACTGGATGGATAATTACCTCTGGATCGACTAATCCTGTGGGACGCACAATCTGCTCTACTATATTTCCTGATTCTTCTTTTTCATAATCAGCAGGAGTTGCAGATACAAAAATAAGATCATCAATTCTATTTAAAAATTCAGGAGACATAAGCGGACGATTATCTAGTGCACTTGGCAATCTAAATCCATGTTCAATCAATGTTTCTTTTCTAGATCTATCTCCATGATACATTCCACGAATTTGTGGCATAGTCACGTGTGATTCATCTACCACTGTGAGAAATTTATCATTATTATGTGAAAAATAATCAAGCAATGTAAACGGAGGCTCGCCAGTTTTTCTCTCATCAAAATAAGAAGAATAATTTTCAATTCCATTACAATACCCCACTTGTTTTATCATTTCCAAATCATAATTTGTTTTTCTTTTCAATCGCTCGTACTCCAGCAATTTACCTTTCTCTTTAAAGTACACCAATCTATCATCTATATCTTTTCTCATCTGAAAAAATGCTTTTTCTCTCGCTTCTTTACTTGCCACATAATGTTTTGCTGGAAAAAACCAAACATCTTCCTGCTCTTGTACCACTTTTCTGGTTACTGGATCTATAACTTCTATTCTATCAATGGTATTACTTATTTCTAAACGATAAATTTTTTCTTCATTTACTGGCATAATTTCAAACACTTGTCCACGCATAAGAAATGTCCCACGCTTTAATCCTACATTTATTCTTTCAAACTGCATATCAATTAACTGCTCCATCATACCACGTCTATCTAGCTCTTGTCCCACAGATAAATGCAAGACAATTTTCTCATATTCCTTTGGGGAACCAAGTGCATAAATAGCAGATACAGATGCTACTATAATAACATCTTTTCTTGTAAGTAATGATTGTGTGCAGGCATGACGAAGTCTATCTATCTCTTGATTAATTTGTGCTTCTTTTTCTATATAAGTATCACTCCCTGGCATATACGCCTCTGGCTGATAATAATCATAATATGATACAAAATACTCTACTGCATTATCTGGAAAAAACTCCCGAAATTCATTACACAGCTGTGCTGCCAGTGTTTTATTATGCGCTATTACCAGTGTCGGTCTATTTATTTGCTCTATAACATTTGCAATAGTAAATGTTTTTCCAGAACCAGTAACACCCAGTAATGTTTGTCTATCTATATTTTTTTCCAAACCAGAAACAAGCCCACTAATCGCTTTTGGCTGATCACCTGCTGGTTTATACTTGGATTTTAAAACAAATTTAGACATATTTATGCTTATTTTAGCAAAAATATAGTACCATAAAATTTAATATATTGCAATCATTCACATACGCCATATTGACAGATAGTATAATCTCGTGTATATTTGAAAAAGTTCAACTGTTAAGGAGAGCCTATATACATATCCGTGTGGGGTGGTTGGTCCTTGTCCTACCTGTCTATATCCTACCCCTACCCCCCACACGGACCCCCTTTCAATTTTTTAATAAAGACGACTACTCAAAATGAGTAGTTCTTTTTTTCTAAGCAATTTCCCTACACATCTATACTATTCACATATGCCCTATTGACAGATAGCATAATCTCGTGTATGTTTGATAGACGTTCAAAACTTTAGGAGAGCTATGTCAGTACGAGTGATGGAGGGCCCTGCTTCCAACATCACTCAACACATCGGGGGGCTAAGATTTAGGTCGAGGTTCAATTCTTCTCTAAATCTTGGTCCCCCATTCATTTTTTCAATTAAAAAGACTACCTAGAAATAGGTAGTCTTTTATTTTTCTAAGCAAGATTTTACACCTCCACACTCTCCCCTTCATTTGGCACAAACGCCTCTATATCTAAACTCTTTGTTATTTTATGGGCCAATGCAGTCGCTGCATGTTCTTCTCCATGCACACAGTATATTTTTCCAGGTAATTCCTCTGCATTTCTAATCCATGAAATAATTTTTGTCTGATCTCCATGTGCAGATAATGCTCCTATTGCTTTTATCTGACAGTGCACTTTTACCTTACTTCCATGTATTGTCACACTTTCTGCCCCCTCATATAATCGTCTTCCTAGTGTCCCATGTGCCTGATACCCCACAATGATTAAAGTAGCCTTTGGATCAGATAAATACCGCTTTGCGTGATGTAAAATTCTCCCACCATTCATCATCCCTGCGCCAGCGATAATTAATTTAGGAGTATCTGCATTATTTATTCCTTTTGATTCTTCTACTGTTTCTGTAAATTTCAATCGTTTAAAATCTAAAAAATCATTCCCCTTCATATACTTTTCTGTAGCTTTTTTATTATAGTATTCTGGGAATTCTTTATACACTCTCGTAGCACGTATAGCAAGCGGACTATCCAAGAAAACAGGAATATCTGGCAATGTTTTATCGGTTTCAAGTAATTCATCTAAAATATATAAAATTTCTTGCGTACGTTCTAGTGAAAAAGATGGCATCATCATAACACCACCACGTTTTGTGCCATCCATGATTAATTGCAATAATAATTCTTTTCTCGTTTTTTCTGTTTCATGCAATCTATCTCCATAAGTAGACTCTGTAAGCAGTACATCTACTGCACCTAGCTGATCTGTCCCCCGTAAAATTGGCACATTGATATTTCCCAAATCCCCAGAAAACCCTACTTTCTTTCCTTCTGCATGAAATTCTATAAATGCAGAACCAAATATATGACCAGCATCTTTAAATATCACAGTCATCCCATCTCCTAGATCAATGGTTTCATGATAATCAACCCCATGACAATGCGATACCGCCATTTCAACATCTGATTCATCATACAATAAGGGTACTTGAAATTTTTTATAATCATATTTCATAATATGATAAGCATCATTCCAAATAAGTTCGGTCAATCGACAGGTGGCCTTTGTCATATAAATTTTTCCACGAAATCCATCACGAACAAGTTTAGGAACTCTCCCTGTATGATCAATATGTGCATGACTTACAATAACTGCATCTATAGAGGCAGGATCAAAAGGAAAATCATCATGATTTTTCCCCTCATTAAAATTAGATCCCTGAAACATTCCACAGTCAAAAAGAATTTTCTTTCCCTGTGTTTCCACAAGATGACATGATCCTGTAACCCCATGTGCTGCACCGTGAAATGTTATATTCATAGATGTATATTAAAAAATAAATAAGTCTATAATGTAACAAGAGTATACCATGAACCCTACACATTTTACCAAATCTCTGGTATGATAGAGAGGAATATATGCGAAAAGAACATCAATCAGTTATTATACAAGAACCCCCAATGCAAGAACTGCGTAAACAGCGATCTTGCCTAAAGCGTACCTGTACTACTGGATGCGGTTGTATTGTTATTTTTTTTATTGCAATGATTCTTCTCCTCCAATTTATGAACAAACCAAGGACGAAAGAATTAAAAGAAGTACCAAATATTATAGAAGACATGCTCCCACTCTATGATGAGGCAAACATTGACAGAATTACATATTTTTCTGGAAAAGAAAAACATAAAACCCTAGAAGCAATTGCTATCATCCCAAAGGTCATACTTTCCCCTATTATATTACTCTTGGAAGAACAATTCATAGATACTCCAGAAGAAAAAACTACATGGGATCGTCTAACATCATTTATTACAGAACCAGTCAGTGACCAAAGGGACGTCTATACGATATATTGGTCTATCCTCTCTGCGGAACCATCATTTATAGAACAACATTATGCAAAAGAATTAGAAAAAAATGAATTTATCACGCAAATAGGCTCTAGCTCTCTTACCACAAAACAAGTCCTTTTTAAAAAAGAACAAACCGATGTTATACTTTATATAAAAGACAATCCAAATAAAAATGGCACTGATTTATTTTCTATTACTATTTCTATTCCTCCCTCATCTAATTAATCTTCTATGGCAATAAAAACACTCTCTTCTCAAGCAGTCACTTGGGTAAATATTGATAAAGTCGACGAAACAGCAATTACATATCTAAAAGAAAAACACAATTTTCATCATCTAGATATAGAAGACATCCGTGGTGAAAGCCAAACACCAAAGATAGATACGTATAAAAATTATCTTTTTATAGTATTACAATTTCCACATTGGAATGCAGAAAAAAAACAAATTGTTCCTCACGAAATCGATGTATTTATTGGAGAAGAATTTCTTATTACAGTACAACATACAAAATCAAAAGAAATAAAGAGCTTTTTTTATCGTTGTATGAAAAACAAACGCTTTCAGCGAGAATGGATGAACCAAACTTCTGGTCATCTTCTTTATAAATTACTTGAATCTTTATTCAAAGATACTCAACCTATTTTAAATAATCTAGGGAAACAACTCTATGCGGTAGAACAAACTATTTTTGAAGGAAATCATGAATTTGAAGTCGTAAAAGAATTAGCACTTCATAGAAGAAATATCTTAAACCTTCGCCGAATTATTGATCCACAACGATTTTTAGTATCAAATCTTTCTCACATTCGGAAACCATTTATGCATGAAGATACGACACTCTATTTTGATAATATTAGTGATTATTTAAATAAAATGTGGGCAGTGGTAGATTCATATAAAGAAACCATAGAGGGGTTACATGTGACCGTAGAGTCATTGATCACCCAAAGGACAAATAAAGTAATTGGAGCATTGACCTCTATCTCTGTGGCGCTTTTACCATTTACTGTATTATCTGGTATTTATGGTATGAATATTATTGGATTACCATATGCAAAAGAACCTCTATTTGTATGGGGTATGTTTGGTATTTTAGCAATTGTTGTGATAGGAGCACTTATTATACTTAGAAAGAAACAGTGGTTATAATGCAACAAGTCTAGTATGATCAAACGAATTTTCAATAATACGTCAAAAACAATTACTGGTGCAGCACTTGTTTTAGGAGGAGCATCCTTTCTTAGCAGACTTATTGCTATTCTTCGTGATCGTATTTTTGCGCATCAATTTGGAGCTGGATCTACACTAGATATGTATTACGCTTCTTTTCGTATCCCCGATTTAGTATTTAACCTCCTTATAGTTGGTGGAATTTCTGCAGGCTTTATTCCTATATTTACTGCAAAATTAAAAAAAGATAAAAAAGGAGCATGGGGACTCGCAAATAATATTTTAACTATTGTAGGAATTGGTATTGCCTTTGTATGCGTACTCTTTTTTATTTTCATGCCACAAATTATTCCACTCATTGTCCCAGGATTTGATGCAGAACAAGTAACACAAACCATCCTCCTTTCTCGTATCATGCTTTTTAGTCCATTTCTACTAGGGCTTAGCTCTATATTAAATAGCATGCTCCAATCCATGAAATGTTTTTTTATCTATGCCCTCACTCCATTGGTATATAACCTTGGGATTATTATTGGAGCTATTTTTTTTGTGCCAATTTGGGGACTTACCGGGCTAGGATTTGGTGTGATTTTAGGAGCGTTTTTTCACCTGACTATTCAAATTCCCACCCTTCACCATCACGGATTTCAGTTTCACCCAAAGATTAATCTTTATGATAAAGATACACTACACATTGGGAAACTTATGATTCCACGCACGCTCACACTAGCAAGTAATCAACTGAATTTATTTGTCATGACCATTATTGCGTCTACACTTGCTGTGGGAAGCATTACGGTCTTTACCTTTGCAAGTAATTTGCAATTTGTTCCTGTAGGAATTATTGGCCTTTCATTTGCTATGGCAGCATTCCCTACTCTATCTGAACTTGCAGCAGAAAAAAAGATAGATGCCTTTAGAGATCAAATAGTAAATACAGTAAAAAAGATACTCTTCTTTATTATTCCACTCTCTCTTATCTTCTTACTTCTTCGTGCACAAATTGTCCGTGTCGTACTTGGTTCTGGAAAATTTGACTGGGCAGCAACGATTATGACTGCAGATACGCTTGCATTTTTTACATTATCATTATTTGCCCAATGCTTGACCCCACTCCTTGCTAGATCATTTTATGCTATGCATAATACAAAGACTCCTCTCCTAATAGGATTTGTAGCAACACTTATTTCTATTATAGGAAGTCTAGCTCTAAAAGATACTCTGGGTGTTATGGGGCTTGCTATTGCGTTTTCTATTAGTGCTATTTTCCAGCTTGTCGCTATGTGGTTTAGCCTTCGTCGTGATCTAAAAACACTCAACGAGTCTATTATTCTGCCATCTATATATAAGATGATTGGGGCAGGATTAATTATGGGTATTGCCATGCAATTTATAAAAACTCAACTTGGATATATGGTAGATATGACTCGTTTCTGGGGAATCTTCCTACAAGGAGCAATTACAGGAATCATAGGCTTATTTATCTATGCTGTGATCCTCCTATTCCTACGTTCAGAAGAAATGATCCATCTCTCCCAAACATTAAAAAAACGTTGGCTTCGTATAAGAAATGTAGAAGCAGGAATTCAAGAGGGAGAACAGATGTAGTGAGATACAATATTTGAACCCAACAAACCACATAAACACTTGACAAAGTGTTTTTTTTATGCTACTATATCTCGTTCGCTTAAGCAAGCGTATATAAGTTCTTTTTACAAAACTTGGTGGAATAGTGGTTATTTGGTTGGATATCTCAATATCTGTATTTATAACAAATATGTGTATTGAGGTATCCAAGAAGAACGTCTTCTTGTGGAATACCTGGTTGCAAAAATGGTTTTAAAATAAGGAAAAACCATGAAGCTTCTCAGCATCCTGACCGCCCTCATCATCACCACCGGCTGTGGGGCGCACCGCTGCCCCACCGTCCCATCCATGATCTCAAAAGAAGGAGTGACCTTCTCATGTTCCGGTGGAGTCGCACCGGGACAAAAGATCATAGTATTTAATATGACAAAAGATAGTATACTGTACAGATGTCCGACCGGCCAAAAGGACGAAATAGCAACGTCCACCCCAAAGTACGACTCATACTTTTGGGGAGACGGGCCGACCCCAGATGGGGCCATGAGGGTCCTATTTCCACCCACAGACCCCCCGACACCACCAACTCATATAATGTGGTAAAGCCAGCGTACCCTTTACGCCTCCGGAAGACCCCGTTAACACACGGGTTCCGTCTACACCAAGTAGATGTTAGTTTATTGAAGCCGTCCGGTTATCAATAAGCGCCCCACATTGTGAAATGTGGGCTTTTTTAATTCTAGACATCCTTGATTTTTCCCCTTAATACTGCTATGATACGCACAATATAAAGGCTTAATGTTTATTTTATGAATCCTATCCGAAATTTTTGTATTATTGCTCATATTGATCATGGAAAGTCTACCCTTGCAGATCGATTTTTAGAAGTGACTGGAACTGTGGAAAAAAGACACATGAAAAGCCAGATCCTAGATCAAATGGACATAGAGCAAGAACGTGGTATTACCATAAAACTCCAGCCTGTTCGCATGGAGCACAAAGAAAATATAATGAACCTTATAGATACTCCCGGGCATGTGGATTTCACCTATGAGGTATCCAGATCACTTGCAGCGGTAGAAGGTGCTATTCTTTTAGTAGACGCCAGCCAAGGAGTGCAAGCACAAACTATAGCAAACCTTTATCTTGCATTAGATCAAGATCTTACTATTATTCCCGTATTGAATAAAATTGATTTACCAAATGCGGATGTAGAAAAAGTAAGTGCTGAGATTATTCATCTTATAGGATGTAAAAAAGAAGATATATTAACCTGCTCTGCAAAGACAGGAGAAGGAGTAGAACAAATACTTGATGCAGTGATTGAGCGGATTCCAGAACCAAGTAAAAATGAAGATAAACCTGCACGTGCCATGATATTTGATTCATTTTATGATGATTACAAAGGTGTTATTGCTTCTGTACGTATGCAAGATGGTTCACTAAAAAAAGGAGATTCTGTACGATTTATGAGTACAAAGGCAGAAGCAGAAATATTAGACATAGGACACTACTCCCCTACGCTAGAAAGTGATCCCATGTTAGAAAATGGACAAATCGGATATATTGTTACTGGATTAAAAGAATTAGGGCATGTCCGTGTAGGTGACACCATTACAAGTAAAAAAACACCTGCAGAGGCTCCACTCCCTGGGTACAAGGAAGTTATGCCTATGGTGTTTGCGGGAATTTTTCCGCAAGAAGGAGATGATTACAATGCCATGCGTGATGCCGTGGATAAATTAAAATTAAATGACTCTGCTCTTTTTTATGAGCCAGAACATTCTCAAGCACTCGGATTTGGATTTCGTTGTGGATTTTTAGGCATGCTCCATTTAGAAATATTCCAAGAACGTTTACGCCGTGAATTTGGACTTCATATTATTGCTACGGTACCTAGTGTTGCTTATCAAATATATAAAACAGATGGAAAAGAATTAATTGTAAAAAGCCCACAAGATCTACCAGAAGTCCAAAAAATTGAACGCATAAAAGAACCATGGATGACTGTAGATATTATTACTCCAGAAGAATACATTGGAAATATCATGGGACTAGTTTCTGAGAGAAAAGGAGAATACCAAAATACAGAATATTTAAGTACTGGTACAGGAAATACCGCAAAGCGTGCGCTCCTGCATTACCACATGCCACTTGCATCGCTTATTACTGATTTTTATGATAAACTAAAGACAGTTACGAGTGGATATGGATCTTTAAGTTATGAATTAAAAGATTATAGACTATCTGATGTGGTAAAAATGGATATTCTTATTGCGGACGAACCTGTAGAGGCATTGTCCCTCCTTGTTTGGCGAGATGAAGCATTTCGTATTGGAAAAAAGATTGTAAAATCTCTAAAAGAAACATTACCAAAACAACAATTTGTCATAAAAATCCAAGCAGCCATTGGTGGAAAAATTGTAGCAGGAGAAAGAATTAGTGCGCTGAGAAAAGATGTGACTGCAAAGTTATATGGTGGAGATGTCACTAGAAAAAGAAAACTGCTTGAAAAACAAAAGAAAGGGAAAAAGAAAATGCTTGCCATGGGGAAAGGGAAAGTAAATATTCCATCAGAAGCATATTTAGCTGTTCTAAAAAGATAATTTAAATTACTTATATATGGCAGACAAACAACACAAAAAATTAAAAATGTTTATTGCAATTATTGGAATTGGTGGGATGCTATTTTTTACAGTCCTTCCAATATTTTCTGCATTTTAATATGATTGAAAAACGTTGGAATGTTCTTCCATCTCCTCCACAATCATTTATAGACAATCATCCGGAATTGCCAAAGATAGTTTCTTCTCTCCTATATAATAGAGGAATAATGACCGCAGAGGAGATTGATTCTTTTCTTCAACCAGATTATAGCAAAGATGTGCATGATCCTTTTTTATTTAAAGATATGGAAGTGGCGGTTCGTCGTTTATTTACTGCGGTAGAAAAAGATGAACATATCACCATACACGGAGATTATGATGCAGATGGAGTAAGTGCTGCTGTTATTCTTACAGAAGTGTTAGAAGCTATAGGCGCAAAACATATAGATGTCTATCTCCCCCATCGTGAAAAAGATGGCTATGGTTTGAATAATAATACTATTGACTATTTGGCAGATAAAGGAACAAATCTTATTATCACCTGTGATTGTGGAATTAGTAATGCAACAGAAATTGCATATGCAAATGAAAAAGGAATAGATAGTATTATTACAGATCATCATACTGTTCCAGAAAATGTCCCAAAAGCGCATGCAATTATTCACCCAAAGGTTCCAGATGAACCATACCCAGATAAAGAACTTGCTGGTGGTGGTGTAGCATTTAAATTAGCCCAAGGATTAATTCATACACATCACAAATCACACGAAACACTCGCAAATGGTATTTCACACGAAGGATTTGAAAAATGGTTACTAGACATGGTCGCTATTGCAAGTGTGGCAGATATGGTTCCCCTACTGGGAGAATCACGCACACTAACGAAGTATGGATTAATTGTATTAAATAAAACACGCCGGATAGGCTTACAAAAATTATTTCTTGAATCAGGAATAATGGATAATGACATGGTCTTGAAAAAACCAATTGATGCAAATACCATAGGATTTCGTATAGCGCCACAAATTAATGCCGCAGGAAGAATTGATCATGCAAATGTAGCATATAAATTACTCACTGCGAAATATGGATCAGATGCTATAGATCTAGCATTTAGGTTACATGAAAATAATAAAGAACGCAGAGAGATAACAGAAAATTATGTAAAACAAGCCATAGATAATGTTGAAAAACATCAATTAGATAATCCTGTGCTTTTTTATTATAATCCCGATTGGACTACAGGTATTGTAGGATTAATTGCCAGTCGTATAAAAGCTCGCTATCAAAAACCAACGATTATCATGGCAAATAATGGTGATGTCGTTACAGGATCTGGTAGAAGTGTCCCAGGATTTGATATGATAGATTCATTGCAAGAAATGCCCGAATATTTTGATAAATTTGGTGGGCATCCTATGGCATGTGGATTTAGTTTAGCAGACAGCTCAAAGATAAAAGAATTCCAAGAAGCATTTATAAAAAAATGTAGTAAAAAAACAAAAGACATAGACATGACTCCCACTCTTGATATCGATGCAGAAATAGATTTAGCAGATGTGGACTGGAAGCTCTATGATTCTCTAGATAAATTCAAACCATTTGGACAAAAAAATCCTGCCCCAAAATACGTAGCTCGTGGTGTAACAATTACAGAGCTAAAACCACTAGGAAAAGAAAAAAAACATTTGCGTATTTTAGTCACACACAATAACAATGTCATACGTAAAACTATTGGATGGAACCTTTGCACCACTGATGGTGAGGAGAAAAATTGGTGTAAACTCTTACATGTTGGGGATACTATTGATATTGTATTTGAAATTGGGATAAATGAATGGAATGGAAATCGTGAATTGCAATTGACCATTGTAGATATTAAACAAGTATAAATAAAAACGTCATTGCGAGGAGGTACGACGAAGCAATCCCAGAGTTTAGCGCAATAAAGCCTGGGATTGCCGCGCTACGCTCGCAATGACGTATGCTAAAAGATATTAAACAAGTATAATGTATTATGAAATTATTTCTTTATACAGACGGTGGTGCTCGTGGGAATCCAGGGCCTGCTGCTAGTGGTATTGTCATAAAAAATGAAGCCGGAGAAACCATAGAACACTATGGAGAGTATCTGGGCGAGCAAACAAACAATTATGCAGAGTACATGGGAATTATTTCTGCATTGGCAAAAGCAAAAGAACTTGGTGCTACAGAAGTATTTTGTTTTTTAGATAGTAAATTAGTTGTAGAACAATTAAACAGAAGATGGAAAGTAAAAAATCTCAATATCCAAAAATTATTTATACAAGCATGGAATATCATGCAAGGGTTCAAGAAAGTAACCCTTACCCATATCCCCCGTGCAGAAAATAAAGAATCTGATGCCGAAGTAAACAAGGTATTGGATTTACAATAGTTAGACTTATGCCAGCAGACCTCACCATCATTGTGCCAATCTATAATGAAGAAAAAACAGTTATTCAACTATTGAAAAAGCTTTTTTTTGTATTGGAAAATTCTAATATAACTTATCAAGTCATAGCTGTAGATGATGGATCTAAAGATAACACAAAACAATCGTTACTATCATATAAATCTGAAATAAAAAATAAAGATGTATTTGATATTATTCTACATAAAAAAAATAAAGGAAAAGGGGCAGCTATTCACTCTGCAATAAAAAAAGCAACTGGAACATATACTATTATCCAAGATGCTGATTTAGAATATGACCCAAAAGATATTATAGAAATGTATACCCATGCAAAAAAAACAGAACTCTCTGTTCTCTACGGTTCAAGAAATAAAGGAGGCAACACACGTGGTGCACCACTATTTTACTGGGGTGGACGGCTAGTAACTCTCATTGCAAATATATTATTTAAACAAAAAATGACAGATGAGGCTACCTGCTATAAGCTTATAAAAACAAACCTGCTAAAAAAAATGCCCTTACGTGAAAAAGGATTTGCTTTCTGCCCAGAAGTTACAGGGCATATTTCAAACATGAATATAACAATTAAAGAAATACCTATTTCATATAATCCCAGATCAAAAGATGAAGGAAAAAAAATAAATTGGCGTGATGGAGTAAAAGCTATTTACACTATGTTTCGTATAAAATTTTCTGATCTATCTGTTAGCCACTTTGCACTACTTGCTGGATTTTTTACTTGTATGTGCTACTTGACCACATGGCATATGAACTTTGGGGGGTATGAAGGAGAAACTGCTGTCTCTGCTCTAAAGTTACTCGCAGGAGAATATGATATAAAAAGGGCTGGTATTTCTGCAACTATATTATATATTCCTTTTATTATACTATTTCGACTTATTGGCCTAGATAATATCGTTTGGCTTACTCTCGTACCGATCATATTTTCTACATTGACGACTATAGGAATGTTCTATATTGTTTGGTATCTTACACATAAAAAATATATTGCTCTAGCAGTATCTATATTAATAGGTATAGGATCTAGTCTTTGGCCATATGCAAATATAGGGATGGAATATCAAGCAACGTTTTATATAACAATGTTATTATTGACATTAATACGTTGGAAAGAAAAAAAAGGCTCTCTTTTTACCGTAGGAATTATATTTGCTCTCCTTGCCACAGCAAAATCGTATGGCCCAATATTTGGTTTACCCATTATACTATTTATAGCAACAGTACACTACGAGAGATTACAAAAAAATATTCGTATATATATAAAAGATTTTTCAAAAGCAATTATACCTGCTGTTATCGCATTTCTAAGTCTTCTTATTTTTCAATATTTTCACTACCATTCATTTACTGGAGTATATTCACTTGCGCATGAATTTCAAATATGGACATGGTGGGAAGGATTTTATGGAATATTCTTTTCCATTGGTAAAAGTATATTTTTCTTTAGTCCTCTTCTTTTATTAACTCTTTTTGTATGGAAGAAATTTTTTTATACACATAAAGAAACTGCTACTTTTATTTTAGTATCTTTTCTCCTTCTATTATTTCTTACTGCACCATTTAGTTACTGGACAGATGAAACATGGGCTGTAAGAAAATTAATTCCCATCCTAAGCCTTCTACACCTACCACTTATTTTTATATTTCATAATATCACGTGGAAAAAAATATCCACACTACTGATTTTTATAACTATAATATTATCAATATATATACAAATTCTAGGAGCCTCCTACTCTTATGGTAAACAATTAAATATATTACGTGAAGGAAATGTAGATTCACTACACCATATGCGTTTTACACCACAACTTTCCCATATCCCCCTCTACCACAACTTACTTTTTAGTTATCTACATATAAAAAACGAACCTATTAGCTATGAAGAAGAAACATGGTTTAGATGGACAAGGAAACAAGAAGATCTGGTATTAAATCATGTAAATATTGATATTACTTCCTATCATACTCCAGATATTGTCTGGTTAATAGATACAGATTCTTCTAAAAAATATATATTCTACAGCCTTCTTATTATTGATTTTCTATTACTATCTATTATCATAAATAGATATATGGTATTAAAAAAAGAAGATGTATAAAAAAATATGGCAAAAATGCCATATCACAAATTTAATCTTATATACAAGTATATTTATTACCTCAACAATCCCACAACATCCTCTATATGCCGTTTCTCTACTCCTTTTGTGAGCATTAACATGAAAGGATAAATAACTGCTCCAAATAATATAGCTATAACTAATGGCACATGTGATGAGACCATATATACTGCCCACCCCATAATAAATGCAGAAAACCCAATCTGTATTATTTTTTTTAATAAATCTACCCAAGCCACTTCTAATACCTTTCTTACAAATACAAATCCAATCACAACAAGTAATACATTTCCTACCAATGCAGCAATTGATGCACCTATAATGCCATATATTGGTATAAGCATAATATTTAATCCAATATTTATAAGCATAACTACACCTGCTATTCCTGTCTGCGTTGCTTGACGATTACATGCATTTAGACACGCCCCAATTGGGAAACTTAAAAAGAAAAAAACCAAGCCAGTCATAAGAATTTGCAATGGCACTACTGAGGCTATGTAGTCCTCTGTATAAATAAGTAATATAATATCCTTTGCTAACACAGCAATCCCTACAGCAATAGGAAAAGCAACAATACTTAGATAAACCAATCCCTGATGAAAAATTTGTGCCAATTTTTTTTTATTACTAGTAAAATATTCACTCATGCGTGGATAAAGAGATGCCACTAATGCAAATGGGATAAATTGAAAAGCAAAAGTAATTTTCATAGGAATAGCGTAAAGACCCGCCGCAATATCCCCAAGCATACTTTTTAATAATAATCCATCTATATATGAATACACTCGTGCAAAGATAGCAGCAAATGCAAACGGAACAGCAATGCGAGAAAGATGTTTAAAAATCTTCTTGTCAAAAACAGGGACAAGAGATAATTCGTAAGTCTTTTTTAAAATCGTACCAATATACAAGACATTTACAAAACTTGCAATGGTGAAAGCAAGAATTAAAAATATAATGGGGAAACCTAAATATAAAAATGTGGTTCCAAAGATAAGTGTAATAGCTTGACTAAGAATAATTCCACGTGCTTCATGCTTTAATATTCCATATCCACGTAAAACAGAATACAGACTCAAATGAAGAGAATCAAAGAGCATTGTCACGCCAGATAGATATACCATATGCCTATATTCCATATCATATCCCAAGACATTTACTAATATAACAAGCAGAAGATAAGAACAGATACTCAAGACTATTTTACTGGCAAGTACTGTGGATAAATAGGCCTGTGCTTGTTCTTTTTTTCGTGCAACTTCACGGACAAGAACATTACTTAATCCTAAATCCACAAATACAACAATAATAGTAGTAAATGCAAGGACTGTGGTATAACGCCCAGTATCTCCTACACCCAAAAAATTAGCAATGACTGCAAAATATATAAATGCTATGATTTTTTGGCCAATAGATGCAATAGTCATTAATGTGGTATTTTTCGCTACAGACATAATAATATAATAATATATGCCCATATTTTACCTTAATTTAGCCTAAATTACAAGCAGATTGACAAAAGACACTTTTTTTGCTATTCTATATATAGATTTTAAATTAAGCATGGTAAGGTTATATTGACGAAAAGCATTGTCTTGTGGGAATGATGAGACGAATAAGACACCATCCCATAATTACACGTATTCTATTTTTATGAAGATATCTATTCATTCTTCTCTACACACACCCCATAACTAATATACATGGGATACATCTCTAGATAATACATCTAGAAATATTTAGTATACGTCTATATAGACATCTCTTCTTCAATATCCTTTTCATACATAAAAAAGAGATATTTATGTTTATACAAATAACGATCACTGCACTTATCAGTATTGCTATTGGTGGTGCCATTGGGTATGTTTCGCGAAAACAAATAGCCCAAGCACGTGCAAATTCAGTAGAAGCACTTGCAGAAAAACGCCTCATTGAAGCAAAGAACAAGGAACAAACAATTGTAATTGAGGCAAAAGAAAAATCAATGAAAATCATTGATGAAGCAAAAGTAGAAGAAAAAAAACGTCAAGCTGATTTAGATAAAACCAGAGCACGTCTAGAAAACCGTGAGACCATGTTTGATAACAAACTCATGGATTTTGAAAATAGAAAAACAAAACTTGAAGAAAAAGTAAAAGAAATTCAAGACATCAAAGAAAGAGTAGAAGATGTACGATCACAAGCAATAAAACGATTAGAAGATATTGCACAATATTCTCAAGAAAAAGCAAAAGGAGAACTCATGGAACGTGTAGAAGTAGAAGCAAAAGAAGATCTTCTTCATTTGCAATTTAAGCTAGATAGACGTAACCAAGAAGATATTGACATAAAAGCAAAATCTTTGGTTATTACAGCTATGCAAAGAACTGCATGTAATCATGCACAAGAAACTACTGGGACTGTTATTGACCTTCCTAGTGATGAGATGAAAGGAAGAATCATTGGGAAAGAAGGAAGAAATATTAAAACAATTGAAAAAATGACAGGCTGTGAACTTATTATTGATGAGACACCACAAGTACTTGTTATTTCAAGTTTCTCCCCTATTCGTCGCCGTGTCTGTTATTTAGCATTAAAAAAATTAATTGCAGACGGACGTATTCAACCAGCAAAAATTGAAGAATATATTTTAGAAGCAAAAAGAGAACTCGCACTAGATATTCATAAAGCTGGTGAAGAAGCACTCCATAAAATGGGAATTATTGGTATTGAACCAAAGCTTATCTCTATTGTAGGAAGATTGAAATATCGTACAAGTTATGGCCAAAATGTATTGAACCATTCTATGGAAGTAGGATACCTTTCTGCATTAATGGCAGAAGAAGTTGGTATTAACCCTGCAAAGGCACGAAAGGCTGGATTCTTCCATGATATTGGAAAATCAATTGATCATGAAACACAAGGAGCGCATACAGAAATTGGACATACTATTCTAAAAAAATTCAATGTTGATGATGAAACAGCACAAGTTGCATTGACACATCATGACACAAACCCACCACTTCTTTTAACAAAGATTGTTATGGCAGCAGATGCTATTTCTTCATCTCGTGTTGGAGCTCGTCGTGATACATTTGAACAATATGTTGCTCGTCTAGAAGAATTAGAAGAAACAGCAAAAGATTTCCCAGGGGTAGATAAAGTATATGCTATCCAAGCTGGTCGTGAAATCCGTGTGTTTGTAAATCCTACATCAATTGACGACTATCAAGCGTATAGCTTGGCAAAAGATATTGCAAGAAAAATTGAAAGTCAATTACAATATCCAGGAGAAATTAAAGTAAATCTTATTCGTGAAACTCGTACTATAGAGTACGCAAGATAAAGAAAAAAACAAACTCACAAAAAAACATAGGATAGTTCCTATGTTTTTTTCTTTATCATTTTGTCGCTCTATTGACACAAATTTGCCTTTCTAGTACAATAGAGGTAACACATTTGAAACATAACATTTACCCATATGAATAAAGCAAGTTTAGCACAAACTATTGCTGGCCGTGTAGGAGTCACAAAAAAAGAATCAGAAGACATGGTAAACACATTTGTACGCATTGTCATGGAGCAATTACAACAAGGTGAAACAGTGAATATTGCAGGATTTGGACAATTTAGCGCAAAGACACGTGCAGGAAGAATTGGAGTAAATCCACAAAACCCAACTGAAAAGATTACTATTCCTCCAGTGACTGTTCCTAAGTTTAAAGCAGGAAAAGCATTAAAAGATGCATTGAAAGGAAAAAGATCTCTTACACCGCCAGAGGCACCCGCACAACCTACGATTTAATAAAAAAAACATAAAGAACATCTCGTATAAAACGAGATGTTTTTTTATATTGACAAGAGAATAAATATCCTATATAATACTGGCTATTGGTACCTACATTATTCGTAGACATCTATAGTCGGCCCGTTCGTCTAATGGTTAGGACGCCTGGTTCTCATCCAGGTAATAGGGGTTCGATTCCCCTACAGGCTACATAAAAGGCAGGGTAGCTCAGTTGGTAAGAGCGTAGGATTCATAACCCTAAGGTCGGGAGTTCAAATCTCCCTCCTGTCACAAAAAGAACCGTCATAATGACGGTTCTTTTAATATACAAAAAACATACGTCATTGCGAGTTGCCGTTAGGACAACGCGGCAATCCCAGGCTTTAATGCGCTAAACTCTGGGATTGCTTCGCTACGCTCGCAATGACGTGAATAACTAACGTGTAGGAGCAACACCGTAATATTGTAAAATAAACTGGGCAATATCTCCAAATACTGCGGCACTAGTGGCAGATGAATATTTTCCACTCTTTGGGCGACCTAATTTTACTATCATAACAAACTGCGGATCTTCTACCGGGGCAAATCCTACAAATGAATGATTTGTAGCATCTATATATATTCCCTTTTCCGCAATTTGTGCTGTTCCTGTTTTTCCTGCAACATAATACCCTGGAACTCGTGCTAATTTGGCATGTCCTTTATCTACGACATTTACCATCATGCTCGAAACTGTAGCTGCTGTACGTGTAGATATAACTCTACGTAATTCTTTTTGTTTTGTTTTTTCAAATGCTTTATCTGTATGCCGAATTTCTTCTACAATATATGGCTGAAATAATGTTCCACCATTTGCTATAGCACTAAATGCAGTGACAACTTGGAGTGGGGTTACAGAGATCCCCTGCCCAAATGAAGCTGTGGCAGTGTAACAGTCCATATCATCATTATCTCTACGATTTAGTGTTTCAAGCGATCCACTTGCCTCTGTGTCCATAAGTATCCCCTGCTTTATACCAAACCCAAACTCTTCAATATATTGTTTAAATGTTTGCTTTCCTACCTGTTCTGCTACCCAAACCATTCCCGTATTTACAGAGTTTTCCAATAACCCACTCATGCTTTGATCTTTATATACTTTTCCATCTGCATTACGAATAGGATAAATACACCCAGCATCACGTTGTCCACTATCATAAAATACGCTTTGCGCAGTAATGACTTCTTCATTTAATGAAGCCGCCATGGTAATTGGTTTAAAAATCGATCCTGGTTCGTATGGTGTAAAAATAGTCGCATTATTATAAGACTCAACAGTTTCTACATGACCATATGTATTTGGGTCAAAATCTGGGAAACTACACATAGAACGAATAGCCCCCGTACGTGGATCCATAATAATTAATGCTGCATCCTCTGCTTCGTACAACTCCATAGCTTTTTTCAATGTATCACATGCATGAAATTGCAATGTTCTATCTATGGTTAATAATAGATCCACCCCATCTTTTGAGGCTTTTGTTTCACTTCCTCCCAGCGGAATCCAACGCCCTTTCGCACTTTTTAATCCTTCAAAAAACCCAGACACTCCCGCAAGTTCTTTTTCCCAATATCCTTCTATCCCATAACGCCCAATATCATTCCCCTCTTCTGTTTTCCCAAGAAATCCAATAACATTGGAAGCTAACTCATGCTCTGGATAATAACGCACTGATTGACGTAAAAAATGAATACCTGCCAATTCCTTTTCTTTTATACTATCTACTATATCCTCTTCTACTTGTTTTTTTATTGGTTCATATGGATCACGATCTTTTCTTAATTTTTTTAGCATACCTTCTTTTTGATCTTCATCAAATACCAAGATATCCCCTACTTCTGTAACAATAGTTTGAATAAATGTCTCAAAATCTATTTCTTGTTTTATAGTATATTCTTTTATTTCCTGTGGATTAGCATATACAAAAAACACATCCCTATTAATAGCTAAAGGAAATTCTTCTTTTGTACGAGAATCTTGTATATATACACTTCCACGTGTTGCAAATAATTGAGAATACACTTCATGAGAACCACTTGCTAATTTTTCATAAAAAGAATGACTAATGATCATAAGAATACCAAAACGCAATGCCACAATCCCCATGATTCCCAACATAATAAAAAAAGTAATATCCAATCGCTTATGCTTTGAACCATTTGCTTTCCATTTCTTTTTATTGGATATCCCCATAACTATATTTTACGCTGTCTTCCACTTCTTTTTTCTGCTACCTCTTTTGTAATTAATTTTTCTTTTAATAATTTTTCTATTGCTTTATCCATAGTTACCATTCCTGCTTTTGCATTTGTTTGGATTACACTTTGGAGCTGAGCAATGTTATTTTCACGAATCAAATTTGATACCGCAGGCGTATTAATCAATACCTCTCTGGCAGCGACACGCCCACCTTCTGCTGCTGGTATCAATTGCTGCGCAACAGTAGCGCGTAATACTGCGGATAGTTGGATAAGTACTTGCTTTTGCTTTGGTCCTTCAAATACATCTACAATTCGCTCTACAGCCTCTGCTGCAGTAGAGGTATGAAGAGTGGAAAATACCAAATGCCCTGTTTCTGCGGCAGTTAAGACGGTTGCAATGGTCTCTGGATCACGCATCTCCCCTACTAAAATAACATTTGGATCTTGTCGTAATACATGCTTAAGTGCATCTGAAAATGAATTGGTATCTTGGCCCACTTCTCTTTGTTCAATTAAACTCATCTTATCTTCAAATAAAAACTCAACAGGGTCTTCAATTGTCACAACATGCGTTTTTCTTGTTTTATTAATCTCTTCTATCATTGATGCAATTGTGGTAGATTTTCCCTGCCCAGTTGGCCCTACTACTAGGACTAATCCATCTAGTAATTGTGGCAATTCTTGTAATATAGGCTCAAAACGCAATTCATCTGGTGATGGAATTGTCTTTGGGACGAGACGTGCTGCTAATCCAATATTTCCATCCTGAAAATGCACATTGACACGAAAGCGTGCTGTTCCTAGATCATGACTCATGTCTAACTCTTTTTCTTCTGTCAATGTTTTTTGTTGCTGTGTAGTCAATATTCCTGCAATTTCTTTTCTTAGCGTACTATCTGTCAATGGTTTTTCTTCTATATCTCTCAATTCCCCCGCAATACGAAGCATTGGCTTTTCTCCACCCACGAGATGTAGATCGGATGCATTATTTTTCACTGCAATACTAAAATAATCATTTATAGATTTCATATGATTTGTTTAATAGATATGTATAGATTATACCATAGAGTAGCTGGAAAGGGCTACTTTATATAGTATTGTTTAGAAGTAATTTACTTTTACATCTCATTAATTATTTTTTCAATACCAGAAATCAATTCTTTACTATTAAAATATTCCACGAAGTTCTTTGATACCACTTTCAATGAACCTGATACTTTTGATCCTTTTTTATAAATACCAATAATTGGGACTTCATAGATATTCGCCCATCCTAATTCAATCCCCAAGCCAGTAGAAGGCTCAGAAACTTCTGCTATTAATACATCTGCTTCATTTTTCAAATAGTCTTTGGAATTAAAAGATTCATCTGAAGTTTCATGAGGTAAAACAAAAGTATGTTCATTATTTAGAGAACTTTGTCTCATTGGCTCATATAATTCTTTTTTGAAGTCAAAACTTCTTGAATGTGCAACGTAAATTTTCATATAGGGAAGAATTAGAGTTAAATTTTATTTTTTAAACTATATCCAAAGTATACCCCACAATTCCCCCCACACGCAAACAAATCATCCCCCCAATCTTGATTTTTCCATCTTTTTCATATATACTAGGCTTGTTATAAGACAAGTCTAATACACTCCATATGCAATACATAGATGGTGAGGAAATTGCAAAACAACTCCTCAAAAAAACAAAACGAACAGTCACCCTCCTAAAAAAACGTGGAATCACTCCTCGTCTTGTTGTGGTACTGGTAGGAGATAATAAACCATCTCAAACATATGTATTAAAGAAACAGAAAGCCGGAGAATCTATTGGCATAATAGTAGATGTGTATACGTTTAAAAAAGATATAGAAGAAAAAACACTTATAAAAGAACTAAAAAGTATACAGAAAAAAGAACTACACGGCATGATTATACAGCTTCCATTGCCAAAACATCTTCACACTGGGAGAGTGTTAAATACCATAGATCCTTCAGTAGATGTAGATTATCTTACCTATGAAAATTTAGGAAAGTTACTGCGAAATGATCAAGACATGATCCCGCCAACTCCCGGAGCGATTCTACATATTTTAGAAACATTAAATGTAGATGTCGTTGGAAAAAATATTACATTGGTTGGGACAGGAAACCTAGTGGGGAAACCACTTTCTCTTCTTCTAATGAATAGATCTGCAAGTATCCTAACTTGCAATAAACAAACAAAAAATCTAAAGAAAAAATGCAAGCAAGCAGATATTATTATTACTGCTGTAGGGAAAAAAGATTTAATAAAAAAAGACATGGTAAAAAAAGGAGCAATTATCATTGATGCAGGGGTGTCATTTACCCAGAAAAAAATGCATGGAGATGTAGATATAAAAAAAGTAGCAAAGCGCGCCTCTTTTATTACTCCAACTCCCGGAGGAGTCGGCCCTATTACAGTAGCTAAATTGATAGAAAATACAGTTATAGTTGCTGGTAAAAGCTAAAAAACAATATATAGATAACAAAAAATGTGGGATCTACCCACATTTTTTTAATATCTCTTTTACCCGGCGCAACTCAGCCATGAAATGGACTGAGTGAAGACGGGTTACTCTAACCCCATTTCTTTCTTCAACTCTGCAATTCCATCTTCTAGTGTAATAGTAGGTTCCCAGCCAAGAAGTTCTTTTGCTTTTTTATTATCCGCACCAGAAAAACGAGGATCTCCTAGACGTTCTGGAACATTTACATGCTCTCCACCTATTAACGTCACCAGATCATTTACTGTACGAGGTGCTCCATATCCAATGTTCAAAGTCTCCCCTTTTCCTACACTCTCTTTTGTCATGGCAAGGATATTTGCATTTACCACATCACTTACATGCGTATAATCACGGTAATATTCTCCATCTCCACAAACTGTCATAGGTTCACCATGTTGTTTTTGGTGTAAAAATCTTCCAATCACAAGAGCATATCCTCCTTCTGGATCAAAATATGGACCGTATACATTAAAATAAATCAAGCTTACAGTTTCCAAGCCATATAATTCTGAGAATAATCTGCAATAATGCTCTCCTGTCAATTTATGAAGTGCATATGGGCTAATTGGATTTTTTGGTACGCCGTCTTCTATAAGCATTTTTTCATTATCTTCTCCACCATAGGTAGAAGATGAAGAAGAAAATACCACACGCTTAATGCCATGATCTTTGGCAGCAATGAGCACTTGGAGCAATCCATTTACATTTACATCATGTGTTTCCCATGGATATTCTACAGAAAATGTCACACGTGGAAGTGCTGCTAAATGGAAAATACCATCTACGCCATTCATTGCTTTATCTAAATCTGAACGATTACGAATATCTCCATCGAGATATGTTGCATCATCTTGCAAGCGCTCTTCTTTTTTTCCACCTGCAAAATTATCCAACACCACGACTTCATGCCCTTTTGATAAAAGTTCTTTTACTATATTTGTTCCAATAAATCCGGCTCCACCGGTGACAAGATATTTCATATATACTATTTTATTTATAGTGACCAATAGGTCATACCTAAATCTTCTATGAGTTTTTTATTATAGAGATGTTTTATATCTACTACTAATAGATTATCATGATTCATCATTACTTTCAAATCCGTTTCTTTCATTTGTGTAAATTCTTTATGCGCTACAGCCACAATGAGAGTATCTGCCTGTGGGAGATCTTCTTTTTTTACTAAATCAATACCATACTCATGCTTCACTTCCTGCGCATCTGCCAACGGATCATATACTAGTGGTGTAATCCCAAATTCTTTTAATTCATTATATAGTGATGCTACCTTTGAATTACGGATATCTGGGACATTTTCTTTAAACGTCAGCCCAAGCATAACAAATGTAGAAGTACTCACATTTTTCCCCATGCGTATCATTTGTTTTACAATTTCTCCTGCAATAAATGTATGCATGCTATCATTTATCCCCCGCCCTGCAAGAATAACTTCTGGAGTATGTCCTATTTCCTGTGCTTTATATGTAAGATAATATGGATCTACTCCTATACAATGCCCGCCAACAAGTCCAGGTGTAAATGGAAGAAAATTCCATTTTGTTTTTGCTGCTGCTAATACATCATATATGCTTATACCCATAGCATAAAAGAGCACAGCCAATTCATTCATAAGCGCAATATTAAGATCACGCTGTGTATTTTCTATTACTTTTGCTGCTTCTGCCACTTGAATTGATGTGGCACGATATGTATTTGTAATTTTTCCATACACTCCTTCCAATACTTCTGAAACTACATCATCTGATCCTGAAATTACTTTTACTATATTATCTATAGTGTGTTCCTTATCTCCTGGATTTACTCGCTCTGGAGAATATCCAATACCAAAATCTTTCTTGTACTCTAACCCGGATAATTTTTCTAAAATAGGCACACAAATTTCTTCTGTAACTCCTGGATATACGGTAGATTCATAGACAACAATACTTTCCTGCTGTATATGTTTTCCTACTGTTTCTGTTGCTTTTTTTAAAATAGTAAGATCTGGAATATTGTGATCGTCTACAGGAGTTGGCACTGCAACAATAATATATTTTGCTTCTGCAATAGTTGAAGGATCTGCACTATATACTATCTTTGCTGATTCTAAGTCTTCTTTTGAAACTTCTCTTGTTCTATCATATCCTGATTTCAACTCTTCAATTTTCTTTTCATCAATATCAAAACCAAGCACATTGAAATGCTTTGATAATAATACTGCCAGTGGCAGACCAACATAACCTAACCCTACGAGACACACTGATTCTTCTTTTAATTCTAATTGTGAGTATGTAAGCATAATAAATACTAATAATATAACAATATACCATTAATGATATGCTGTTTTATAGGTATTGTCAACTGACAGCAGACTATTTAATGCTCATCATAAAAACATCTGGATCCCCCATATAGGTGTTCCTGGAGAGCCTACAATAGAATTACCATCTGCATCATGCATATCTGCTGTACCTCTCATAATTTCATCTTCTAAACATTCTGTAAATGTACACCAACTATCCGCATTATTCCCCTCTGATAGCCCATCAAACATACGCAACATAGTTGATTTTTCTGTATTATCTCCAGCAAACCAGCCAGCACTTGCGTCTACTTCATCTATAATATTTCCCTCTGTATCTATTAGACGGAGATGCTCTCCTGTATTTCCTAATGCGCCTGTATATACTATTCCTGATCTATGATCAATCACTGTATTTTCATCTGTTCGCTCTAATACTACAGGTTCCAAAGAATCAACAATATACCTTGGGAACACAACACTATTGTCATATTCTTCTGTAGTGGTATTATAATCCCCCCAAGCAAGCTGCCAACCCTCTAGATTACGATCATGAATACTAGAATTAAATATTTCAATCCACTCGTCATTGGCACTGGCCTGTGTCCCCATCCAAGCTATCTCTGAAATGATAAAACGATTTTCTTCATAAAACATATCTTCAACAGTCAACCCAAAAAGCATCTCACCATATTGCCACTCGTATGGGGTGTTTTCTTCATCATATGCACGTACACGCACAATCACTGGAAGATATTGAAAAGATTCATCGAATGGAAAAGTATATGTATGTGCCGTTGTCGTTACAGAACCCCAAACACACTGCCCTACTTCTACATTATATTGTGCATAGGAAAAAAAATCTGAAAAAACAGTGCTATCTGT
Source organism: Candidatus Magasanikiibacteriota bacterium (assembly GCA_018650085.1). Lineage (GTDB taxonomy): Bacteria > Patescibacteriota > Patescibacteriia > Magasanikbacterales > UBA922 > JAHJIX01. The sequence goes on along the minus strand of JABIGQ010000005.1, from coordinate 2,812 downwards.
AGAGGTAGTTGTTTCCCCTATATTTGCACACATCTCTTGTACATCTTCTACTGTAAGTTCTATCCCACCAATAAATAATATCTGATATTCTAAAAAGGCTTCTTTTGTAGATGTAGTAATGAGCGTTAGATCTTCAATTGTTCTTTGGGTATCTATAACTGCAAGTGTTGGTGAATTGTCTTCTTCTACAGTTATATCTATAGTTGTCGTTGGGGTAATTTGCACATTATCATATGTTCCATACATATATACGGTGCTTGTGGCATCTTCCACAGTAAAAGAAATTTCCCAAGTACTAGAGGCAGTAAGTGTGGTGGTCACTATAACATCATCCACAGAAAAAATAATTTGATCAATTGTACTGCTTGCTATTCCTTCAAATAGAAGAGTGCTTGTATTGCTCGTATAATTATATGTATTTGTAGCGCTTTGTGTCAGTGTTGGATTTGTTATAATAATATTCCCTGTGCGTATTTCTTCTTCCTCTTCATTATAGACAAGTGTTTGTGCTACTGGTGTACTACTTACACTCCAGTCACTATCCCATGCAGTAAAATAAACCGTTGTTGTGCCCACTGAAATTTCTGGGCTATATACCCACGCATAAGTAGAGGTATTGATTGTGATATATGCAGTCGTACTTGTATGCAATGAGGATGTACTGTAAGTCATATATGCTGTACTTGTATTCGCTGTCCCTGTTATATGTACAGTACTTGTAGTGATAATATATGGAGAACTTGTAGGATATGTAATCGTTATTTCCGGCAAAACATTTTCCTCTTCTACTGGTCCTCCTGTGCCAGTATGTGTTTCTTCTGGAGTACTACTTCCACCACCTCCACCGTAAATAATGATTGGTTGAGCATTTGTTTGAGGAGTTTCTTCTTCTGCAGGATCTTCTTCCTGATGCTCCGCTATTTCTTCTACTGGTGCTATAATAGGTTCTTCTGGAATATCTAGAACAATCTCTTCCTCTATACTTTCTTCTTCCAAGGCCTCAACAATAATGCTAAGCACATGATATCTATCTCCAATACCAGAAAATACACTCCCTTCTTGATACACTAGTTGCGTACGAAATCTGTATGTTCCTGCTTCTCTTGGGGCAGTAATGGTATATGGGAATGTCCCTATCTGTCCTGGCAAAATAGTTTGTTCTTTTAATAATGTCGGGCGAAGTGGAGTAAACCATGAGGGATGTCTAAATTGTGCATTTGCATCTCGCCCTCCTACTACATTTAGAGATATCAAATCATGTTCCCACGTTGTTTCTCCTGTATTTTCTACAAGGGCTGTTATGTTTATTATTTCTTCTGCTTGTGCATGTATGGTTTGCGCAGGTGTACGTATAGTTCCATGAATAATTTTTGCTGGGAGTTCCTCTTCTTCTATAATTTCAAATTCTTCTTCTGGTTCTACTGGGGCGTTTTCTCTCAATGGCCCATCATATACAGAAGATTGATTATCCCATCCAAATACAAATCCTCCAAAAAAGAAGTCATGAAGTTCTTGCCAGAAGGATTGGGATTGGGGTGGTTGTTGAGTTGGGGTTTCTTTTTTTATTACTACATATGAATTATCTTGAGCATCCCAAGATGTAAGAAATTTATCAATAGAAAACTTTCTAAACTTACCTACATGCTTATTTTTACCAGGATCATGTACAATAATTTCTTCATCTTCTACTCCCACCACTACCATAAAATGTCCGATGTTACGAGAATCCATATTGATATGGCTCAATACAATGACTGGCTGATCATTCAATATCTGTTTCCTCAACCAATCTAATGTCCCATCTACACCATATATACTTGCTTCAAAACCAAATTGTTTTGCAACAGCTGCTAACTGATACGTTTTCGTTTCGCTACCATTATAATTTCGTATATCATCCCGATACAAGCTATATAATTCATCATCGATATCTTTTATCCCCTGAATAATCGGCGTTTTATTATCAAAAAAAGAAAATACCATCAATGATGAGGCTTGACCACAATTTTTTGAATCCTTCCAAATACCCGGAGGTATTTGGGATTTAAACGGGACAGCTTCAATTACATATGCAGAAACAATCCTAGGAAAAAATAAACAGGTTATAACTAAAAATAATAATATTTTGTATTTCATACCCCCCTTTTGTATTATTTTAATGTCTTTTTGATAATTTCATCTTTGACAAACAGATAATCTGTTTTATTTTTACACACTATACCTATTCCAAGATACGCATCTTTACCTGTCCGTCTATAATAAAGTAACTCATCTCCTGTTTCTAAAAAATCACCTTCAAATACAAGACTTTCTACTTGTCCTTCTTTAGTAAGTAAATATGTAGCTCCTTCATCTTCCGCAACTGTTTTAGCATACTCATCTAAATCCTTAATATCTGTTTTTTGTAAAACTATGTCACATCCATCCCCTTGTACTCCTGAAGACAACACTCTATCTTTTATATTGCTTAATCTAGTGATATCTTCTAATGGCTCAACAAACCATTCCTCCCCCACAACAACCTCATATCCATCCCTAACATGTTTCACTAACTTATCCCCACTATCCAATTCTTCCACAACAATATATGAGGGAAGAGTTTCATCTGTGACTTCTCTAGTATCTGTAGATACATTCTCCCCTACTGGCTCTTCTACTTGCTTATTATATACAATATACCCCACCATGAGTAAGATAAGAAGCCCAAAGATAAGGGCTTTTTTTGATCCTGTTTTTGTGTCCTCCATATGATAATTAATTAAGCTAAATAATTATTTGATAGTATATCATAAAATAAAAAATAATGTTTTTT